>NZ_JAQQGK010000007.1:0-354953 GCF_028550695.1 Pseudomonas sp. BLCC-B112
GTTGAATCTCAAGGAGTTTTCCGTTTCGACTGCGCCGGAAGTGGGGCGAATTATAGACCTGTAGAATCTGCCGTCAAGGGTTAATTACGCTTTTGTTGCAGAAGATGCTTTTTTAGCAAGAACCCGAGGAATCCGGCGCATGACTGACGGTACGCGCAACAACAGTAATAACGCACCTATAGATGCATACACCGCCCACTCCTTCAGATCGGCCCGGACAATCCAGAGCATATGCAGCAATCCAAGCCCGAGAATGAAATACACCAACCGATGCAGCTTTTTCCAGCGTGCGCCCAGTCGGCGCTGACTGTAACGATTGGACGTGACCGCCAACAGCAATAGAAAGACGAACCCCAGACTACCGACAAAGATATATGGCCGCTTGCGCAGCTCTACACCCAACTGCGACCAATCCAAACCGAGAATGAATACGCCATAGGCACACAGGTGCAACACGACATAGGCGAAACACCACAACCCTAACTGCCTGCGCACCGCCATCCAACCCGCCCACCCAGTAAGACGCTGCAACGGCGTCATACTTAAGGTGATCAACAGCAACACCAAAGTACCCAAGCCCAGACGATCAACCAAAACCTTGCCGGGGTCTGGCCCCAACACCGAAGCCCAGGCCTCATACAGCCAATACAGGGGCCAGACAGCCGCAGCAATAAAGACGACGACACGCCAGAGCGAATAACGCATCAGTAATTTTTCCGAAGATCCATGCCGCTATATAGAGAAGCAACCTCGTCCGAGTAGCCATTGAACATCTGCGTTTCTCTTACGTTAGGACTGAACAGCCCACTCGGCAGACGACGCTCCCGTGCCTGAGTCCACCGAGGATGATCAACAGCCGGGTTCACATTTGCGTAGAAACCATACTCGTTGGCCGCAATGCTCTGCCATGTAGTCTTCGGCTGCTCACTGACCAGGCTGATACGCACAATCGACTTCACACTCTTGAAGCCATACTTCCAAGGCACCACCAGTCGCAGAGGCGCACCATTCTGGTTAGGCAGCTCACGCCCATACATCCCTACCGCAAGAATTGCCAATGGATGCATCGCCTCATCAAGACGCAAGCCTTCGACATAGGGCCAGTCGATCAAGGCAAAACCGGAACGCTGACCCGGCATGCTCTTAGGGTCCTGCAGTGTTTCAAAACGAATGAACTTGGCTTTACTGGTTGGCTCCACCTGCTTGAGCAACGCTGAGATTGGAAAGCCTATCCAGGGAATCACCATCGACCAGGCTTCTACACAGCGAAGTCGATAAATACGCTCCTCCAGCGAGTAGGGCTTCATGAAATCTTCGAGGGTATAGCGTCCAGGCTTGGCGACCTCACCATCAACCACCACACTCCATGGTTCGGTCTTGAGCGCACCCGCGTTGGCCGCCGGATCCCCCTTATCCGTACCGAACTCATAGAAGTTGTTGTAGTGGGTCGCATCCTTGAAAGGCGTGATCGCCTCCCCCTTGACTGTTACGGCTTGCCACCGGGTGTTGGTCAGCTTGTCAGAGAACCACGCAGGCGCACGGCCAGCCTCTACGTCGGCGTAACGCGCCATATCCTGCGCAACTGCCCAACGCGGCAAACCGGCAAAAGCCATGCCTGCAACCGCACCACCCAGCAAGCTGCGTCGAGAGAGATAAAGAGATTCAGGCGTGACATCCGACTCAAGGCAGTCGGACGCTTTGGGAAATTTGAACAACATGGCAACTCCGCAGTATTGGAGGACAGATGTACCAATAGACTGCGGAGTATGGAGGAAATTACATCACTCGGCGCTTTTGCGGCGACGCAGGTGCAACAGGTACTGGATAGGGCCCGAAGCTGCATAAGCCAAGAACACCAGCAGCAGAATACGTGGCGGATCGCTGAACACCACGGCAAACACCAGCACTACTGCCAGAATCGCTACAAAGGGTACCCGCCCTTTCAGATCCAGGTCCTTGAAGCTGTTGTACTTGATATTGCTGACCATCAACATGCCTGCCGCCGCCACCATCAGCGCCACCAGAAACGACATCTTCGAACCCTGGATACCGTAGTCACTGAAAGCCCAGACAATACCCGCCACCACACCCGCCGCCGCAGGGCTGGCCAGGCCAATGAAGTAACGCTTATCAGCAGTTCCCACCTGAGTGTTGAAACGTGCCAGGCGCAGTGCAGCACCCGCCACATAGATAAAGGCGACCATCCAGCCGACCTTACCCATATCGCCAAGAGCCCAACCGAAGGCAAGCAATGCCGGCGCTACGCCAAATGCAACCATATCCGACAGTGAATCGTACTCGGCGCCGAAAGCACTTTGGGTATTGGTCATACGAGCTACACGCCCATCCAAACCGTCAAGGACCATAGCGACAAAGATCGCAATAGCGGCAAAGGCAAAGTACTTGCTCGCCCCCGCCGTGTCCCCGGCACTCAGCGCACTCTGGGCACTCATGGAACTGATAATGGAATAGAACCCCGCGAACAGGTTCGCAGTGGTGAACAGATTCGGCAGAAGATAGATACCACGATGCCGGACTTTACGGCCTTCAGCGTCATGCCCTTCTTCGACATGCTCATCGATCGGTAGCAGGCTTTCGGCGTCAGAGGCCTGGTTTGGCTCTTCGGGACGTTCGCTCATGGACAAATACCTTGCAACGGTGTGAAAAGTTTCGACAGATACCCCAGGACCGTGATTCGGCCACAAAGGATCCAGCTTTATACCAGAACCTACCCGTCCAAACGAAAAAACGCGGCCTAGGCCGCGTTTTCTCTGACAAGACTCGAACTTAGTTCTTGGCTTTGTCGACGATTTTGTTGGCACCGATCCACGGCATCATCGAACGAAGTTGCTCACCGATGATTTCGATACCGTGAGCAGCGTTGTTACGACGCTTGGCGGTCATCGATGGGTAACCGGTAGCACCCTCGCTGATGAACATCTTCGCGTACTCACCGTCCTGGATGCGCTTCAGAGCGTTGCGCATGGCCTGGCGAGATTCGGCGTTGATAACTTCTGGACCAGTCACGTATTCGCCGTATTCGGCGTTGTTGGAGATCGAGTAGTTCATGTTGGCGATACCGCCTTCGTACATGAGGTCAACGATCAACTTCAGTTCGTGCAAGCATTCGAAGTAGGCCATTTCCGGCGCGTAGCCAGCTTCAACCAGGGTTTCGAAACCGGCTTTGACCAGCTCAACGGTACCGCCACACAGAACAGCCTGCTCGCCGAACAGGTCGGTTTCAGTCTCGTCCTTGAAGGTGGTTTCGATGATGCCGGTACGACCACCGCCTACGCCAGCTGCATAAGACAAGGCTACGTTCTTGGCATTGCCGGAAGCGTCCTGATAGATAGCGATCAGGTCAGGAATACCGCCGCCCTTGACGAACTCGGAACGCACGGTGTGGCCTGGAGCCTTCGGCGCGATCATGATCACGTCGAGGTCAGCACGTGGAACAACCTGATTGTAGTGGATCGCGAAGCCGTGGGAGAAGGCCAGGGTGGCGCCCTTCTTGATGTTCGGCTCGATTTCGTTCTTGTACAGCTGGGACTGGAACTCGTCCGGGGTCAGGATCATGACCAGGTCGGCGCCGGCAACGGCTGCAGCAACGTCGGTCACTTTCAGGCCATGAGCCTCAGCCTTGGCAACAGTGGCCGAGCCTTTGCGCAGGCCTACAGTCACGTCAACACCGGAGTCTTTCAGGTTGCAAGCTTGAGCGTGGCCCTGGGAACCGTAACCGATAATGGCAACTTTCTTGCCCTGGATGATCGACAGGTCGCAGTCTTTATCGTAGAAAACTTTCATGAATTTCCCCTATATCAGGCCGTTCCGGCCATTCGCTAATTTGAGTTAGATGCTCAGTACTTTGTCGCCACGGGCAATCCCGGTGACACCACTGCGTACGGTTTCCAGAATCGACGCGGTGCCGATCGATTGAATGAAACTGTCGAGCTTGTCGCTGGTACCGGTCAATTGAACGGTATACACGCTGGCGCTGACATCAACGATCTGCCCACGGTAAATATCGGTAGTGCGCTTGACCTCGGCGCGCTGTGCACCAGTGGCCTTGATCTTGACCAACATCAGTTCGCGCTCGATGTGAGCACTTTCCGAAAGGTCCACCAGCTTCACCACCTCGATCAACTTGTTCAGGTTCTTGGTGATCTGCTCGATGATCTCATCATGACCAACCGTGGTGAGGGTCAGACGCGACAGGGTCGGGTCTTCGGTCGGTGCCACGGTCAAGCTTTCAATGTTGTAGTTACGCTGAGAGAACAGACCAACTACGCGAGACAAAGCGCCCGGTTCGTTTTCCAAAAGCAAGGAAATGATGTGCCGCATGATTAAGTACGCTCCGTCTTGCTCAGCCACATATCGCGCATAGAGCCGTCTTTGATCTGCATCGGATAGACGTGCTCGCTGGTATCGACCTGGATATCGAGGAACACCAGGCGATCCTTCATGGCGAACGCTTCTTCCATCTTCGGCTTCAGATCCTTCAGATCCGTGATACGCATGCCCACGTGCCCATAGGCCTCAACCAGCTTGACGAAGTCAGGCAGCGACTCCATGTAGGAGTGCGAGTGACGGCTGCCGTAGCTCATGTCCTGCCATTGGCGAACCATGCCCAGCACACCGTTGTTCAGGTTAACGATCTTGACCGGCAGACCGTACTGCAGGCAGGTGGACAGCTCCTGGATATTCATCTGGATACTGCCCTCGCCGGTGACGCAGGCGACATCATTATCCGGAAAGCTCAACTTGACGCCCATGGCTGCCGGGAAACCGAAGCCCATGGTGCCCAGGCCGCCGGAGTTGATCCAGCGATTGGGCTTGTTGAACTTGTAATACTGCGCCGCGAACATCTGGTGCTGGCCCACGTCGGAGGTGACAAAGGCATCGCCCTTGGTCACTTCGCACAGAGTCTCGATCACCGTTTGCGGCTTGATGATGCTGCCGTCGCCCTTGTCGTAAGGGAACAGGCCGCGATCACCACGCCACTCGTCGATCTGCTTCCACCAGCTGGCGACCGTGTCCTTGTTCGGGGTCTCGCCGATTTCCTTGAGCGCCGCGACCATTTCGGTCAGGACACTTTCCACAGGCCCCACGATAGGCACGTCAGCCTTGATGGTCTTGGAGATGGAGGCAGGGTCGATGTCCACATGAATGATCTTGGCGTTCGGGCAGAACTTCGGTGCACCGTTGATAACCCGGTCATCGAAGCGCGCGCCTACTGCAAGAATCACGTCAGCGTGGTGCATGGTCAGGTTGGCCGTGTAGCTGCCGTGCATGCCGAGCATGCCGACGAACTGTCGGTCAGTACCCGGATAGGCGCCCAAGCCCATCAAGGTATTGGTCACTGGCAGATTGAGCATCTTGGCCAGTTCGGTGAGCGGTGCGGAGCCGCCACCAAGGATCACGCCGCCGCCTGCATAAAGCACAGGTCGCTTGGCCGCCAGGAGCATCTCTGCCGCCTTGCGGATTTGCCCGGAATGACCACGGACAGCTGGGCTGTAGGAGCGCAGCTTGGCTTTCTTGGGGAAAACGTATTCGAACTTTTCAGCCGGGTTGGTCATGTCCTTCGGGATATCGACCACTACCGGACCGGGACGACCGGACTGCGCCAGGTAGAAGGCTTTCTTCATGACTTCCGGGATTTCCGAAGCGTGCTTGATCATGAAGCTGTGCTTCACGATCGGCCGGGAGATACCGATCATGTCGGTTTCCTGGAACGCATCGGTACCGACCATGGTGCTAGGCACCTGACCGGAAATAATCACCATTGGAATCGAGTCCATATAGGCGGTGGCAATACCGGTAATGGCATTGGTCGCGCCCGGGCCGGAAGTCACCAGTACCACACCGGCTTTACCGGTGGCACGGGCATAGCCGTCAGCCATATGGGTCGCCGCTTGTTCGTGACGAACCAGGATGTGAGTCACTTCCGGCTCTTTGAACAGGGCATCGTAAACATGAAGGAGAGCACCACCTGGGTACCCGTAGATATATTTGACGCCTTCGTCACGCAAAAAGCGGACGAGCATCTCACCGCCAGATAAAAGCTCCACGTTGTTCACCTCTAAAACGCCAGAATACCGCCCTCAAAAGGGAGCGGGTCTTAATAGGTTTACTTCTCAGCAGAGCATGAGCGACGGTGGTCGCCGACTACGTCAGCACTGACTGAGCAAGTATTGGGAGCGCCCCAAAGTGTTGCGGGGTTTTCCCACCCAGCGCGAGGTAACGCGTTGCGGGTGTAGCACTTCGGCGCGGATGTGCGCCTCATGATCTGCTGAGTGGGTCTGCTTCTGGCAGTCCCTCTACAGCGGACTTTGGATTCTTCTGTTTCGTCCCCTTCAAGTCAAGTCGTCTATGTAGTTAATTCGAACTAAGCGCATGAGAACGCAAGAAAAAACCCGAAAACAACCACTGCCTGCACTTCGATTGCGCAATATTCGACAAGCAACTCAGAAATGCGCACCTTGACTTTGGTCATCGGCCTATAGACAGGGACTGGTCAAGGCTGCCGGCAGAACGGCAAGAAGAGCGCTAGGAAGAGGTGAGGAGGACGGTGCCTGGCATCCGAAGGCGACTGCCAGGCACACCCGGCAGTCTCGGATTCAGCGGGTGGCCGCGATGAGTTGATCGAACTCTTTGAGCAACATTCGCAACTGCAGATCGCGCCCCTGCATCGGCCGGGTGGAGAACACCATTTCGGCCATCTCCTGGATACCGGAGGCATTGGGCAGCGGCAGATCCTGCTCCAGGATCACCTTCATGCGCGGCAGAAAGATCCACTGCAGCCACTGCTCGAAATCCAGCGTATCCACGGCAAAAGGCTGAGTACTGGCCAGAGCCTCGGCACTGGGTGCTATCTCGTCCCACAGCCCCTGCACGCGCAACTCACGCTCGATCAGCAGCAACTGCTCGGCGATCTTGGGAAAGCGCACATCCATCACAGCGAGACTCGGGCTTTCTGCCGTGCCTGGGCGGCACCAGCTGCATCCCCCTGTTTCTCCCGTGCCTGGGCGATCAGCTCCCACAAACTCGCCTGAAGATCGGGACGACCATTGGCGAAACTCAGACCGCGACGAGCAAACTGTTCGGCTTGCGGCGCATCGCCCTGGGCCATGCGCACCTGAGCCAGGCGGTACAGCACCTGCGGCTCACGTGGAGCAACACGCTGCGCCCGCTCGAGGCTGGAAGAAGCACCGTTCAGGTCACCACTGGACTGCTGCTGTTGCGCAGTGGTTAGCAACGCTAGCACCGGACCGTCCAGTTGCTCATCAGCAGACAGGCCACCGGCACGTGCCGAAGGGATGCCACTGGGCGTGGAAGGCATGCTGTAGGTACCCTGGTTGATCGGTGCCGGCTGGTAGCCGGAGCCGTCCACCGGACCCGGGGTAATAGGCCCGGAGGTAATAGGCCCCGGAGTAATCGGCGAGCTGCTGATCGGCGCCGAAGCCGTTGCGCCACCACCTGGAACCATCACCACCACCCCGGAGTCCTCCGGAATCGCCTGTGCTTGAGCTTGCGCCGGACGCTTGATCGTCGTCTGGCGAAAGCCTCCGGAGGCAGAAATCCGCTCACTGTTGGACACGGCCGTGCCGGAGTCCACGACGGGAATGGAGCCGCGCTGCACACTGGCGCAACCGTTGAGCAACGCCAGAGCTGTAATAGCTGGAACCCACCACTTGTTCACGTCAAACCCTCATCGCTTAGTTCATCCAGCCCTTGACCCAATCCATCACATCGCTACCTGCCGGGGTTTCACCACCGCAGGAGGCGCCGGGAGGCGGTTCGCTGCCGCGAATATACGGCATCTGTACAGCCCCCGGACAGTTGGCATCGGAGCCCTGTCCGGTACGCGAATCGACCCAGGCTTGAACCACGTTGTCCGGCTGCGGCATATCCAGCGGCAGCGGATCGGCCTTGCGCATGAAACTGGTCCACACCTGCAAGGCACCCGTGGCGCCGGTAAACGGCGTCTTGCCATTATCGTCACGGCCCAGCCAGACCACCGCCAGCAGGTCCTGGCTGAAGCCCGCGAACCAGCTGTCACGGGAGTCGTTACTGGTGCCGGTCTTGCCCGCAAGCGCCAGGGTCTTGGGCAATACGTTGTAAACCGAGCTACCCGTGCCTTCGCGCATCACACGCTGCATCGCACTCTGGATCAGGTAGATAGACCCAGCATCGAATCGCTGCTGAATCTGGAACGGATAACGCTTGAGCGGTTCGCCTTCGGCCGTCAATACGCTGCGAATCCCGCGCATTGGCGTATTGAAACCGCCATTGGCCAGGGTCTGGTACATGGTCGCCACTTCGATCGGGCTCATGCCACCGGCTCCCAGCAGCATCGAGGGGAACGCCGGGAACTCCCGGGTAACGCCCAGGCGCCCCAGGGTTTTCAGGACGTTGGGTACGCCCACTTCCAAGCCAAGTCGCGCGGTGGACAAGTTGTAGGAATGGGCCAGGCCCTGGTACAGGAAAACGGTGCCATGGGAACGACGGTCGTAGTTCTGCGGCTTCCACACCTGGCCGTCAGCCCCCTTCACCGAGAAAGCCTCATCGGAAAGCCAACTGGTCAGGGTGTACTGGCTGGGCTTTTCCAGAGCCGTCAGGTAGACCGCAGGCTTGATCAGCGAGCCGATTGGACGCACTGCGTCCAATGCCCGATTGAAACCGGCGAAGCTGGCTTGACGACTGCCAATCATGGCCTGGACTTCACCGGTTTCCGGATTGGTCACCACCATGGCCGCTTCAACGTCTTCCGAGCCCTTGCGTCCAGCCAGGCGTTTGAAGGTATCGTTGACCGAAGCCTCAGCCTTCATCTGCAGGATGGGATCGAAACTGGTGAAGATTCGCAGCCCTTCTTCAGTCAAGTCTTCGTCGCGATAATCTTCTCGCAACTGGCGCTTAACCAGGTCGAGGAAGCCTGGGAACGAGCTGTCAGCCAGGCTGCCGCGCTTGGTCACGCCCAATGGCATTTTTTTCGCAGCTTCAACCTGCTCGGCAGTGGCCACACCCTGTTGCTCAAGCAGGTCGAGCACCAGGTTGCGCCGTTCCAGAGCACGCTCCGGATAACGCCGCGGATTGTAATAGGAAGGACCTTTGACCATCCCCACCAGCAGCGCTACCTGATGCAATTTGAGTTCGGACAGCGGCTGGCTGAAGAAGAACTGGCTGGCCAAACCGAAACCGTGCACCGCTCGCTGACCATCCTGGCCGACAAAAACCTCGTTGAGATAGGCCTCGAGAATCTCGCGCTTGTCGTAATGCAGCTCCAGCAGCAGCGCCATCATGGCTTCATTGAGCTTTCGCGACAGGCTGCGTTCATTGGTCAGGAAGAAGTTCTTCACCAACTGCTGGGTCAGGGTGCTGCCACCCTGGCGCATCTGGCCCGACGAAGTGTTGACCCAGATCGCCCGGGCAATCGACTTCGGTGACACCCCGAAGTGCGAATAGAAGTCACGGTCTTCCACCGCCACCAGGGTTTCCAGCAGGTAGGGGGGAACCTGATCGATCTTGATCAGGATCCGGTCCTCCAGGTTTTTCGGGTACAGGCCACCGATCAGCAGCGGCTCCAGCCGCACGACCGCAAGCTTGGCGCCCTTACTGCCGGACAGCTCCGCCACATAGTCACCGGAGAAACGCACGCGAACCGGCTGCGCCTGCTCCAATCCTTCATAGAACTGGAAGCCACGGGTATTCAGATCGACAGTGTTGCCGCTGACCGCAGCAGCACCAGGACCGTTGGCGACACTTTCGCGACGATAGCCCAGGGCATCGAGCTCCGTCAGGAAGTCCTCCTTGCTGAGCTTTTGTCCGACGAACAGCTCCAGCGGACGGGCATAGACCTTGGCCGGGATAGTCCAGCGCTTGCCGGAGAATTTTTCCTGGACCACAGCATCGAGGTAAACCGCAAAGCCGGCGAGCACTACCAAACCGACCAAGCTGAGCTTGAGCGCCCAGCCCAGCCAGGGGCGCAGGCCACCAGAGGGAGTTTTTTTAGCGGAACGAGGGGATCGGGTACGAGTCATGGCGGCGGATTATACGCACTTTATTCATCCTCAACATGCGCCACCCGAGGTTTGCGTTACCCCTCCCAACGGCCATAATGACGCCCTCGATTTTCCCCGACTCTGAAGGATCGCCTGTGAGCCAGTCACTGATCGCCGCCCTGCAAAACCCCGCTTTGTATCCTCATCCCGTTGAAGGGTTTCAGGTCATCGAAACCCACATCTCCTGGGTACTGCTCACCGGTCCCTTTGCTTATAAAGTGAAGAAGCCGGTGAATTTCGGGTTCCTCGATTTCACCAGCCTGGATGCCCGGGAGCATTTCTGCGGTGAAGAGCTGCGCCTGAACCAGCGCCTGACCCAGGACCTGTACCTGGAAGTCCTGCCGATCACCGGTAGCGCCGAAGCACCAGAGCTGGGCGGCAACGGCCCGGTCATCGAATACGCGCTGAAAATGCGCCAGTTCCCACAGAGCCAATTGCTCAGCACCTTGCAAGCCAATAGCGAACTGACCACCGCGCACATCGACGAGCTGGCCAAGCAGATCGCCGAGTTCCACCTCAGCGCCCCCAAGGTCCCGGCCGCCCACGAAGCCGGTACACCGGAAAGCGTAATGGCGCCAGTACGCCAGAACTTCGAGCAGATCCGTCCGTTCCTCAGCGATAAGGCCGACCTGCAGCAGCTCGAAGCCCTGGAGGCCTGGGCCGAGGCTAGTTTCGAACGCCTCAAGCCACTGCTGGCCCAACGCAAGAGCGAAGGCTTTATCCGTGAGTGCCACGGTGATATCCACCTGGGCAACGCCACCCTTATCGACGGCAAGGTGGTGATTTTCGACTGCATCGAATTCAACGAACCCTTCCGTTTCACTGACGTCTATGCCGACACCGGTTTCCTCGCCATGGACCTGGAAGATCGCGGCCTGAAAAGCCTGGCGCGGCGTTTCATCAGCCAGTACCTGGAACTGACCGGTGACTATCAGGGCCTGGAACTGCTGAACTTCTACAAAGCCTACCGTGCTCTGGTACGCGCCAAAGTCAGCCTGTTCAGCATGCCGGCCGATGCCACTCCGGTACAGCGCGCCACCACCCTGCGCCAATACCGCAACTACGCCAACCTGGCGGAAAGCTACAGCACCATTCCATCACGCTTCCTGGCGATCACCTCGGGCGTCTCGGCCGTTGGCAAAAGCCGCGTAGCCATGCGTCTGGTGGAGGCACTGGGCGCCGTTCGCCTGCGCTCCGATGTGGAACGCAAGCGTCTGTTCGGCGAGCAACAAGTGCCGAACGACCCTCACGCCGGTATCTACAGCAGCGAAGCCAGCAGCGCCACCTACACCCGCCTGCATGAAATTGCCGAAACTATTCTGCGCGCTGGTTTCCCAGTCGTGATCGACGCTACCTACCTCAAGCGCGCGCAGCGGGATGCCGCAGCCAAGGTGGCCGAAGCCACCGGCACCCCTTGCCTGATCATCGACTGCAACGCACCCGAGGCCGTGGTCGCCAGCTGGTTGGCTCAACGTCAAGCCGATCAGAACGATCCTTCCGATGCCACTCTGGAAGTGATCGCCACCCAGCAAGCCACGCGTGAGGCCCTGACCGACGAAGAGCTGCTACGCAGCAAGCGTATCGAAACCAATGAAAGCGGTAGCCTGGATGCTCTGGTTGCCAACATTCGTCAGCGCCTCCCAGGCCTGTAAGCAGTAATTTCAGCCGTGAAGTGCAAAGACTTCACGGCTGAAAAATAGTGGCACTATACTGGCGTCATAAATCCAACACTGGTGACGTCGCCATGAGCCAACCGAAACTTCTGGATACTCCGCTTTACGCCCTGCTGCATAAAGACGACATCGTCGGTTTCAACCGCGAACGTCCAAAGGATCAACCCATCGACATGCGTGGCGGTGACTTCCGCGGCCTCGACCTGCGACAGTTGAACGCTCAGGGCATCGACTTTACTGACGCCTACTTCCGTTCCGCCGATCTGCGTGGCCTGGACCTGCGCAATGCCACCATGGAAGGCGCCAGCCTGGCCCATGCGCAAATCTCTGGCGCCTACTTCCCGGTAGAACTGACTGCCGACGAAATCCTCATGTCAGTCAACTTCGGTACCCGCCTGCGTTACAACACCCGCTGAAAGCCCCTGCACTGCTCTGTCCGGCGCCCAACTGCGCGCCGGACCCGTGACATCCCCATTGCTCCCTTACCCTGCAAGGCCCGAGCGCCCTCGCTGCCTCGCCCTGATACCCCCTCCTTAGAAGCATTTGCGCCAAACCCGACCAAAGAACAGCGCGTTTTCTACTGAGCGCTACACTCCTTTGAGGCTGCCCACTCACCATTCGGCCATCGCCAGGAGGCTTAATGAATGATGAACTGCAACATTTGAAGAACCTTGGCAAGACCTCCGCACAATGGCTGCATGCAGTGGGCATCCATAGTGCTTCGGACTTGCGCCGCCTGGGCGCGGTAGACGCCTATCGGGCGGTGCGCACCCGCGGCTTTCGCGCCTCTAAAGTCCTGCTATACGCCATTGAAGGAGCCTTGATGGACATGCACTGGAACGACCTTCCTGCTGAACGCAAAGAGGCGTTGAACAAACAGCTGGACGCCATTTCCTCTCGCCACAAAAACTGACTGGCAGAACCTTATGTACCTGATGGGGGAGCAACCGGCCTACGCCGATGCCTTGATCAATCGTCTGCAAAGTATCCCGACGCAACTACTGGCGGGACTTTCACCCAGCGGTTCAGCCCTGGAATTTGAAGCTGTAGCAGACCTGTCCAGCGCACTGCCCGGTCACCAACTGTTCCTCCTCGACAGCGGCGTGATCCAGGCCAGCGTTGACGAAAGACCACTTTTTTACCTGCATGAAGGCGATCTGGTGGGGTTGCGTCGAGGTATCGAGCAACCACAGTGGCACTTGAGCAGCGACACACCACTGATATTGACCCCCTATTTGCGGACCGACGTGTTCCGGCATATCTACGCCGACGAACAGCGCTCGGAACTGTTGCTGCAATACCTGATTGGCCAGACCGCCCTACTCTCTGATGCAGTAGCACGCTTGAAACCTCCGGAATTACGCAGCAGCAACGGCTTCAAACGGGTAGCTTCCGGCGAAGTGCTGATTGCTCAGGGGGATGAGGCGGATCATGTGTTCGTGATTCTCGAAGGGCACGCCCAAGCATTTGTCGATGGCCACAAAGTTGGCGATGTACCCAAGGATGAGATTTTTGGCGCCATGGCGGTCTTCACCGGAGAGAAACGCAGCGCCAGTGTGATCGCCAGCGAGCCGAGCACGATCATGCTGATTCCCAAGGAGCAGTTCCTCAGCCTGACCCAGAGCAATCCACGCATCGCCCACAGCCTGATCGAGAGCATGGCAAGGCGCATCGACCTGCTGAACAAGGAAGTGACCCGTCTCATGGCCTTGAACAGCCCGAGCCAAGATTGAACGAGCAGAGGATCCAAACAAGCGTTTAGCGAAATATGCGAAAACTGAAAAAGCCTTGTTGACTTCGAAATGAGAATCGTTATGATTATCACAACTGGTCGCGAGATCAGTCGATAACCTGGAAGACCAGTGGTTCGGACTCTCAGATTATCTCCTCATCAGGCTAATCACGGTTATTTGACCCGGCTCTTGCCGGGTCTTTTTTTGCCCGTGAAAAAGTGAGCCATTCAAGGTTTCAATTGCGCACAGTAATCCTTGGGTGGCTGGGGTGGCGTGTACCAGACGTAATCGGCCGATGCCGGGGAAACCTCACTTCCCTGCTCCGCCAGAATCAGCACCACAACTTCCTGCCCCTGATCCAGATCAGCCATATGCAAGGGCACCCCAAGATCCCGGCGCCCATGAAAAGATCCGGCAAACAGCAAGGCTGGAGTCGGTGCTGCAAGCAGCCGCTCGGCCATGCGCCGATCCCGCTGTTGCTGCACCGCCAGCATGGACGGCACCTGGCTTTCGGGCAGTAGGCCGCAGTGGGACTCGCGAATTTGCGCGGACAAGAGCTGAGTCACCGGGCGGGCATTGCTCCGCGCCCCTGACAGAACAGGCGCCTGTGCATAAATCCTGCGCACGTCCTGAGTATCCAGATTGGCTGCCAGCAATGGATAGGGCTGCTTCAACGCATAACCCACCAGCGGACCGTAGAGACTCCAGTCCCAACCCGGTTGCCAGGCCAGCGTAGCGGGTAGTCCATCAGGCAAGCGCCGCCCATCCAGGGACCGCTTGACCTGATCGACTTTTGATTGCTGATCCGGATTGAGCATTTCCAACAACAGACTGCCCTGTTGCCGCTCCGCGGACATAGAGCGCAAGAGCCAGAGCTGCAACGCGTGATGATCGGCGTTGTCATGCTGCTCACCGACTATCAGCCTGGGCGCCTGTGCCAGGCGTTCAACCAGCTCGCCAGGGCTCAGCGCCTCACCATTGTGCAGATCAATAATGTTGCCTGGCTCCTGCGCAACCGGCGGCGGCAGCGTTTCCGGCATGCTGTGACAGGCCGCCAGCAACAGGGCCAGCAGTAGCGAGAGTGCACGCATCAGGTCTCTCCGTGTGTCAGATCAACGGGCAATGATCAACGGATGCCCGCGTTCAGGGTGCTGCTGCACCAGAACCTCCAGGCCGAACACCGCTTGCAACGGCTCGGAACGCAGCACCTCGGCTGGCGTCCCCAACGAATGTGGGCGTCCGCCTTCAAGCAGCAATACCCGATCACAGTAGCGCGCCGCCAGATTCAGGTCATGGAGGATAATCAGCACCGCCGCGCCGCGATCGGCAAACTCCCGGACGGCCTGCAAGGTGATGTGTTGATGCAACGGATCGAGGGCAGATGTGGGCTCATCCAGCAACAGGTTGTGTCCACTCTGTCCTGGCCACAATTGCGCCAGGACCCGCGCCAGATGCACCCGCTGCCGCTCTCCACCCGACAACGCCAGGTAGCTGCGCCCCGACAGATGCATCACATCGGCCGCCTCCAGCGCAGCACTGACTATCTGCGCGTCACGCACGCGACCACTCTGATGGGGCAAGCGCCCAAGCCCCACCACTTCCTCGACCCGAAAAGCGAAGTCCAGACTCGACGCCTGAGGCAACACCGCCAGACGTTGCGCCCGCAATGTACCCTGCCACTGCGCCAACTCTTGCCCATCCAGCGACACTCGGCCCTGGTGGGCCGCCAACTCTCCACTCATGGCTCCGAGCAGGCTGCTTTTACCGGCGCCATTGGGTCCAAGCACCCCCAATACCTGGCCCGGCAACAATTGCAGGTCCACGCCGGACAGAACATCTTTACCACCACGGCGGACATGCAGATTCTCGACTCGCAGCATCAGGCGCGCCCTCGCAACAACAGGTACAAAAAGAACGGCGCGCCGATAAAAGCGGTGACGATACCGATGGGCAATTCGGCTGGTGCCAGCGCCAGGCGCGCCACCAGGTCAGCCAACAGCAACAAGCTGGCCCCCGCCAGGATCGATGCCGGAAGCAAGGTGCGATGATCCGGCCCCGACAGCAGGCGCACCAGATGGGGCACCACCAGTCCGACAAAACCTATCATCCCCGCTGCAGCCACGGCAGCTCCCACGCCCAGGGCAGTACAGAACACCAGCTCGCGCTTGAGTCCTTCGACATCGATCCCCAAATGCTTGGCCTCGGACTCGCCCAGTAGCAGCGCATTCAATGCCGTAGCCCGACGAGGCAACCACAGAGCTACCGCAGCCGTCACCAGCAGCAGCGGCCACAACCGTTGGTAACTGGCACCGTTCAGGCTGCCCAGGTTCCAGAAGGTCAAGGTTCGCAAGGTGGCATCATCCGCCAGGTAGGTGAACAAGCCCACAGCCGAGCTGGCCAGAGCCGTCAAGGCTATTCCCGCCAGCAACATGGTTGCTACATGAGTCTGGCCATTGCGCCGGCCAAGACGATAGACCAGCGCTGTCACTCCCAGGCCACCCAGAAAGGCACAGAGTGAAAGCAGGTAAGGGCCAATGGCTTCCGGTACACCGCCGAACATCGAGCCGCCAACAATGGCGATCGCCGCGCCCAACGCTGCTCCACTGGACACCCCCACCAGCCCCGGATCCGCCAGGGGATTGCGAAACAGTCCCTGCATGGCCACACCGGACAGCGCCAGCACACCACCCACCGCAAGGCCAAGCAAGGTCCGCGGCAGGCGGATCTGCCCGAGGATCAGCTCCGCCTGCTCCAGCCCCTGCCCATTGATCGGTATTCCAAGCAAGCGCAGGGCGGCGCGCAAGGTATCGAACAGGGGCAGGCTGACCGGCCCCAAGGCCAGTGACAGCCAAATAGCCAGGAGGCACAGGACTCCCAACCCGAGAAACAGCGTTCTAGGTTTGACCAGACGACTCATTGGGCCGACTTGGCCTGGGGGTAGAACACTGCCGCCAGGCGCTTCAGGCTATCCGGCAACCGAGGCCCCAAGCCCCCCACCAGCAAGGTCGGATCCAGTTCGACCACCCGCCCAGCCTTGACCGCCGCAGTAGACGCCAGCACCGGGTTTTCCTTGAACAGCGCAGCACGGGCCGCGTCGCCGCTCAGACTGCGATCGGAAAACACCAGGACTTGCGGACTCAAGCCGGCCAAGGACTCCACCGAAAACGGCTTGTAGCCGGTATGGGTCGCCAAGTTGTGCCCACCGGCCTGCTGCAGGAGCCAGTCCGCCGCAGTGTCCTTGCCGGCAATTAGCGGTTTACCGCCAGCATGCCCCAGCAGCAGCAATACTCCCGGCGCCGCCTGGGTCTTCTGTGCCTCACTGACCCAGGCGTGTTGCTGTTCAAGCTGCTTTTGATAGTCCTGAAACAGCTCTGCGGCTTGCGCCTCGCGGCCCAGTAGTTGCCCCAGATGCCGCAAAGTGTGCTGCAAGGTAGGAAGATCGGCCTGGGCGGAAAACAGCTCGACCCTGACCCCGGCGCTACGAATCTGCGACAGCACCGGCGGCGGGCCCATTTCCTCCGTACCCACCAGAATCTGCGGCCGCAGGCTCAGGATTCCTTCCGCCGATAGCTGCCGTTGATAGCCAATGCTGGGCAGCGCCTTGAGTGATGACGGATGCTGGCTGGTGGTGTCGACCCCCACCAGATTCGACTCCGCGCCCAGAGCGGTTACCCACTCAGACAAGGCCCCACCCGCACTGACCCAACGCTGCGGCAACTCATCGGCGGTGGCCCACTGGCTCACCAGCATTCCGGCACAGAACGCAATGGCGCTGGCACTCAGGCGCATAAGTACATTTCCTTTATAGACGTGGGGCCCGCGAAGCAGCTGTCCATGTGACATGCCAGGCAGAGCAGGCATCGAAATGAGCAAGCACCCCGTGTCGGGCGAGGCGGCCATTTGATAATTGTTTTCATTTAGCAGTCAAGCGTCGACATGTTTCATCCTGCCGCCACGGAAAAACTGTGACAGCCTTAGCGCAGAGCCTTCGGACCAAGAGGATAGACATGAAATTTCTTTGCGCCGGGAGTGACCTTCCCGAGGCCGGTAGCCGGGGTTTCCAGCTTGCGGGCTTGAAGCTCTTTGCCGTGCGCCGCGAGGGGCAGGCCTACGTGTATGCCAATCAGTGCCCGCACCGAGGAGTGCCTCTGGAATGGCAACCTGATCAGTTCCTCGATCCCAGCGCCAGCCTGATCCAGTGCGCCACCCATGGCGCACTGTTTCTGATCGAGAGTGGCGAATGTGTGGCAGGGCCATGCGCCGGGCAGTTCCTGAGGGCTATCGACTGCAGGGAAGACAGTCAGGGCATCTGGGTCGATCTTTAACCCTAAAACAGCACCTCTAGGCGCCGATCGATAGAGACTTCCTGTGCAGTCAGGCGAACGCCATAAGCCAGCACCTCGACACCGGCCGCTACCGCCTCCCTCAGGGCTACGGCATACCCCGGATCAATCTCCTCTGCCGGACGCACTGCTTCTATACCCGAGAGATTGACGCAATACAGCTGAACCGCACGTACCCCCTCCCGAGCCAGGCTTGCCAGTTCACGCAAGTGCTTGGCGCCGCGCTGGGTCACCGCATCGGGGAACGCCGCTACTGCGCAACCATCGAACCCCAGAGTGACACTCTTGACCTCGACATAGGCCGGACCGCCCGGGTAATCCAGGCGAAAATCGATGCGACTGTTCTCCTGCCCATAAGGCACCTCACGCTTCAACCCGGTGAAGCCGTTCAATTCATTGATCAGCCCTGCCCTCAACGCCTCTTCAACCAAGCTGTTGGCCCGCCCGGTATTGACGCAGGCCAGACGACCTTGAGGCGTTTCACTGATTTCCCAGGTGCCCGGCAGCTTGCGCTTGGGGTCGTTGGAACGGCTGAACCACACCTGCCCGCCTTCAACCATGCAATTGAACATCGAACCGGTATTGGGACAGTGAATCGTCATCTGTTCGCCTGCAGCGGTTTCGATGTCTGCCAGGAAACGCTTGTAGCGACGCAGCAGACGCCCTTCTTCCAAGGGAGGATTGAAGCGCATCAGCCTTGCCAGCTCTGCAGGCCACGGGAGATACGCTGCACCGCTTCCTGGAGGCGCTCCAGGCTCTGGGTGTAGGCGAAACGCACATGGTGTCCCGCCTGGTGACGACCGAAGTCCAGGCCGGGAGTGAAGGCCAAGTGCTCGGTCTCCAGGAAGTGCCGGCAGAAAGCAAAGGCATCACCACCAAAAGCGCTGATATCGGCGTACAGATAGAAGGCTCCTTCAGGCTCCACGGCGATACCAAAGCCCAACTCGCGCAAGGCCGGGAGCAGGAAATCCCGGCGGCGCCCGAATTCGGCACGACGCTCCTCAAGCATGCTGATGGTTTGCGGCTCGAAACAGGCCAGAGCAGCGTACTGGGCCATGCTCGGCGCACTGATGTAGAGGTTCTGCGCCAGTTTCTCCAGCTCACCCACAGCCGCAGGCGGTGCCACCAGCCACCCCAGGCGCCAGCCGGTCATGCCGAAATACTTGGAAAAACTATTCAGGACGAAAGCGCTGTCATCCACTTCCAGCACGCTGGCGGCATCAGTGCCATAGGTCAGGCCGTGGTAGATCTCGTCCACCACCAGATGTCCGTTGCGAGCCTTGATCGCAGCGGACAGGCCCGCCAGTTCATCACGACTGAGCACAGTCCCGGTAGGGTTCGCCGGGGAAGCAACCAGGGCGCCGACGCTGTCCTGATCCCAGTAACGCTCCACCAAGTCAGGAGTCAGTTGATAACGCACATCCGGCCCTACCGGCACCAACTGCGCAGCGCCTTCCACCAGACGCAGAAAATGCCGGTTGCACGGATAGCCCGGGTCAGCCAGCAGCCAGTGCTTGCCCGGGTCCACCAGCAGGCTGCTGGTCAGCAGCAACGCACCAGAACCTCCGGGAGTGATCATGATCCGCTCGGGGTCGATATCCAGGCCATAACGCTGCTGGTAGAAACCGGAGATTGCCCCACGCAGCTCCGGGATACCTCGCGCCGCGGTGTAACGAGTCTTGCCGGCGCTCAAGGCCGCCTGCCCGGCCTTGATGATCGGTTCGGCGGTGGTGAAGTCCGGCTCGCCGATCTCCAGGTGAATCACATCATGTCCGGCGGCCTGCAACTCATTGGCGCGGGCCAGCAGGGCCATGACATGGAAAGGTTCGATAGCGCGACTGCGCGCACTGTAGGGCAGAGCCATTAGCCTTCCTTTATTCGAGGGGGAGCAAAAGTCCGATTCTACCCATCCAGTGAAGCTCGGGAGAACCCAACCCCATCCATGCGGTCTGTTGCCTTGCGCCAACTGGTGCAAACAGAAACCGCAGATTTGACTAAAATCAACGATTGAGCGGACCGATCTGCAAGCCATGCCAGAGTTTTCCCGTGTCTACGGACTGCGACTGGACGCAGGCTCGACAACCGGGAGTAGCGCGCTCTGGTTTGATCTGGTAAGTTCGCCCGCTTGCAGCCGCAGGGCCGGCAAGTGTCGGAGATGGAGCAATCCTGCGCAATGGATTACAAGAGTAGAGGCGGTCCATTCATGCCCACCCAAGCAAAGCAACAGATTCAATCGATCAGCGGTTTTGAACCTTATGTTGAAACTGCGGGCGAAGAGTACATGGGCAAGCCCATGCGTGAGCACTTCACCAAGATCCTGAACAAGTGGAAACAGGACTTGATGCAGGAAGTCGACCGCACTGTTGATCACATGAAAGATGAAGCGGCCAACTTCCCTGACCCGGCCGACCGTGCCAGCCAGGAAGAAGAGTTCAGCCTTGAACTGCGCGCCCGTGATCGTGAGCGCAAGTTGATCAAGAAGATCGACAAGACCCTGCAACTGATCGAAGACGAAGAATACGGCTGGTGTGAATCCTGTGGTGTCGAGATCGGCATCCGCCGGCTGGAAGCCCGCCCAACTGCCGATATGTGCGTTGATTGCAAGACCCTGGCGGAAATCAAGGAAAAACAAGTCGGCAAGTAATCGCCGGCCTGAACCTGAAACGGAGCGTATACACGCTCCGTTTTCGTTTCCGCCTTGCGCTGTAGAAGCGAGCTCACTCGCGAAAGCAATCCCCCCGTTCCTGTCATCACTCCGGGGCCAGCCCCGATAGCATCCTGCCCATGACTGCCTCCACATCTCCTTCATACATCGGACGCTTCGCCCCCACCCCCAGCGGCTACCTGCATTTCGGCTCGCTGGTTGCAGCCCTTGCCTCCTATCTGGATGCCCGAGCTGTCGGCGGCCGCTGGCTGGTGCGCATGGAAGACCTCGATCCGCCCCGGGAAGAGCCCGGCGCCCAGGCAGCGATCCTCAAGGCCCTGGAATGCTACGGTTTCGAATGGGACGGTGACATGGTCCGTCAGAGCGAACGCCACACTGCCTATGCCGAGGTGCTCAACCGCTTGTTCAACCAGGGCCTGGCCTATGCCTGTACCTGTTCACGCAAACAGCTGGAGCCCTACCACGGCATCTACCCGGGCCTGTGCCGCAACCTCGGCCATGCCCGAGAGCATGCAGCGATCCGCCTGCGCGTGCCGGAGCTGGAGTACCGCTTCACCGACCGGGTCCAGGGCGAGTACCGCCAGCACCTGGGCCGGGACGTGGGGGACTTCGTGATCCAGCGCCGGGATGGCCTCTATGCTTATCAACTGGCCGTAGTGCTGGATGACGCGTGGCAAGGCATCACCGACATCGTCCGTGGTTCTGACCTGTTGGACTCCACACCGCGTCAGTTGTACTTGCAGGAATTGCTGGGGCTGCCTCAGCCGCGCTACCTGCATGTGCCGCTGATCACTCAGCCGGACGGCCACAAACTGGGCAAGTCCTACCGCTCGCCACCACTGAGCGAAGATCAGGCGCCGCCCTTGCTATTGCGAGCGCTGCGGGCCCTGGGGCAGACAGCGCCAAGCGAACTGGCCGATGCCAGCGTGGCAGAGATCATGCGCTGGGGTACTGCGCACTGGGATGCACGCTTGATTCCACGCACACTGAGCGTGCCGGAAGCCCAATTGAGCTGACGCCCCTTGCAGCTTGGCGCCCATCCGTTACCATCGCCGCACGTTTTCGGGCACGCACACAATAAAGAGAGGCCGAGATGTACATCTATCGCTTGGTCCTGCTCCTGGTAGTGGGGATCTATCTGTTCTCCCCCGCCATCATGGATTGGTGGATCGATGCTACTGGCGCCTGGTATCGCCCGTATCTGCTCTGGCTGATTCTGATCGTCGTGACCTTCATCCTGCAGAGCCAAAAAGATGCCGATGAGCTTTAGCCTGACCCAGATGATCCTGATCAGCGCCGCCTACTTGCTGGTGCTGTTCGGGGTGGCCTGGATCAGTGAGCGCGGCATGATTCCGCGCTCGATCATTCGCCACCCACTGACCTACACCCTGTCGCTGGGGGTCTATGCCAGCGCCTGGGCCTTCTACGGCACGGTGGGCCTGGCCTATCAGTACGGCTACGGGTTCCTCTCCAGCTACCTGGGGGTGTCCGGGGCCTTCCTGCTGGCGCCGGTGCTGCTCTATCCGATCCTGAAGATCACCCGCACCTATCAACTGTCATCCCTGGCGGACCTCTTCGCCTTCCGTTTCCGCAGCACCTGGGCCGGCGCCCTGACCACCATCTTCATGCTGGTGGGAGTCCTGCCCTTGCTGGCCCTACAAATCCAGGCAGTAGCCGATTCCATTGGCATCCTCACCCATGAACCGGTGCAACATCGAGTAGCGCTGAGCTTCTGCGCGCTGATCACCCTGTTCACGATTTTCTTCGGTTCACGGCACATCGCTACCCGGGAGAAACATGAAGGCCTAGTGTTCGCCATTGCCTTCGAATCGGTGATCAAGCTGATCGCCATCGGCGGTGTCGGCCTGTATGCGCTGTACGGGGTCTTCGATGGTCCGCAACAGCTGGAACTCTGGCTGCTGCAGAACCAGACCGCCCTCGCCGCGCTGCACACCCCACTGCAAGAGGGCCCGTGGCGCACCTTGCTGCTGGTGTTCTTCGCCTCGGCGATCGTCATGCCGCACATGTACCACATGACCTTTACCGAAAACCTCAACCCCCGAGCCCTGGTCAGCGCCAGCTGGGGGCTGCCGCTGTTCCTGCTGCTGATGAGCCTGGCGGTGCCGCTGATTCTCTGGGCCGGACTCAAGCTCGGCGCCACCACCAACCCGGAATACTTCACCCTGGGCATAGGTATCGCCGCCAACAGCCCGGCCCTGGCGCTACTGGCCTATGTCGGCGGACTCTCGGCCGCCAGCGGTCTGATCATCGTCACCACGCTGGCCCTGTCGGGGATGGCCCTGAACCATCTGGTGCTGCCGCTTTACCAGCCCCCCGCAGAAGGCAACATCTATCGCTGGCTGAAGTGGACCCGTCGCGCCCTGATCGTCGCCATCATCATGGCCGGCTACGCCTTCTACCTGCTGCTGGGAGCCGAACAGGACCTGGCCAACCTGGGAATTGTCGCCTTCGTCGCTACCCTGCAATTTCTTCCCGGCGTGCTTTCGGTGTTGTACTGGCCGACCGCCAACCGTCGGGGCTTCATTGCCGGGCTGCTGGCGGGGATCCTGGTCTGGCTGGTGACCATGCTGCTGCCTCTGATCGGCAACCTGCAGGGTTTCTATATCCCGCTGCTGAACATGATTTACGTCCTCGACGACACGAGCTGGCACATGGCAGCCATCGCCTCGCTGGCAGCCAACGTACTGATGTTCACCCTGATTTCGCTGTTCACCAATGCCAGTACCGAGGAAACCAGCGCCGCCGAAGCCTGCGCAGTGGACAACGTGCGCCGACCGCAGCGCCGGGAACTGCATGCCGCCTCACCTCAGGAGTTCGCCACCCAACTGGCCAAGCCGCTGGGAGCCAAGGCCGCGCAAAAGGAAGTGGAGCAAGCCTTGCGCGACCTGTATCTGCCTTTTGACGAACGCCGCCCCTATGCCTTGCGGCGTCTGCGTGACCGCATCGAGGCCAACCTGTCCGGCCTGATGGGACCGAGTGTCGCCCAGGACATGGTGGAAACCTTCTTGCCCTACAAGGCCGGCGGAGAAAACTATGTCACCGAAGACATCCATTTCATCGAGAGCCGCCTTGAGGACTACCACTCACGCCTGACCGGCCTGGCCGCCGAGCTCGATGCCCTGCGCCGTTACCACCGACAAACCCTGCAGGAACTGCCCATGGGCGTCTGCTCCCTGGCCAAGGATCAGGAAATCCTCATGTGGAACAAGGCCATGGAGGAGTTGACCGGCATTCCCGCTCAGCATGTGGTGGGATCGCGCCTGAGCACCATCACCAATCCATGGAAAGACCTGCTGCAGGGCTTTATCAACTTGCCGGACGAGCACTTGCACAAGCAGCATCTGGCCCTCGATGGCCAGACTCGCTGGCTGAACCTGCACAAGGCGGCCATCGACGAGCCGTTGGCTCCGGGTAACAGCGGCCTGGTGTTACTGGTGGAAGACCTGACCGAAACCCAGACCCTGGAAGACAAGCTGGTGCACTCCGAACGCCTGGCCAGTATCGGACGCCTCGCTGCCGGGGTGGCTCATGAGATCGGCAATCCGATCACCGGCATCGCCTGTCTGGCGCAGAATCTGCGGGAGGAGCGCGAGGAAGACGGTGAGCTGACGGAAATCAGTGAGCAGATCCTCGAACAGACCAAGCGCATTTCGCGCATCGTCCAGTCACTGATGAGCTTTGCCCACGCCGGTAGCCATCAGCACAACGACGAAGCCGTCTGCCTGGCCGAAGTTGCCCAGGACGCCATTGGTCTCCTGGCCTTGAACCGGCGCAATTTCGAAGTGCAGTTCTTCAATCTGTGCGATCCCGACCACTGGGTCGATGGTGATCCGCAGCGGCTGGCGCAGGTACTGATCAACCTCCTGTCCAACGCCCGCGACGCCTCTCCTCCCGGCAGCGCGGTACGCGTCAAGAGCGAGGCTTTCGAACACACGGTCGATCTGATCGTGGAAGACGAAGGCAGCGGCATTCCCAAGAACATCATGGACCGATTGTTCGAACCGTTTTTCACCACCAAGGACCCTGGGGAAGGTACCGGACTGGGCCTTGCACTGGTCTATTCCATCGTTGAAGAGCATTATGGACAAATCACCATCGACAGCCCGGCCGATCCACAAAGCCAACGCGGCACCCGTATTCGGGTGACCTTACCGCGTCATGTCGAAGCGACGTCCGCTGTGAACTGAGACCGTCGAGAGAATTGAATCAATGCCGCATATTCTGATCGTCGAAGACGAAACCATTATCCGCTCCGCCCTTCGCCGCCTGCTGGAACGCAACCAGTACCAGGTCAGCGAAGCCGGCTCGGTGCAGGAAGCCCAGGAACGCTTCAGCATTCCCACATTCGACCTGATTGTCAGCGACCTGCGCTTGCCTGGCGCCCCCGGCACCGAACTGATCAAGCTCGGCCAGGGCACTCCTGTACTGATCATGACCAGTTACGCCAGCCTGCGCTCGGCTGTGGACTCAATGAAAATGGGTGCGGTGGACTACATCGCCAAACCGTTCGACCACGATGAAATGCTCCAGGCCGTGGCCCGGATTCTCCGCGACCGACAAAGCGCCGAGAACGCACCGGCAGATCGTCCAGCCACCAAGACGGGGAGCGTTTCGGACAAGGCCGGCGCCAGCAACAACAACGGCGAAATCGGCATCATCGGTTCCTGCCCGCCCATGCAGGATATGTACAGCAAGATCCGCAAGGTGGCGCCAACAGATTCGAATGTCCTGATCCAGGGCGAGTCCGGTACCGGCAAGGAACTGGTGGCTCGGGCACTGCACAACCTCTCCAAGCGGGCCAAGGCCCCCATGATCTCGGTGAACTGCGCAGCCATTCCGGAAACCCTGATCGAGTCCGAATTGTTCGGCCATGAGAAAGGCGCGTTCACCGGCGCCAGCGCCGGGCGTGCAGGCTTGGTGGAAGCAGCGGACGGCGGAACACTGTTCCTCGACGAAATCGGGGAGCTGCCACTGGAGGCCCAGGCGCGCCTGCTGCGGGTTCTGCAGGAAGGCGAGATCCGTCGCGTGGGGTCCGTGCAGTCGCAAAAAGTCGATGTCCGCCTGATTGCAGCGACTCACCGCGACTTGAAAAGCCTCTCGAAAATCGGCCAGTTCCGTGAGGACCTGTATTACCGCCTGCACGTGATTGCCCTGAAACTGCCCGCCTTGCGCGAGCGCGGCGCCGACGTCATTGAAATCGCCAATGCCTTCCTCGCCCGCCAGAGCGCACGCATCGGCCGCTCGGACCTGAAGTTCGCCGCCGACGCCGAACAGGCTATTCGCCATTATTCCTGGCCAGGAAACGTGCGTGAACTGGAAAACGCTGTAGAGCGCGCGGTAATCCTGTGCGAAAGCCCGGAAATCTCCGCTGACCTGCTGGGGATTGATATCGAGCTGAGCGACCTCGAAGACGATGACTTCGTCGGCCTGCCAGCGCAACAGGGCAACACCAGTCACGAGCCCACCGAGGACCTGTCCCTGGAAGACTACTTCCAGCACTTTGTCCTCGAACACCAGGACCACATGACCGAGACCGAATTGGCACGCAAACTGGGCGTCAGCCGCAAATGCCTTTGGGAACGTCGCCAGCGCCTGGGCATCCCGCGGCGCAAAAGCGGGGTAGCCAGCGAAAGCTGAACCCAGGCTGACCCGAGTGTGGGTAACGCTCGACTTTGTGAAAAAAACTGTTACCTGTGTAATTGGACGTAACAAAAGCCGGGGCTAAAGGTAACGAAGCCCCGGTTTTTTTTGGCCTGAAAAACACCACCTGGCACGCCTAACCCCTTGTTTTACTGGGGATCGCAAAAGTTGGCACGGCAACTGCTATATGTTTAGTACAAGAACAATAACAAGCAATGCACAAGACAATAAAAATAAGACGAATCGACTCACGCATAATAAAAACAACACGGCGGAGGCGCAGCTAACTGATTCTTTTGGAGAGGCGTTGTATTTGGGGCATGCCCCACAACCAGGCCGAGAACAACAAAAACTGCCCTAAGGCAGAGCCTGAACTGGTTGGATCGAAAGGTCATTGCAACTCAGCGATCAAAGCAATCCGTTTGCTCTTGGCTCCCGATTGGGAGGGTCACTCTGGATAACCTTAGTGACAAGGGCGTTTAACAAAAACAAGAAGCCCGAAACCAATAATAAAAATAGAGCACGCACAACTATTCTGGGGGAGCTTCGGCTCCCCTTGTGGTTTCCAGAATTCGCATTTCCCCCAAAAAAACCTACGCCAGCCCTGCTAGATCGCACCTTTGCGCAGGCCTGCACAAGTCGCGGCAGCTTCCTACACCATCCTTCGACTAAATGCTAGAATCCCCGCCCATCATGCGGTCATTCTTCGTTTTGGCCGAACATTCCTTCAAACAGTGCATCCCATGCTGAAGAAGCTGTTCCAGTCATTCCGTTCTCCCTTGCGTCGTACGCAACATAAACGCAGCACCCCTGAAGTGCTCAATAGCAGCCAACATTCGCTGCAACGTGCCCAGTTCAGCCGGTATGCGGTAAATATCGTCGAACGCCTGCAGAACGCCGGCTACCAGGCGTATCTGGTGGGTGGCTGCGTGCGCGACATGCTGCTCAACATCACCCCCAAGGATTTCGACGTCGCCACCAGCGCTACACCGGAGCAGGTCAAGGCCGAGTTTCGTAACGCACGGATCATTGGCCGTCGTTTCAAACTGGTGCATATCCACTTCGGTCGCGAAATCATCGAGGTCGCGACTTTCCGCGCCAACCACCCGCAGAACGACGACGAGGAAGACAGCAATCAATCCTCCCGTAACGAAAGCGGGCGAATTCTGCGGGATAATGTCTACGGCACCCTTGAAGAAGACGCGCAACGCCGCGACTTCACCATCAACGCCCTGTATTACGACCCGGTCAGCGAACGCATCCTCGATTACGCCAATGGCGTACACGACATTCGCAACAATCTGATCCGCCTCATCGGCGACCCTCGGCAGCGCTACCAGGAAGACCCGGTGCGGATGCTGCGTGCCGTGCGATTCGCGGCAAAACTCAACTTCGGTATCGAAAAACACACCGCAACGCCGATCCGCGAACTGGCTCCCATGCTGCGGGAAATCCCTTCCGCACGTCTGTTCGAAGAAGTGCTCAAGTTATTCCTCTCCGGCTACGCGGCCGACACCTTCGAAATGCTGGTGGACCTGCAACTCTTCGATCCATTGTTCCCGGCCAGCGCCGAAGCCCTGGAATACAACCCGACCTACACCCATACATTGATCAGTGAAGCCTTGATCAACACTGATTTGCGAATCAAGCAGAACAAGCCCGTGACTCCGGCCTTCCTGTTCGCCGCCCTGCTCTGGCCGGCCCTGCCCGCCCGGGTCCTGCGCCTGCAGGAGCGCGGCATGCCGCCAATCCCGGCCATGCAGGAAGCTGCCCACGAACTGATCGCCGAACAGTGCCAACGCATTGCCATTCCCAAGCGCTTCACCATGCCGATCCGCGAAATCTGGGACATGCAGGAACGGCTGCCACGGCGCAGCGGCAAGCGCGCCGACCAGTTGCTGGACAACCCGCGCTTCCGTGCCGGCTACGACTTCCTGCTACTGCGTGAAAGCGCAGGCGAGCAGACTGACGGCCTGGGTGAATGGTGGACCGACTACCAGGACGCCAATGACTCCGAACGCCGCGACATGATCCGCGACCTGAGCGGTAAGGAAGACACCAGCGGCGCGCCACGCAAACGTCGGCGCAGCAGCGGTGCCAAACGCAAGCGTGCAGGCAGCTCCAGCGCTTCAGGCGAGTAATGGATGGAACGCATCTACATTGGCATGGGCAGCAATCTGGCTGCCCCTGAAGAGCAACTGCGCAGCGCACTCGAGGCCTTGGCGCAGTTGCCCGCAAGCCACTTCCACGGCGTGTCGGCCTTCTATCAAAGCGATTCCCTGCTGCCCGGCCAACCGCGCTACACCAATGCCGTGGCGGCGCTGGACAGTGACCTGGAGCCCTTGGCACTGCTTGATGCGCTGCAGGCCATCGAAAACCAGCAAGGCCGAGAACGTCATGAACGCTGGGGCCCTCGCACCCTGGACCTGGACATCCTCCTGTTCGGCGATCGCCTGATTGACGAACCGCGCCTCAAAGTCCCTCATTACCATATGCACGCCCGCCCCTTTGTCCTCTATCCCCTGGCAGAACTGGCCCCCGCTGAATTGCGACTGGCCGACGGACGTACCCTGCAGGAGCTGCTCGACGCCTGTCCATTTGTCGGCCTGGAACGGCTGAAATAACCGCTGAAACGCATCAGTGACGGCGGTAACACTCACGGCGTAACAAGGCGGTAACACATCTAATTGACTTCCAGAGTCCTCATCACGACTATAGGCGTCCCGTTGCCGCCATCCCGGCGTTAAAGGGCGCAATTCAAGCGAGGCTTGTTCGCGGCGACCCCAGGAAACGCTAGGCCAAGGCGCTTGTGCAACGGCGGTGGCACCCGCTGGTACACAGCCCCTTCTGGGCACAGAATGAGGCGTCCAGCGCCACCAGCGCGAATCCCAGTACCGCTTTCAAATCGCTTGGAACCAGGCTGTATAAGCACGACAAAAGACCGTGCGCCTGAATAACGAAGAATCACGCGCGTTACTCGCAGTAGTTTCCAAAGCGCCTGAAATGAGGACCCCTTTTCATGCCAGACATCACTCTGACCACCCTGCAAAGCCTCAAGCAGAAAGGTGAAAAGATCACCATGCTGACCTGCTATGACGCCACCTTCGCCCACACCTGCTGTGAAGCCGGCGTCGAAGTCCTGCTGGTAGGCGACTCCCTGGGCATGGTGTTGCAAGGGCACGACAGCACACTGCCCGTGAGCAACGCCGATATGGCCTATCACGTCGCGGCGGTCAAACGCGGCAACAACGGCGCTTTGATCCTCGCCGACCTGCCCTTCATGTCCTATGCCACCCCCGAACAGGCCCTGAGCAGCTCGGCCCAGTTGATGCAGGCCGGGGCGCACATGGTCAAGATCGAAGGTGCCGCCTGGCTGGCCGAATCGGTTCGCCTGCTGAACGAACGCGGCGTTCCGGTCTGCGTACACATGGGGCTGACGCCACAAACAGTGAATGTGCTGGGCGGCTACAAGGTCCAGGGGCGCAACGAGAACCAGGCGCGGCAGATGCGGGCCGATGCCATTGCCCTGGAGCAGGCCGGTGCCGCCATGTTGCTGCTGGAGTGCGTCCCTAGCGAACTCGCGGCGGAAATCACTCAAGCGGTGAAAATCCCGGTGATTGGCATCGGTGCCGGCAGCGCCACCGACGGCCAGGTGCTGGTGCTCCACGACATGCTGGGCCTGTCCCTGAGCGGTCGCTCGCCCAAGTTCGTGAAGAACTTCATGGCCGGCAAAGACAGCATCCAGGCGGCGTTGAGTGCCTATGTCGAAGCGGTCAAGGCCGTTACCTTCCCAGGCGTCGAACACGGGTTCTCTGCATGAATACAGTCAAAACCGTGCGCGAGTTGCGCGCTGCGGTCGCCCGCGCCCGCAGCGAAGGCAAGCGGATCGGCTTCGTCCCCACCATGGGCAACCTGCACAGCGGTCACGCCGCCCTGGTGGCCAAGGCCGCCCAGCGAGTGGATTTCGTGGTGGCCAGTATCTTCGTCAACCCGCTGCAGTTCGGCGCCGGCGAAGACCTGGACAAGTATCCGCGCACCCTGGCCGCCGACCAGGAGAAACTGCTCGAAGCTGGCTGCCATCTGCTGTTCGCTCCCAGTGTCGAAGAGATGTACCCCGACGGCATGGCTGGGCAGACCCGGGTCAGCGTGCCACAGCTCTCCGAAGGCCTGTGCGGCGCCAGCCGCCCCGGTCATTTCGAAGGCGTGGCCACGGTGGTCAGCAAGCTGTTCAACATGGTCCAGCCGGACCTTGCCGTGTTCGGCCAGAAGGACTACCAGCAGTTGGCGGTTATTCGTGCCCTGGTGCATGACCTGAACATGCCGATCCAGATCATCGGCGAGCCGACGGTGAGGGCCACCGACGGCCTGGCCCTGTCCTCGCGCAATGGCTACTTGAGCGCAGAGCAGCTCGCCATCGCCCCCGTGCTGTACCGCAGTCTGAGCCAAATCGCTCAGGCCATTCGGGATGGCGAGCGTGACTATCCGAGGCTACTGGCCGAGCAACAGCAGCAGCTCGAGGCGGCCGGCCTGCGACGGGACTACCTGGAAATCCGTCACGCGAAAAACCTGCGTCCCGCCACTGCCGAAGACCGTGACCTGGTGATTCTGGTGGCGGCTTATCTGGGCGCAACACGCTTGATCGACAACCTGCATCTGGACCTCGACACGCCGGCATGAACGCCTGATTGCCCGAACGCCAACCTTCGGGCAAACTGCCGCCGGCTGGGGCCTGCAGCTGATACTGCAGGTCCTGTTCGAGGATCCGATCCAGGAATTTCCCATGCGTGCCATCTTGCCCAGGGTGAAAGCGATCTGCTCAGTGCCAGACCACGCAGGCGGTAGATGCCCCCGGCAACGAGCGGAACCACGAAACCTTGGGGTCCCCGTTGAAGCCAGCCGATTCCAACCCCGTTTATTCCCGCTGAAAGCCCCCCGTGCAGCCCTGATTGGCCCCGCCAGTACAAAATAGTACCGGCCACAAGGCGCACAAAGCCAAGACAGAACAGCACGCTGGAGTTACTGTTATCGCCCTGGGTGATTAATCGAATCAGCACAGGACTGAAGGAACGAGGTCCTTGAGACCGCGCAGGACGTTCCGGGCTTCTCAGTGTCCAAAAAGGCAGTTCAAGCAAAAGGAAAACCGCAGCGATGGCGTACTACCGCACTCCTCACGACGTTACCGCTCTGCCCGCCTGGCAAGCGTTGAAAGACCACCGCCAAGCCATGCAGGATTTCAGCATGCGCGAGGCGTTCAATACCGATCCACAGCGCTTCAACCAATTTACCCTGAGCAGCTGCGGACTGTTTCTCGACTACTCGAAAAACCTGATCACCAGCCAGACCCGCGATCTGCTGGTGAATCTGGCCAAGGAAGTCGGTCTGGCCGATGCCATCAAGTCCATGGTGACCGGTGAGCTGGTCAACGCCTCCGAAGGCCGTCCGGCGCTGCACACTGCGCTGCGCCGTCCGGTGGGCGACAAGCTGTCGGTCAATGGCGTCAACGTGATGCCGGAAGTACACAAGGTACTGAACCAGATCACCGAACTGGTCGGGCGCATCCACGACGGCCTGTGGCGCGGCTACACCGAGAAACCCATCACCGACGTGGTCAACATCGGTATCGGTGGCTCGTTCCTCGGCCCGGAGCTGGTGTCCGAGGCGCTGTTGTCCTATGCCCAGAAAGGCGTGCGCTGTCACTACCTGGCCAATATCGACGGTAGCGAGTTCCATGAGCTTTCGGCGAAAATCCGTGCAGAAACCACGCTATTCATCGTTTCTTCCAAGTCATTCAACACCCTCGAAACCCTGAAGAACGCCCAGGCAGCGCGGGCCTGGTACCTGGCCCAGGGCGGCTCCGAAGCCGAATTGCACCGCCACTTCATCGCCGTGTCGAGCAACAACGCGGCCGCCGTGGCCTTCGGCATTCGTGAAGAGAACATCTTCCCAATGTGGGACTGGGTCGGTGGACGCTACTCGCTCTGGTCCGCCATCGGCTTGCCGATCGCACTGGCCATCGGCATGTCCAACTTCAAGGAACTGCTGTCCGGTGCCTACACCATGGACCAGCACTTCCAGAGCGCACCGTTCGAGCAGAACATGCCGGTACTGCTGGCCCTGCTGGGAGTGTGGTACGGCAACTTCTGGGGAGCGCAAAGTCACGCGATCCTGCCGTACGACCACTACCTGCGCAACATCACCAAGCACTTGCAGCAACTGGACATGGAATCCAACGGCAAGAGCGTGCGCCAGGACGGTACCCCGGTGGCCACCGATACCGGCCCGGTGATCTGGGGCGGCGTAGGCTGCAACGGTCAGCACGCCTATCACCAGTTGCTGCACCAGGGCACCCAACTGATTCCGGCCGACTTCATCGTGCCGATCGTCAGCTTCAACCCGGTGGCTGACCACCACCAGTGGCTGTACGCCAACTGCCTGTCCCAGAGCCAGGCGCTGATGCTGGGCAAGACCCGCGCCGAAGCCGAGAGCGAACTGCGCGAGAAAGGCATGAGCGAAGCCGATGTGGCAAAACTCGCGCCGCACAAGGTGATTCCCGGCAACCGTCCGAGCAACACCCTGGTGGTGGAACGCATCAGCCCGCGGCGCCTGGGCGCCCTGGTAGCGCTGTACGAACACAAGGTCTTCGTGCAAAGCGTGGTCTGGGGCATCAACGCCTTCGACCAGTGGGGCGTGGAGCTGGGCAAGGAACTGGGCAAAGGCGTCTACAACCGTCTGGTCGGTAGCGACGAAACCCTGGCCGACGATGCTTCGACCCAAGGCCTGATCAACTACTTCCGCGGCCGTCACCGCGGCTGATCAACCTTCTCTGTCCCGGGAGCCGCCACGTCGGCTCCCGTCCGGGCCACCGCCCTCCCCCCTTGAACCTTCCTGACACTTGTGCGCACCCTTATGGCTTGTCGCAAAACAAGAATAAGGAACCGTCATGTTCGATATCAGCACTTTTCCGAAAGCCGATGCCGTCCGCCGGGCGGCGCAAATGAGTCAGGACGACTACCACCACCTCTACCGCCAATCCATTGAGCAGCCAGATGTGTTCTGGGCCGAGCAGGCCAAGCGTTTCCTGCACTGGAGCAGCCCCTGGGACAGCGTGCACAGCCATGACATGCGCACCGGCGAGGCCAGCTGGTTCCGTGGCGGCCAACTCAACGTCAGCTACAACTGCATTGATCGTCATCTGGAAAAACGCGGCGATCAGGCAGCCATCATCTGGGAAGGCGATAACCCCGCCGACTCGCAACGCATCACCTACAAAGAACTTCACGGGCATGTCTGCCGCCTGGCCAACGTGCTGAAAAGTCGTGGCGTGAAAAAAGGCGACCGGGTGTGCATCTACATGCCGATGATTCCCGAAGTGGCCTACGCCATGCTCGCCTGCACCCGAATCGGTGCCGTGCATTCGGTGGTGTTCGGCGGCTTCTCCCCGGAGGCCCTGCGCGACCGGATTCTCAACGCTGACTGCCGCACCCTGATCACCGCCGACGAAGGCGTGCGCGGTGGCAAACAGATTCCCCTCAAGAGCAACGTCGACAAGGCCCTGCTCAGTTGCCCGGACGTCAGCAGCGTGGTGGTGGTCGAGCGCACCCGTAACCCGGTGAACTGGGTAGAGGGCCGCGACATTCACTACCAGCAGGCCGTAGCCGCGGCCAGCGACCAGTGCGCCCCCGAGCCGATGGACGCCGAAGACCCGCTGTTCATCCTCTATACCTCCGGCAGCACCGGCAAACCCAAAGGCGTTCTGCATACCACCGGCGGCTACCTGCTACAGGCCGCCATGACCTTCAAGTACGTACTGGACTACCGCGACGGCGAGGTCTTCTGGTGCACCGCCGACGTCGGCTGGGTCACCGGCCACAGCTACATCCTCTACGGTCCGCTGGCCAACGGTGCCACCACGCTGATCTTCGAAGGCGTGCCCAACTATCCCAGCACCTCGCGTTTCTGGGAGGTGGTGGACAAGCACCAGGTGAACATTTTCTACACTGCCCCGACCGCCCTGCGGGCCCTGATGCGCGAAGGCAACGACCCCGTGCAGCGCACCTCCCGTAGCAGCCTGCGGCTCCTGGGCAGTGTTGGCGAACCGATCAACCCGGAAGCCTGGGAGTGGTATTTCAATGTCGTGGGCGAGCAGCGCTGCCCGATTGTCGATACCTGGTGGCAGACCGAGACCGGCGGCATCATGCTCAGCCCCCTGATCAGCGCCCGGCAGGTCAAACCCGGCTGCGCCTCGACGCCGATGTTCGGTGTACAACCGGTGTTGCTGGACGACCAGGGCAAGGAAATCCAAGGTGCCGGCAGCGGCATCCTGGCGATCAAGGCCAGTTGGCCGGCACAGATACGCAGCGTCTACGGCGATCCCAAGCGCATGATCGAAACCTACTTCGCGCCTTACCCCGGCTACTACTTCACCGGTGATGGCGCGCGCCGGGACGAGGACGGCAGCTACTGGATCACCGGACGCATCGACGACGTGATCAACGTCTCCGGGCACCGCATCGGCACTGCCGAAGTGGAAAGCGCCCTGGTACTTCACGACGACATCGCCGAGGCCGCCGTGGTCGGTTACCCCCACGACCTCAAGGGCCAGGGGATCTATGCCTTTGTCACGCCCATGCAAGGCATCGAACCCGACGAGGAACTGAAAAAGCAACTGCTGGCCCTGGTCAGCCGTGAAATCGGCAGCTTTGCCAAACCGGAGCTGATCCAGTGGGCCCCGGCCCTGCCGAAAACTCGCTCGGGCAAGATCATGCGGCGTATCCTGCGCAAGATCGCCTGCAACGAACTGGAGACCTTGGGGGATACCTCGACCCTGGCGGACCCCAGTGTGGTGGAAGGCCTGATCGACAAGCGCCTGAACGCTTGAAACCGGCGCGGCCACGGCCGCGCCTTTTTTCACTACCCGCACCGAGCTGTCATGGAATTCATTCGCAGCCGTATCGAAAGCCAGGTCATGAGCTTGTCTGGCCTCTCCCTGGGGCAACTCGACCTGGAGCATCCCAAGGGCGACCCCGGCCTGTTCGGGCCGGGCTCGGTCAGTTGGCAGGTACACGCCGACTTCAGCAGCATGCTGATCGGCGGCATCAGTGCCTTGCTGATGCAAGCCCTGCACCCCCTGGCCCTGGCCGGGGTCTGGGACCACTCGAACTTTCGCCAGGACATGATCGGCCGCCTGCGCCGCACCGGCCAGTTCATTTCCGGCACCACCTTCGGCTCCCGTCAGGACGCCGAATGGCTGATCGAAAAAGTACGCACTATTCACCTGCATATCGTGGGCACCGCTCCTGACGGCCGTCCTTACGCCGCCAGCGATCCAGACCTGCTGACCTGGGTGCATGTGGCGGAAGTCAGCAACTTTCTCGCCGCCCACCTGCGTTACCTCAACCCTCGCCTGTCAGGGGCAGACCAGGACCGCTACTACGACGAGATCGCGCTGATCGCCGAACGTCTCGGCGCCCGGGATGTGCCCCGCTCGCGGCGGGCGGTGGCCGACTACCTGCAGGCCATGCGTCCGCAACTGCTGTGCGACGATCGCAGTCGCGAGGTTCTGCGCCTGCTACAGGCGGCTCCAGCTCCCAGTCGCCTGGCCAAACCTTTTGGTTCATTGATGATGCAGGCCGGTATCGACCTGCTGCCGGACTGGGCCAGCGCCATGCTTGACGTCAATCAGAACCCGCTGCAACGCCAGCTGATTCGAGCCAGCGTCAAACGCAGTACGCCGATGCTGCGCTGGGCGGTGCGTGACAGTTCGGTGCATCGAGCGAAACGACGCATGGGTCTGTAGAAGAGGACCGCTCATGCACAACACGCCCAGACAGTTCGCAATTGGCCGGCCAGCACCACGCCGTACCCACCAAGACCCTGAACAAAGTCTGCGGCTCCGCCCTCAAGGTCTTGCACCTGAGCGCCCAGGCCATTGGCTGCGGCGATGCCAAAGTGATCATCGGCGGCGGCCAGGGCGTGGCATTGGCCATAGAGTCCGAGAGATCGCCTTCGCCAGCACTTGGCTCCTACAACGGGCAGGAGGCTGGTAAACTGCGGCGCCTTATTCCTCTTCTCCAAGGCGCCCTGCATGTCTTCCTTGAATCAGGCGCTGCGCGCCGCCCTCGATCACCGTCAAGACCTGCTCGCCGAACTGCACCAGCAAGGCACCGACTGCTATCGCCTGTTCCACGGCAGCCAGGAAGGCGCCGGTGGCCTGACCGTCGACCGTTATGGGCCGCAGTTGCTGGTACAGAGCTTTCACCAAACGCTGGAACGCGATGCCCTGCTGCAATTGCACGAAACCATCAATCAACAGCTGAACCTGTCGACCCTGCTGGTCTACAACGATCGCTCCCGCGGCAACTCGCGTATCGACCGTGAAGACTCGGTGTACCGCGCCGACGACAGTGCCCTGGAGGATCTGGTCGGCCATGAATGGGGGTTGAATTATCGTGTCCGTGGCCGTCATGCCGGGCAGGACCCGTTGCTGTTTCTCGACCTGCGCAACGCTCGCGGCTGGGTCAAGCAGCACAGTGCCGGGAAAAGCGTACTCAATCTCTTCGCCTATACCTGCGGTGTCGGCCTCTGCGCTGCGGCCGGAGGCGCCCGGGAGGTCCTCAACCTGGACTTCGCCGAAGGCAACCTGGCGGTAGGCCGGGAAAACGGCCAGCTCAACCCGCAGCTACCCGCCATGCAGTTCGTGCAGTCGGACTACTTCCCAGCAATCCGCCAACTGGCGGGCCTGCCCATCAGTCAGCGACGCGGACAGAAGCTCCCCAGCTACCCACGTCTTGAACAACGCCAATACGATCTGGTCTTGCTGGACCCTCCTGCCTGGGCCAAGAGTGCCTTCGGCACCGTCGACCTGCTGCGCGATTATCAGAGCCTGCTGAAGCCGGCACTGCTGGCCACTGCCGAAGAGGGTGTGCTGATCTGCTGTAACAACCTGGCCAAGGTGTCGTTGCAGGACTGGCGAGAACAAGTGCTGCGCTGCGCCGAGAAAGCCGGGCGGCCAGTACGCGATTGCCAGGTCCTTGCCCCTGCTGCGGACTTCCCTTCCCAGGACGGACAACCACCGCTGAAAACACTGATCCTGCAACTTTGATCAGGGGCAAAAAATCTGAACAATCCTGAAGACTGTGATGGTTTCGGAACCGTAAACGCGTGCCATACTCCAAGGCACTTCCGATCCAGATAGATGAAGCCTCGCATGACCAAAGGATTGATTCGCGCTCTCTGCGCCTTGTTGACCGCTCTCGCCCTTTACAGTCTGCTGGGCTTTCTGATTTTGCCGGGCATCGCCTTGCGGGTGGCCAACCAGCAACTGGCCAACTACGCCACGACCCCGGCCCATATCCAGCGTATCGAACTCAACCCCTTCAGCCTGGAACTGACCCTCTGGGGCCTGAGCGTCGGCGAACCGGGCAAGGAACAGATTGCCTTCCAGCGCCTCTACGCCAATCTGCAATTGGACAGTCTGTGGAAACGCGCTCTGCATCTGGCGGACGTCGAACTGGACCAGCCCAAGACCGAGATCCTCTTCGACAAGGAAGGCAAGCTCAACCTCCTGGCCCTGTTCAAGCTGCCTGCCAGCGAACCGACCCCGAGCGATCCCGACGCCAAGCCGTTTCCCGTTCGCATTGAACGCATCAAGCTGGCGGGCGGCTATCTGCACTTCAAGGACCTGCGCCCCAGCGAGCCCATCGAGTTTCTCTACAACAAGCTCGACTTTGAACTGAAGAACCTCAGCACCCTGCCGGATGACAGCGCCGACATGACCCTGGTGGCCACCGGCCCGGAAGGCGGACAGATCGACTGGAGCGGCAACTTCAGCGTGACCCCGCTGGCTTCCGAAGGCACCTTGAAAGTCACCGACGGCAAGATGAAAGCCTGGTGGCCCTATGTCCGTGACGCCGTGCCGCTGGTGCTGGAAGACGGCGTGGTCAACCTCAGCACCCACTATAAATTCAGCCTGACCAAGGAAACCGAACTGCTGCTGGACAACACCTCCATCAGCGTTGCGCCATTCGCCATCAAAGCCCCGGACGGTCGCCCGCTGGCGCGCCTGGAGCGCCTGGACATCAGCGAAGCGACGGTGGACCTGGCCAAGCAGCACGTCATAGTCGGCAAGATCCGCAGCCAGAAACTGGAGACCTGGGCCGCCCTTGAAGCCGATGGCCAACTGGACTGGCAAAAGCTTTTCGCCAGCCAACCCGCCAAGCCGGCAGCCAAGCCTCAGCCAGACACAGCCGATACCACCAAGGAACCCGCAGTCCCCAGCAAGCCCTGGCAGGTACTGCTCAAGGATGTGGAACTGCGCAACTATCAGGTGCACCTGGCCGACCGCCAAGCCAAACCGGCCGTGGCGCTGGACGTTGGCCCGCTGAACCTGGATCTGAAAAACTTCGACAGCCTAAACCAGTCGCCTTTCACCCTAAAGCTCGATACCGGCCTGGGTAAACAAGGCAAGGTCAGCGCCACCGGCGAAGTCAACCTCAACCCCATCACCGCCAAGCTCAAGGTGCAGACCAAGGACATCGACCTGCGGGTCGCCCAGTCCTACATCAGCCCGTTCATTCGCCTGGAACTGCGCAGCGGCATGCTCGGCAGCGACCTGGCAGTGGACCTGAAGAAAGTCGAACCGTTGACCTTCAGCATCACCGGCCGGGCCGAAGTGGATCAGTTGCACACCCTGGACACCCTCAAGACCCGCGACTTCGTGAAGTGGAAACAAGTGGTGGTGGAGGGCCTGAACTATCAGCACGGTGACAGCCTGACCATCAGCCAGGTCAACCTGATGCAGCCTTATGCACGCTTCATCATCAACGATGACCGCACCACCAATATCGACGACCTGCTGATTCCACAACCCGCAGGCGGCAGCAGCAAATCCTCGGGCAAGCCCGCTCCAAGTTCCAGCAAGCCACTGGGTATTCACATTGGTAAAATCGCCATCAACGATGGTTCGGCCAACTTCGCCGACCTGAGCCTGACACCAAACTTCGCCACGGCAGTCCAGCAACTCAACGGACATATCGGCACCATCGACAGCCGCCAGGCCAAGCCGGCGGAAGTCGACGTCAAGGGCAAGGTCGACCGTTACGCTCCAGTGACCATCAAGGGCAGCGTCAACCCCTTCGATCCAATGGCCGCACTGGACATCGCCACCAGCTTCAAGCGAGTGGAGTTGACCACCCTGACGCCCTATTCCGGAAAATTTGCCGGTTTTCGTATTCGCAAGGGCCGACTCAACCTCGACTTGCACTACATGATCACCAAGGGCCAGCTCAAGGCCGAGAACAAACTGGTGGTCGAACAACTGCAACTGGGTGAAAAGGTCGACAGCCCAGACGCCGTGGACCTGCCGATTCGCCTGGCCGTAGCCCTGCTGAAAGACACCGACGGCAAGATTTCCATCGAGTTGCCAATTTCCGGCGACCTCAACAACCCACAGTTCAGCGTGATGCCAATCGTCTGGCAGACCCTGCGCAACCTGGTGCTGCGAGCCGCCCAGGCCCCCTTCAAGTTCATTGGCGGCCTGGTCACCGGCGGCGACTCTGAAGACCTGAGCAGTGTGTCTTTCGCTCCTGGCTCCAGCGAACTGAGCAAAGAGTCCGAATCAGCCCTCACCACCCTGGCCAAGGCCCTCAAGGAGCGTCCGACCTTGCGCCTGGAGATCGAAGGCACCAGCGCCCAGAGCAGCGATGGTCCGCTGATCGCCGAACAGCGTTTGGAGCGCGAGTACCAGTACAACTACTACAAAATCCTGCAACGGCGCGGCGACAAGGTGCCGGCCCAGGCGTCCTTGCTGCAGGTTCCCGAGGGCGAGAAAGCGCCATTGCTGGAAGGCATCTACCGCACCCGCCTGAAACAGCAACCTCCGGCCGAATGGACCCAGCTCAGCCGCGACGAGCGCAGTGCCAAACTGCGTGAGGGGCTGATCAAGTTCTGGAGCGGCAGCGACGTGTTGCTGCGCCAACTGGGCCAGGAACGGGCCAGCAGCATCAAGGACTTCCTGGTGGACAAGGGCCAATTGGCCGATGACCGGGTCTACTTCATCGATGCCAATCTCGGCCAGGCCGAAAGCGACGGCAAGGTGATCACTCCGCTGCACCTGGACAGCGAGTAAGGCCCGCGCCGGCCTCAAGCAGCGCCACTTCCCCGCCCAATAGAACAGGCCCCGACACAAAGTGCCGGGGCCTGTAATGATCACATCCTTGTGATCTTCCGCATGAACCTTTGAAAGAAGCGGCAGACGTATCGCTTGGCTCGTCTACCGCCCCCTCTCCCTGTCCAGGCGAGAAGCTTGGGGTCTTACTCGGCTTTCAGGCCGTCGGCAGAGACCGCTTGAACGCCTTTGATTTTCTTGGTGATTGCCACTGCTGTGGCTTTCTGCGCCTCGGTAATGGCAACAGTGGACGACAGCGAGACGACGCCCTTGTTGGTTTCAACCTTGATGTCGGTGCCAGGAATGCCTTTCTCGGTTACCAGATCGCTTTTCACTTTGGTGGTGATCCAGGTATCGGAGGTGGCCTCTTTGGCCTTGGTCACTTCACCGGCAGCCACGACCATAGGCGACTGGGTGCTTTGAGTGGTCTGCGCAAATGCTGCGTTGGACATGGTCAGGGTCAGAGCGGTAGCAGTTGCAGCAGCGATAGCGAACTTCTTCATACGAGTAACTCCTGTTCTTTTAGAAAGCCTGCGCCGTGTCCTGGCAACAGGGTTATGAGGGATATTGCAGGTGCTGTGCCAAGTCCAGACCACATAAAAAACTCATAAAAAACAATAAGTTATAGATAACGCGAAGAATCAGCATCATGCAAAATGCATGACCACCCAACAATCTGCATGCAAGTTGCGGCTTTTTTCGACGCAGCTCATCAAGCCCACCCCCAACAGCCTGCCAGGACTCAGGTGTCGTGCGCGGCACAGCCCTTGGGCGCATAGTCGGCTTCCACTGTGGTGTTGCACGTCCATCCCGAAGCTGGCGAACGGCTCAGTACCAGAGTCTTGTTCAACACCGCCCCCGGAGCATTGAGGAGGGTACAGCCGATACTGCCTTCACCGGTGGCGGCAGTGCCCTCGGCGCTCATTCGGCAGTTCAACGTCAAGGGCGTGCCACCGGCGAGGGCCAGAGTCGGGTCGATTCCCTGATTAAGCAGGTCCTCGATATTGACCTTCAGCGCCGACGCCTCGGCCAACGCGGCCATCATCTTGGCCCGCACCTGGTACTTGGAATACAGCGGCATCGCCACTGTGGCGAGAATGCCGATGATGGCCACCACCACCAGCAATTCGATCAGGGTAAAAGCGGATTGATGTTTCATGAGTTGCCTCCTGGCAAGAATGCTCCGTGGGTAATCAGCAAGGCTTGAAGCACGCCCTGTGCCAAGGTTAACCCCACGGAATTCAAGGCCTGCAGCGCTGATAGCCCATGGCCTTGAGTACGAGGAGTTGCACAAACTGACAAATTTCGTCATCTAGCGCCCCTATGCGTCAGGTGCCCGGCGGCTAGGCTTCAAGAAGCTCACCCCTGCATCAAGGATTGAACCATGGCGGTAAAAGCACCTGTGGCCAGCGTCTATCTCTGGCAAGGCACCGACGGCCAGGGCCACAAGTTGGCCGGCGAGCTGAGCGCTGCAAACCCGGCGCTGATCCGAGCTCAGCTGCGCAGGCAAGGCATCACTCCAACCCGGGTACGCCGCAAGCCCAGGGCCTGGCTCCGATCGGGCCAACGAATCAAGGCACGGGAGATCGCCCTGTTCACCCGGCAACTGGCAACCCTGATGCAGGCCGGGGTGCCACTGCTGCAAGCCTTCGAAATCATTGCCGAGAGCTTCGTCCAGCCATTGATGCGCCAACTGCTGGCCAGCCTCAAACGCGACATCGAGGCTGGCTCCAGCCTGGCCACGGCGCTGCGCCGACATCCGCGCCACTTTGACGAGCTGTACTGCAATCTGGTGGAGGCCGGCGAACAGTCCGGCGCCCTGGATACCTTGCTGGAACGGGTCGCCACTCATAGGGAAAAAAGCGAGAACCTCAAGGCCCGGGTAAAAAAGGCCATGGTCTATCCCGTGGCGGTGATCGGCGTGGCCGTCCTGGTCAGCAGCATCCTGCTGATCAAGGTGGTTCCCCAATTCCAGAGCCTGTTCGCCGGGTTCAACGCCCAATTGCCGCTACTGACCCAATGGGTCATCACCCTTTCCCATGTCATCCAGAACCACGGCGGATGGTTGCTCAGCGCCGGCCTGCTGATGGGGGTAGGGATCAGGCAGGCTTATCGGCGCTCAGAGCGCCTGCGGGACAGTGTGGATCAGGGACTGCTACGCCTGCCCTTGGCCGGCCCGCTGCTGTACAAGGCCGCAGTGGCCCGCTACGCCCGTACGCTGGCCACCACCTTCGCGGCTGGCGTGCCTCTGGTCCAGGCCCTGGATTCAGTGGCCGGAGCCAGCGGCAACAAGGTCTTCAGGCAAGCGGTGGAACGCATCCGCCAACAGGTGGCCAGTGGCATGCAACTGAACTTTGCCATGCGTGCCAGCGGCGTCTTCCCTACTATGGCGATCCAGATGACCGCCATCGGTGAAGAATCCGGAATGCTGGATCATCTGCTGGAAAAAGTCGCAGCGCATTATGAGGTCGAGGTGGACCACCTGGTCGACAGCCTGACCAGCCTCATGGAGCCGTTGATCATGGTCATCCTGGGCAGTATCGTCGGCGCCCTGGTGGTTGCCATGTACCTGCCCATCTTTCAACTCGGCACAGCGATCTGAACATGTCCTTGACTGAAGCCATGACCCTTTACCCCCTGGCCTTCGTGACTGCGGCCCTGGTACTGGGGCTGCTCGTGGGCAGCTTTCTGAACGTGCTGGTGTGGCGCCTGCCGAAGATGCTTGAACGCGATTGGCGGGCTCAAGCCCACGAAGTGCTGGGACTGCCCCCGGAACCTGTGGCGGCGCCCTACAACCTGCTGCTGCCCCACTCCCAATGCCCCCATTGCGCACAACCGATCCGCCCCTGGCAAAACATTCCCCTGCTCAGCTATCTGTGGCTGCGGGGCCGTTGCGCCCACTGCAGGACCGCCATCAGCCCGCGCTACCCACTAACCGAACTGGCTTGCGGGCTGATCTCGGCGTACGTCGCCTGGCACTTCGGTTTTGGCTGGCCCGCGGGCCTGCTGCTGATCCTCAGTTGGGGGTTACTGGCCATGAGCCTGATCGATGCCGATCACCAACTGCTGCCAGACGTGCTGGTGTTGCCACTGCTGTGGCTGGGACTGATTGCCAATAGCTTCGAGGTACTGGCGAGCCTGGAGGATGCCCTGTGGGGCGCGGTACTCGGCTATCTGTGCCTGTGGTCAGTGTTCTGGCTGTTCAAATTGCTGACCGGCAAGGACGGCATGGGCCACGGCGACTTCAAGCTGCTAGCGATGCTTGGCGCCTGGGGCGGCTGGCAGATCCTGCCGCTGACCTTGCTCCTGTCTTCCCTGGTGGGAGCGATTCTCGGCACTGTCCTGTTGCGCCTGAACCGGGCCAAGACTTCGACGCCCATCCCCTTCGGCCCCTTTCTGGCCATTGCCGGCTGGATTGCCTTGCTCTGGGGTGGTCAAATAACCGACTTCTATTTGCAGTTTGTCGGTTTCCAATGACTCGCTCCGTAAACACACCCTGGACCCTCGGCCTCACCGGCGGCATCGGCAGCGGCAAAAGCGCTGCCGCCCAGCACTTCATCGACCTGGGAGTGCATGTGATCGATGCCGATCACGCCGCTCGCTGGGTGGTGGAACCGGGCCGCCCGGCCTTGGAACAGATTGCCCAGCACTTTGGTGACGGCGTGCTGCAGGCCGACGGCCAACTGGATCGCGCGGCACTGCGCAAGCTGATTTTCGAAGTCCCCGAACAGCGTCGCTGGCTGGAGGCGCTATTGCACCCGCTGATTGCCGAGGAGATCGTCAGCCATCTGGCCCGTGCAGAATCGCCTTACGCGATCCTGGTGTCGCCACTGCTGATCGAGTCAGGCCAGTTCCGGATGACCCAACGGATTCTGGTGATCGATGTGCCGCAACAATTGCAGATCGAACGCACCTTGCAGCGCGACCAGATCAGCGAACAGCAGGTCCAGGCGATTCTCCAGGCCCAGGCCAGCCGCGAGGAGCGCCTGCGTCACGCCGACGATGTGCTGGTCAACGACCGCGATCACGCCTGGTTGCGCAGCGAGGTCGAACGCCTGCATCACTTTTACCTAACTTTGCGTGGAGGCCAGTCATGAGCCAACCCCTGACCGTCGAATGCCCAACCTGTGGCGCCCCCGTGGAATGGATCGCGACCAACACCAACCGGCCGTTCTGTTCCGACCGTTGCAAATTGATCGACCTGGGGGCCTGGGCCGCCGAGGAACACAAGATTCCAGTGAGCCCGGATGCCGAGGACGAACTGTTCTCGGAAGAACTGCCGCCCCGCGCTCACTGAGTGCTCGAACCGACGCCGATCAGGGCCGCATGAAGCTGTAGTCCTGATCGTCGTCGAGGTTCTCCGCGAGGAACTGCAACTCGTCAGCCAGATCCTCGATGCTACGTACGCCCTTGCTCTGCTGCACCACCGCGCTGAGCAGCGCCCGCAGGCTCAAACCCGGTTCAAACCCTTCCTGCTGGGCACTGTGCAAACTGTCGCGCACTTCTTGCCGGGCCCACTGATAGACGCTCATGACCGCACTCCTGAGATTTTTGCCGAGCATGCAGCGCGGCCCCAGGCTCGGAGTTGATATGGATCAAGGGCGCGGGTCCTCATCCTTCCAGGGCGCACTGAGGTAGCGGGTGCGATTGAAGGTTTCCAGCCATTCCGGGCAGAACACCACCAGGGCGCTGATCACCATGCCGTTGATAAATGCCTCGGGAAAGATGATCAGCCACAGGTAGCCGACAAAATCCTCCAGCCATTCGGGCATGGCGAAACGCCCATCAAGCCACAAGAGCCCCAGGCCACAAAGCAGGCACAACAACGCCGACAGGGCCGCGGCGAAGAATCCGGAGCAGAAGATATAGACGAAGGGATTGCGCGGTTGAGCCCGCTCCACCAGACCGGCACAGGCCTCGGTTACCGCCACCGGCAACAGGATCAGCAAGGCGCCATTGACCCCCATTGCCGCCAGTTCCTGTCGCCCCAGTGCCAGCAAGCCCAGCTGCGCAATCAGGCCACCGACAATCGCCAGTGGCCAATCCAGCAGCAAGGTCACCGCCGTCATGCCGATGAAGTGATAAGACACTCCAGTATCGAAATCCCGGCGCACCAACCACAGTAGAAACAACGCAAACACCGTTCCGAACAGTAGATGCTGACGGCGACTGTCGGTGAACAGCTCGACCCAGGGCGCCCGCCACACCGCCCAGATCAGAACCGGCACATACAGCAGCCAGCCGATGCTCAGGCTTGCCGGTGACAGCAGCGCCGCGCTGATCATGGCCGGGCTTTCTCCAGCGCAGTCTTCAGTTGCTCGACGGTGGTGAATTCCTGCCGAGACACCAATTGGCCGTCCTGCAACTGCAACCACAAGACCTTGTCCTCGGCGGCAGGGTAACGAGAGGCCACACGCCCTTCGCGGTCGAGCATCACCCGGTAGGGATAATCACGCATGGCCGGAACTGCGAACATCTTGGCGATCAGCGCCGGCATGCGCTGGATATCCGCGACAAACACCCCGTGACGCGCCTGCAGATAATCCTTGGGCTTGTCCTTGAGCGCCCCGTTCACCACCTTGGCCGCGTCCATACCGCGCGCCACCAGCAGGATCTGCGCGTGTGAATCGAGGCTGTAGGCTTGATCGAACTGATCCAGCAAGGTCCAGGGTGCCAGACGCTCACCGATTTCAAGGGCCTGGGCCCACAGGGGCAACAGGCCCAGCAACAGAATTGACCAGCGTTTCACTGCACACTCCTTATCGAGGGGTAGGACGGGAAACAGTCTACACCGCCCTTGGGCAGGCTCCAGCAAGCACCGCCAGGCACCGGGTGCAGAGGTTTTTCGAGAAGCGTGGTTTTTAAGGTCATATTTGAGCGCTAAGCTTGGGGATATGGATGACTCAGATTTTTTGCGCCTGCTCACCATTCAGGCCGAACAAGCCAACGCGTTTCTGTCCAATGCCCGCAAATGGGAGCGTGAGCGTTGGGTCTGCCAGCGCCTGCTGCAAGGCCTGAATATTCCCTATCGCAACGACGAATTCAGCGCCGCCGGGCAGGAACCGCCGGATGTGCTGTTTCGCGAGGCCAGCTTCGAGGTGTTCTTCGTCCTTGATGAAGGCCGCCGACTCAATGATGAATGGCGCGACGAACTGCAACGCCGGCGCAGCGCATTTTCCCTGAGCCAACTGGTACGACGCGAAGCCAAGCCCAAGCGCATCCCGGCTAACGAACTGCTGCTGCGCCTGGGGCCGACCCTGCGCAAGAAGGCCCACAACTACAAGGAGCGTGGGATGAACCTCGGGGAGCTGGACATCATCGCCTTCGCCGCCCTGAAACGTGAAGTGCTGGATCTGAACAGCCACTTCCCGCCCCCCACCGAATACCTGCGCCAGGGCTGGCGCTCGCTGTCCCTGGTGGGACCGACCTTCGCCCGGGTGCTGTTCGCCCATCCGGATGCGCCGGAGTTCCTGCGTAGCAACCTGGGCCGCAGTATCGTTTTCGACGTCGGCATCAGTTTGTAAAGTCCGTCAATCCGCCTCGCCTGGGCATGGCGCAATATCCCGGGCAATGGTAAAAAAGCGCTCTTGCCTGCCAACGCCGGGACTTCGTCATCGAGCCCCCACGCGCAGCGGCTATGCTCGGTAAATGCTCGATTGCATCGCGCTGTAACATTCCCCTGTGTTGCGACGTCTACCTGACGAGGCCCTTTATGAGCAGCCGCCTGAACCCCGACGACCAACGCCATGTCGAAGAATACCTGCAACTGCCCCAGCACCGAGTCGAGCGCCGGCCCTTTCGGCCGTGGATGCTCCTTGTGGTGGTGGTCGTGGTGACGGTCGCCCTGGGCCTGTTGAGCCGTTTTATCAGTTACCTGACGCTATGAGCTGCATCGCGCTCGCTCGGTTGACTGCACCGATTTCTTTTAGCCTTGCGAGATATCCCCATGACTCATCGTATTGTCATCGTTGGCGGCGGCGCCGGCGGCCTGGAGTTGGCGACCCGCCTGGGTAAGACCCTGGGCAAGCGCGGCACCGCCAGTGTGATGCTGGTGGACGCCAACCTGACCCATATATGGAAACCCCTGCTGCACGAAGTGGCCGCCGGCTCACTGAACTCCTCCGAAGACGAACTCAACTACGTTGCCCAAGCAAAATGGAACCACTTCGAGTTCCAGCTGGGCCGTATGAGCGGGCTCGATCGTCAACAGAAAAAGATCCAGTTGGCTGCCACCTATGACGAGGAAGGCACAGAACTGTTGCCGGCCCGTGAACTGGGCTACGACACCCTGGTGATCGCCGTGGGCAGTACCACCAACGACTTCGGCACCCAGGGCGCCGCCCAGCATTGCCTGTTCCTCGACACCCGCAAACAGGCCGAACGCTTCCACCAGCAACTGCTCAATCACTACCTGCGGGCCCACGCTGGGCAGACAGATGCCGTGGAACAGATCAGCGTGGCCATCGTCGGCGCCGGTGCCACCGGTGTGGAACTGGCAGCGGAACTGCACAACGCCGCCCATGAACTGGCCGCCTACGGCCTGGATCGGATCCTCCCGGAAAACATGCACATCACCCTGATCGAAGCCGGGCCACGGGTGCTACCGGCCCTGCCCGAGCGCATCAGCGGGCCGGTGCACAAGACCCTGGAGAAACTCGGGGTCAAAGTGCTGACCAACGCTTCAGTCAGTGAGGTGACCGCCGACAGTCTGATCACCGCTGATGGCCAGACCATTCCCGCCAGCCTCAAGGTGTGGGCTGCCGGCATCCGCGCGCCGGGTTTCCTCAAGGACATCGACGGCCTGGAAACCAACCGCATCAACCAGCTCCAGGTGCTGCCAACCCTGCAGACCACCCGTGACGAGAACATCTTTGCCTTCGGCGACTGCGCCGCCTGCCCTCAACCCGGCAGCGACCGCAACGTACCGCCACGGGCCCAGGCTGCGCACCAACAAGCCTCACTGCTGGCCAAATCGCTGAAACTGCGTATCGAAGGCAAAGACCTACCGACCTACAAGTACACCGACTACGGTTCGCTGATCTCGCTCTCGCGCTTCTCGGCGGTGGGCAACCTGATGGGCAATCTCACCGGCAGCGTGATGCTCGAAGGCTGGCTGGCGAGGATGTTCTACATCTCGCTGTATCGCATGCACCAAATGGCCCTGTACGGAGTGTTCCGCACGGCGATGCTGATGCTCGGCAGCCGGATTGGACGAGGCACCGACCCACGCTTGAAGTTGCACTAAGCGCCTGAAAGTACGCCCCGCTACGCAAGGTAGTGGGGTGCACGGGCGGGCGAAGCGTGTGCTACAGACACTCATCCAGAAAGCTCACCACCGTTCCCATACAGGCAACCCGCTCCTCGATATGGGGCATGTGGCTGGAGTTCTCGAACAGTGCCCAGCGAATGTTCGGAACGTTGTCTAGATAGGGTTTGACCACTACAGGGGTTGCTTCGTCGTAACGCCCTGAGATCAGCAGGCTCGGCACCTTGATTCGCGGCAGGCGCTCGACAACGCTCCAGTCCTGCAGGTTGCTCAGGAGAGGGAAATTCCTAGCCCGCTGCGGCACACTTTCCATCGTGGTAGCGCAACATCCCCTGGAAAAAATGCGTACCACCTCTTCCGGCCAAGGCCGAAGCCGGCACACGTGCCGTTCAAAATACACTTGCGACGCCTGCACATATTCGGCGCTATGGAGGGTTCCAGCCTGCTCGTGGCCGATCAAGGTCTGCAAGACCCCCTCTGGCAAGGCCTCACGCAAACCCAGGGTTTCAGCCTGCCAGGTCCGCATGTCGGCCGGGGCATTGGCGATGATCAGGGCCCGCAGGCCCGCAGGGGCCAAGACGGCATGCTCGCTGGCCAGCGCCCCACCCCAGGAGTGTCCGAGCAAGGCGTAGTCCTCACTGATGCGCAGGTGATCCAGAAGATTGTTCAGCTCTTCCAGATACAGCTCGACGCTCCAGAATGAAGAAGGCTTGTCCTCCAGGCGAGTGGAAAATCCACTGCCGAGATGATCGAACTGAACGATCGCCCGGCCACTGGCCGCCACATCCCTGAAGGCATCAACGGTGTCATAAGTGCAGCCCGGGCCGCCGTGCAATATCACCAGGGGCGTCAGACCATTCTGCAGATCCCCCGTCACCCGATACCAGGTCTGCCAGGAGCCAAAGGAGGCATAACCTTCCTGTGGTGGTTTACTTGCTTTCATTGCGCATCACTCCCTGATGACGATCACCCTGTGTCATTTTCGGCCTCGCCCCCCCGTATCAGCGATAAGACCGGGCCGGTTGTGCTCGCTTTAGTTTTCCAGCAAGCGATAGTGAACGGCTCGAACCACGGCCTGAACCCGATTCTTGGCGCCCAACTTGTGCATCGCCGAGGTCAGATGCAGGTTGATGGTGGCCACGGAACGCTGCAGGCGTTCAGCAATTTCACCAGAGGTCATGCCCTCGGCCGCCCATTTCAGGCACTCGCGCTCGCGCTTGGTCAGTTGAACCGGATAGCTGCGAATGCTTTTACTGAGCGGTGGGTAGAGGTGTTCCTGCAGAGCATGAGAAAGAAGCGTGAAATCCCTCAAGACCTGTTGCAGATCATGCAAGGCCACCTGGGTACTGCCCGAGCGCAAACCGGTCAGGCTGGCGAAACCACCACCAGGCAAGTGAATGGGAACAGTCATGCCATGGGACATTTGATGATGCTGCAGGTAACTCGATACCGGCGCGTGCTGCTGCCCCATAGCCTGGCGCAAGACGGTTTCCGCTTCGGGTCTGTAGGACCAGATAAAGGGAGAAATGCTGTCCAGCGCCACCTGCTGGACCGGGTCGATATGGTAATACCCCTCGTCGCACCAGAGCTCCAGCCAGTCCTTTGGGGTATTGCAGACCATTGCACTGGGAATGATCAGTTCGCCCTGCTGATCAAAAGGCACCGGACTGTAGTCGTAAACCAGGGCATCGAACCCCAACCCCGAGGCCACTTCCATGGTCCCCGCCATCCGCTCATGCAATGTGTTTCCGAGCAAAAGACGAGAGTTAACTTCCGCGAGCCTGCTTTGCATCCGTTCAGTCTCCTTACTGTCTGATCCTTAACAGCAGGGCCTAGAATGCCACGCTCGATAGGAGCCGACCAGGCAAAACCTATAAGAACTACTAGGTTGTGCTACCCGGTTTAGCGGTGCACTTCATGAAAGAAGCCTATGTTTCAACCTCTCCTGCCCCTTTGAACCGCCGCGCTGACAACCACATCAAGGTCGGTATCACGCATGCCCACACCTCCCCGGTCTGCTGCAATGCCGCTTCATGGCCCACCCGAGTGTGGCGCCGCGCATCGCTCATTGCAGACAAGGACCCGTGCCATGCAGATGCCCAAGACCCTTCAGATCCACAACGGTGAAAAAGTCCCTTCAACCTTCTCCCTTGAAGAATACGCCCAGCGCCTGAGCACGCTGCGAGCCTATATGGCCCAACAGGATATCGACGCGGCGCTGTTCACCTCCTACCACAACATCAACTACTACGCCGACTTCCTGTATTGCTCTTTCGGCCGTCAGTACGCCCTGGTGGTGACCCGGGAACGTAGCGTGCTGATCAGCAACAATATCGACGGCGGGCAGCCCGGGCGTCGGGCGGTCTGCGATGATCAGGTGGTGTACACCGACTGGCACCGGGGCAACTTCTTCGTCGCGGTCAAACAGGCCTTGCCGCAGGCAGCACGGCTGGGCCTGGAGTTCGATCAACTGACCCTGCCCAGCCACCAGGCCTTCGCCGAGCTCTATCCTCGGGCGCAACTCCTGGATATTGCTGCCCCGTGCATGAGCATGCGCATGCTCAAGTCAGTCGAAGAACAGGCACTGATCCGCCAGGGTGCACGCATCGCCGACATCGGCGGGGCCGCCGCCATCGATGCCCTGGAGGATCAGGTATCGGAATACGATGTGGCCCTGCACGCCACACAGGCCATGGTGCGGGAAATCGCCCGGACCTTTCCCGCAGCCGAATTGATGGACACCTGGACCTGGTTTCAATCAGGGATCAATACCGACGGCGCACACAATCCGCTGACCTCGCGGCGCATCAGCCCGGGAGAGATACTCAGCCTCAACTGTTTCCCGATGATCGCCGGTTACTACACCGCGCTGGAGCGCACACTGTTCCTTGGGCATTGTCCCGACGCTTATCTGCGGCTGTGGGAAATCAACCTCAAGGTGCATGAGGCCGGATTGCAACTGATCAAGCCCGGAGCCCGCTGCAGCGACATTGCCCGACAGTTGAACGAAATCTACCTGGAACACGACTTGCTGCAATACCGGACCTTCGGCTACGGCCACTCGTTCGGCATCCTCAATCACTACTACGGGCGCGAGACCGGGCTGGAGTTTCGCGAAGACGTGGACACTGTGCTGGAGCCCGGCATGGTGGTGTCCATGGAGCCGATGATCAGGCTACCCGAAGGCAGTCCAGGTGCCGGTGGTTATCGTGAGCACGACATTCTGATCGTCAACTCCCAAGGCGCGGAAAACATCACCCGACTGCCCTACGGACCACAGCACAACATCATCGACCGCTGAAGAAACAATCAGGACCACTCGACCGGGATGCTCAACGCGCTCTTGATCAACAGGCATCTACAAAGCCAACAAGCCGTGAAGATTGCAGCGATTACCTCTGAAACCCAACGAGAAAAAGCTTAAGCAACAAGAGCTTTCAGGGCTTATCCAGGATGAGCCCTGAAACCCAATAGAAACAGATGCCATGCATTTCACTCAGGTGTCTGCCCGGATACTTTCTAAGTCATGCACAACGAGCAAACACGGCATGCCCCATCGTTCGGTAGCGATCCAGACACAACTAAGTGAAAACTCGACATTACAAGTAACCGACCATGTTCACTTTATGGAATCAAAGCATTGCGCTTGGCAAACTCCGCCAGGCTTACTTGCGACTCCAACCCCAGCTTCTGCAACAGTCGGGTCTTGTAGGTGCTGACTGTCTTGTTGCTCAAGAACAGTTTTTCACCAATGGCCTTGTTGGAATGTCCCTGTGCTAGATACTGCAACACGATCATTTCCCGATCAGTCAGCAGGCCTATCTGCTCCGCCTCAGACTGTTGTTCCGCCGTGGGCGTGGAAACATCCAAAGCCATCGACGGATAAAAAGTGTAGCCGGCCAACACAGCATTCAGAGCCACAACCAGATTGCCCAGATCCTCCTCCTTGTTGACGAAACCCCGAGCTCCCAGCTGAATACAGCGTCTGCAGAAGCTTTCAATCGACTGCGAGGTCAGCACCAGCACTTCAGTGGGCAAGCCCAGAGCCTTGATACGTGAAAGCACCTTGAGGCCATCCAGCTTGGGAATACCGATATCGAGGATTACCACATCCGGCCCATGCTCGCGCACCAACTCCAGCGCATCCAATCCATTGTCTGTTTCGGCCACCACCCGCATGTTGTTCTTTTCCAGCAAGACCTTAACGGCGAGCCGAACAACAGGATGATCGTCAACTATCAATACGCTGTGCATATTGTCACTTCACCTTAAAAACCCGGCCTTCGGTTGAGCCGGACCGACCGGAAAATATACGTAACCGCACCCTGTATGCTGCAACTTACGTATCCGTATAAAGACGCTGATGTCATGTAGAAATTTCGTGCACAGCACCTTGATCTCGTCCAGAAATTTCAGATTCCCGGCAAATAACAGAGGATACAAGGGGTTAATGACGCCTCCTTAAGGAATCAGACAGTCTGATTTTTCAATGAGAAATTTCCTACTGCACATAAGGATTTGCCTAATGGCTGCAACTCTAGAGCCTTAGCACTATGACCGGCAAATAATGACATGAGCCGGCAATGCAAAATTTGAACGTTCTGGTCCTGGAAGATGAACCGCTGCAACGCCTGGTTACCGTCACTGCACTGAAAAAAGTGATGCCTGGGCAGGTGCATGAAGCGGCCAGCGGTAGTGAAGCCCTGGCACTGCTGGAGCACTGCGAAAGGATGGACATTGCCATCTGTGACCTGAAAATGCCCGGAATGGACGGTTTGGCCTTCCTGCGCCACGCCAGCCAAAGCGGCAAACTGCACTCCGTGATCCTGTGCAGCCAGATCGAGCCGATTCTGCGCCAAACTACCGTCTCGATGATCAGGCGCCTGGGCTTGAACTTCCTGGGTGATCTGGGCAAGCCCTTCAATCTGGAGCGCCTGACCACCCTGCTGACTCGTTATCAGGACCAGCGCCACGGTCTGGTCACTGCTCTGAAAAAGTCCGAACTACCCACCCTGGCGGACGTGATTCGCGGCCTGGACAACGGCGAATTCGAACCCTACTACCAACCCAAGGTGGCACTCGACAACGCGTCGCTCCAAGGGGCGGAAGCGCTAGCCCGCTGGAATCATCCACAGCTGGGAGTACTGCCGCCTTCGCACTTCCTGCACATCATGGAACACCACAGCTTGCTGGACCGCCTGTTCTGGCAACTGTTCGACCAGGGCCTGGCCTTGCGCCGCAAACTGGCGCAAAAAGGCATTCCCCTGAGTTTCTCGTTCAATCTGCACCCATCACAGCTGGCGTCCCAGACCCTGACCGAATCCATTGCCGCCCTGCTCGTGCTGTTTCAGGTTCCATCCAGCAGCATCACCTTTGAAATCACCGAAACCAGTCTGATCAGCGCTCCCGCCAGTAGCCTGGAAAATCTGGTACGCCTGCGGGTGATGGGCTGCGGCTTGGCCATGGATGACTTCGGTGCGGGCTACTCCTCCCTGGATCGCCTCTGCGAGTTGCCCTTCAGCCAGATCAAGCTCGACGGCACTTTCGTGCGCAAGATGGGGCATCACCCCAGAAGCAGCGCCATCATTAGCTACACGGTGGCGCTCGCCCGTTCATTGGGTATGTCGTTGATTATCGAAGGAGTGGAAACCCGCGAGCAGCAGGAACGCCTACTGGAACTGGGATGCGACATAGCCCAGGGCTTCGTGTTTGCACGCCCGATGCCGGAAAGCCATTTCATTGCCTACTGCATTCGTTAGTCCCTTGGGAGAGCCGATCAAAGAGGCGACCCGTTGCTCAGGTTCTGTACCGCCCGCCGGGCGCTCATTGCGTTGTGACTCGTTGATCGAGCCATCTGGCCCCCCACTATCTGAAGCGATCATGCATTCACGACTTTTCTGGCTTTTTATCTGCTTGGCGATATTGGCTGTTCAACCGGCAGCGGCCCAGCTTCCGAGTTTGCCCAATACGCTGTACAGCACGGCACGCCTCGATCACCACGACCTTGCCCTTGACGATGAAGACTGGCGTTGGCTGCGCCACAGGTCGGAACTGAAAATCGGTGCCGTGGCTACAGAATCGTCCCCCTTCAATGTCAGCTACAACGACAATCACTACGAGGGCATTACCGCTGACGTCAGCGCTCTGATTGGGCAGATACTCGGGGTTCGCATCCAGATCGTGTCCTTTGCCACCCGGGCAAAGGCCATGCAAGCCTTACAGGCTGCCAATATCGACTTGCTAGGCAGCTACAGCTCCGAGCAGCCTGCCGAGGCCGTCAGGTTTACTCGCCCCTTCGCCGAAGCCCGACTGGCACTGTTCAAACGCAAGGATGAATTGCGCAAATCGCCCTCCAACCTGGCCGGATTACGAGTTTCTGTGGCCCAGGAACACAGCGCGCAACTGCAGTCGCGCTTTCCCTTGGCCCACTTGATGGTCTATCCCACCCATGACGAGGCCATAGCCGCGGCAGCCTTTGGCCATACCGACATGTACGTGGACGATGTTCTGAGCGCCTATTTCCGCATCAATCGTTCCTACTACGGCTTTCTCAAGTTCGAGCGCTTCGCCGACTTTTCCCAAGGCGGCTACGGTTATGCGCTCCAAGAGGATAACCAGCGCCTGCTGCGGATTATCAACCAGAGCATCGACGCGATCGGTAAGGAAAAACTCCTCAATCTGAGTCGGCGCTGGGTGGGTAGCGGCTTCATTGCGTCGGACCAAAGGATGGCACTGACGCCGGAAGAGTCGCGCTGGATAGCCCGCAACCCAGTCATACGCCTGGTGATCAATGACGATCTGGCGCCCATTGCCTTCTTCGACGCCAATGGCGTTTTCTCGGGTGTCACCGCTGAACTGCTGGACGTGCTATCACAGCGCACCGGACTCGACTTCCAGGTCACCGCTCGCAACGGCGGCTACCCGGAACAGATTGAAGCCTTGCGCCAATCAGAGGCCGACCTGGCCATCATGACTGCCAGTGAACAACGCGAAGACAACCTGCGCTTCACTCGCTCCTTCCTGACCAGTCCCTTCGTCCTCGTGACCCAGACCGACAAGAAAGGCATGGCACAGCGGCCTGGAGAGCTGGCAAACAAGCGCCTGGCCATCCCTTCCGGACACGTGACACTGCAGCATGTGCGCGAGCGCTACCCGAAAGCCGAAGTCATCGAAGTCGGCACCTCGCTGGACGCCATGAACATGGTCTATACCGGCGGCGCCGATGCCGCGGTGGTGTCATTGCCGGCCTCGCGTTACTACATTGTCCGACTGTTTCAGAATCGCCTGGCTGTTGCCGATCTGATTCACACCCGGCAGGCGACCGCCAGCTTTGCCCTGAGGCGAAGCGATTCGGAACTGCAATCCATCCTCGACAAAGCCCTGATCAGCCTCCCGACGGACGATTTGAACGCCATCGCCAACCGCTGGCGCTCACCGCCGGGCATGAGCAGCGAAACCTGGCGCGACTACGCGTTGATGATCGCCGAAATCATAGCTGGCGCTTCGTTGCTGCTCCTGCTGTCGCTGCTCTGGGTCTTCTATCTGCAACGCCGGGTCAAGGCCGAGAAAACGCTCAATGAACAATTGCGCTTTATCGAGACCCTGGCAGAGAACATGCCCCCGGCCCTCTATCTCCGGGACATTGAGGGCAACATGCTGTCCTGCAACCGCAGCTATCTGCAGAGCGTCGGTCTGAGTGCCGAGGACGTCCTGGACAAGACCGTGCAGGAACTGCCTGATGAGCACTTTGCGGCAGGGCCCGACCTGCACCAGAACTACCTGCAAGCGATCAATAACGGCAAGACCATTACCTCGGTATATGCCGTGCAATTGCAGGGCAAGGACGTCTGGATCGAGCACTGGATTCAGCCATTCCAGGACGCCACCGGTGTCACAAAGGGCGTGATCTGCGGCTGGCTGGACATAACCAAGCACCGTCATCTGGTTCAGGAACTGAAGGAGGCGAAGAATCTCGCCGATGAGGCCAGCCGGGCCAAGACCACCTTCCTGGCCACCATGAGCCATGAAATACGCACGCCAATGAACGCCATCATCGGCATTCTGGAACTGGCGCTCAAACGCGCCGACAGCGATCGGATCGAGCGCTCCAGCATTGAAATCGCCTACAGTTCGGCCAAGAGCCTCCTGGAGCTGATCGGCGATATCCTCGACATTGCCCGCATCGAGTCCGGACGCCTGAGCCTCTCGCCCAAACGCGCCAACCTGCGCGAACTGGTGGAATCAGTGGCTAGAGTGTTCGAGGGGCTGGCCCGGCAGAAATGCCTGAGCCTGATCCTCGAGATCGACTCCAGCATCAACGGCGATGTGCTGGTGGACGGGATGCGTTTCAAGCAGATCCTGTCCAATCTGGTGAGCAATGCCATCAAGTTCACCGAAGCCGGTTTTATCAAGGTGACCATTTCCGGCGAGCTAGTGGAAAACGCTGTGCTGCGGGTCGAGCTCAGTGTCGAAGACTCGGGAATTGGTATCTCCCCCAGCAACCAGCAACGCCTGTTCCAACCTTTCGCACAGGTAGAGCGCAACGTGCAGAACATCGAGGGCACGGGGCTGGGCCTGGTGATTTGTCGTTCCCTGTGCGAAATGATGGGTGGCCAGGTGTCGATGAGCAGCACCCTGGGGCATGGCACCCGGGTGGATGTGGCGCTGCGTTTGCAAGTACTGGAGCGCACGGCCACCTCTGAGCGTCCGCCTCAGGTCAAGAGGCGCTACACGCACCGTTTGCAGATTCTGGTGGTAGACGATCATCCGGTGAACCGCCAGGTCCTGCAGCAGCAGCTGTGCTTTCTCGGACATGACGTGTTCGAAGCGGAGAACGGCCTGGAGGCACTGCATCTCTGGCGCGAGCAGGACTTTGACGTGATCATCACCGACTGCCACATGCCCATCATGAACGGCGCCGAGATGAGCCGGGCGATCCGCCAGGATGAGCGGGACAAGGCCTGCGAACCAATGATGATCATCGGCCTGACCGCCGACGCCCAGCAGGAAGAAGTGGAACGTTGCATCCAGGCGGGAATGAATGATTGCCTGATCAAACCCATCAGCCTGGATGAGTTGGAAGAACGTCTGCTGGCCATGGGACAGGCCGATGAGAGCGAACGTGAGAACCTCATCCCCACGAAGCCCACCAGCCCCCGCTCTCCTCGGGTATTCGACCTGGAGTCATTGCATACCCTGGTGGGCAGCGAGCCGACGATGTTGCATCACATCTTGAGTGAGTTGCTCAGTAACAATCGCATGGACATGCAGAGCCTCGACACCTTGCTTCAAGAGCAGGCAACAGCTGAGTTGGCAGAGTTGGCGCATCGTATCAAGGGCGCTGCGCGCGTGGTCAAAGGCGAAGAATTGGTAGAGAGTTGTCGTCAGCTGGAAGATGCCTGCCTGAGCCCCGACCTGTCCCTGAACATGATCAAGGAATGCGTGGAACAGGTGAAACAGGCCATCATCACCCTCGAACAGCGCCTGTTTGAACAACGTAGGGTCTGGGAAGAACTGCCTATCGACTGACAACAAGAGGCTCGCCTCCCGGGCTGCCCCTCGACCTCAGCGCTTTTTTGCAGACAAACGAAAAAAGGCACCTCTAGAGGTGCCTTTTATCGTGAATATGGTCGGGGTAAGGGGATTCGAACTCCTGACATCCTGCTCCCAAAGCAGGCGCGCTACCGGACTGCGCTATACCCCGGTAAAAAAAAGGCACCTTTAAAAGGCGCCTTCTGCGAACAGAGCTTTTGGCGTCTGATCTTAAGATTCGATTCCAGCGAACTGGTCTCAAAAATGGTGGGTCGTGTGGGATTCGAACCTACGACCAATTGGTTAAAAGCCAACTGCTCTACCAACTGAGCTAACGACCCAAAAATGGTCGGGGTAAGGGGATTCGAACTCCTGACATCCTGCTCCCAAAGCAGGCGCGCTACCGGACTGCGCTATACCCCGGTTTGAAATTGGCTCCGTGACCAGGACTCGAACCTGGGACCCAATGATTAACAGTCATTTGCTCTACCGACTGAGCTATCACGGAACTACATATTTCAAGCTACAACGTTTTTACTTCATCCTCTTCGGCTTTCCCGTATCGCTACGTTCATGCCTCTGAGGCGCGCTATTTTACAATCTTCAAACTACCTGTCAACCCCTTAAATTGCTTTTAAGACAATGATTTGCGACTTCATTGCCGGTTTCTTCTACATCAGAAAAAACCTAGGGGTGACTGACTGCGGGGCGCACTTTACAAGCCTTTTCCTTTCAGTTCAACGCCCTAGTGAAAAAAAAGGCCTCGCCATGCGAGGCCTTTTCATCAATACGCCACTGAGCGATCAGGCAAAGACGATTTCATCGTCCCGCACCGACGCAGTGACTGTTGCTCCTGGCAGGAAGCCACCGGACAGGATCAACTGGGCCAACGGGTTCTCGATCCAGCGCTGGATCGCACGCTTCAGCGGCCGTGCGCCATACACCGGGTCGTAACCCACGGCGATCAGCTTGTCCAAGGCCTCGTCGCTCAGTTCCAGGCTCAGCTCGCGCTCCGCCAGACGGCTGCGCAGGCGCCCCAACTGGATCTGCGTGATGCCAGCGATCTGATCCCGTGCCAGAGGCTCGAAGATCACCACTTCGTCGACCCGGTTGATGAACTCCGGCCGGAAGTGGGTGGACACCGCATCCATCACCGCTGCACGTTGTGCCTCGCGATCCCCTACCAATTCCTGGATCTGTGCCGAGCCCAGGTTGGAGGTCATGACAATCACCGTGTTGCGGAAGTCCACGGTACGTCCGTGGCTGTCCGTCAGGCGACCATCTTCCAGAACCTGCAGCAGGATATTGAACACATCCGGGTGCGCCTTCTCGACTTCGTCCAGGAGGATGACCGAGTACGGCTTGCGACGCACGGCTTCGGTCAGGTAGCCACCTTCTTCATAACCAACATAGCCTGGCGGCGCACCGATCAGGCGAGCCACGGAGTGTTTCTCCATGAACTCGGACATGTCGATCCGCACCATGGCTTCCTCGGTATCGAAGAGGAACTCCGCCAAGGCCTTGCACAACTCAGTCTTACCCACCCCGGTTGGGCCGAGGAACATGAACGAGCCACTTGGCCGGTTCGGATCGGACAAGCCAGCCCGGGAGCGGCGCACTGCGTTGGATACCGCCACCACGGCTTCGTTCTGGCCGATCACCCGTTGATGCAGCAGGTTTTCCATCTTCAACAGCTTGTCGCGCTCGCCTTCGAGCATTTTCGACACTGGGATGCCGGTCCACTTGGACACCACTTCGGCAATTTCTTCCTCGGTGACCTTGCTGCGCAGCAACTGGTTCTCGCTGTGGCCGTGCTGGTCGACCATCTGCAGGCTACGCTCCAGATCAGGGATTACCCCGTACTGCAGCTCGGCCATTCGGTTCAGGTCGCCTTTACGCCGGGCCGCTTCCAGCTCCTGACGCGACTGCTCGATCTTCTGCTGGATCTGCGCAGAACCCTGCACTTCGGCTTTCTCCGAGGTCCAGACTTCCTCCAGGTCAGCGTACTCACGCTCCAGGCGGACAATCTCTTCCTGGAGTTTTTCCAGGCGCTTGATCGCTGCCTCGTCGTCTTCCTTCTTCAGCGCCTGGGATTCAACCTTGAGCTGAATCAGGCGCCGCTCCAGACGATCCAGCACTTCCGGCTTGGAGTCGATCTCCATGCGGATGCGGCTGGCAGCTTCGTCGATCAGGTCAATGGCCTTGTCCGGCAGTTGCCGATCAGTGATGTAACGATGGCTGAGCTTGGCCGCGGCAATGATCGCACCGTCAGTGATGGCTACCTTGTGGTGCACCTCATAGCGCTCCTTCAGGCCGCGCAGGATAGCGATGGTGTCTTCCTCGCTCGGCTCGTCCACCAACACTTTCTGGAAGCGCCGCTCAAGGGCTGCATCCTTCTCTATATATTGGCGGTACTCGTTGAGCGTGGTGGCACCGACGCAATGCAGCTCGCCACGGGCCAGGGCCGGCTTGAGCATGTTGCCCGCATCCATCGAGCCTTCGCCTTTACCGGCGCCGACCATGGTGTGCAGCTCGTCGATGAACAGGATGATCTGACCTTCCTGCTTCGACAGCTCGTTGAGCAGGGATTTCAGGCGTTCCTCGAACTCGCCACGGTACTTGGCACCGGCAATCAGCGCGCCCATGTCCAGGGACAGCAGGCGCTTGCCTTTCAGGCCATCAGGCACTTCGCCATTAATGATCCGCTGGGCCAGGCCTTCGGCGATGGCGGTTTTACCCACGCCAGGTTCACCGATCAGCACCGGGTTGTTCTTGGTCCGGCGTTGCAGCACCTGGATGGTCCGGCGAATTTCATCGTCACGCCCGATCACCGGGTCAAGCTTGCCCTCCTCGGCGCGCTTGGTCAGGTCGACGGTGTACTTGTCCAGGGCCTGGCGCGACTCCTCGACGTTGGCGTCATTCACCGCCTCGCCGCCGCGCAGGTTATTGATGGCGTTTTCCAGGGCTTTCTTGCTCACGCCCTGACCCAGCAACAACTTGCCGAGCTTGCTGTTTTCATCCATGGCGGCCAGCAGTACCAGCTCGCTGGAAATGAACTGGTCGCCTTTCTGCTGGGCCAGGCGATCGGCCTGGTTGAGCAGGCGCGCCAGATCCTGGGACATGTTGACGTCGCCAGTGGGGTTCTGGATTTTTGGCAGTTGGTCGAGCTCTTTGCTCAGTTCCTTGCGCAGGCTGTTGACGTCGAAGCCCACCTGCATCAGCAGTGGCTTGATCGAGCCGCCTTGCTGTTCCAGCAGCGCCTGCATCAGGTGCGCAGGTTCAATGGCCGGATGATCGAGGCCAACGGCCAAGGATTGAGAATCGGATAAGGCCAGCTGCAATTTGCTGGTTAATCGGTCTATACGCATTAGTCACCTTCCTTTTGAGCAGGCCGGAGCGATGGACACACCTAAATAGAGAAACCTGCCAGATGATTCTCTAGATGCGGTCGATTCTGGGAGATTCAAGCGTCAGCTGCTTGACGCAAGTCAGATTAGTCTAGCGTTCAAGCCAGATAAGGGAGGCAAAACGCCCGGTACGTGGGCTGCGCCGATAAGAGAAGAAGCGTGGGTCGGTCACGGTGCAGTAGCCACCACCATAGACCGCCGTCACACCCCGGGTGGCCAGACGCAGGCGCGCCAACTGGTAGATGTCAGCCATGAAGCGCCCGGCATTGACGCTAGGGACAAAGGCTTGCTTCGCGGCCGCCAATTGAGCAACGAAAGCTTCACGGACCTCCGCACCCACTTCGAAACTCTGTGGACCTATAGCGGGCCCCAGCCATACCAAGACCTCAGCGGCGGGGACATCCAGGCTGTCGAGAGTGGCTTCCAGCACTCCGGCTGCCAGCCCGCGCCAACCGGCATGGGCTGCCGCGACCCGGGTTCCGGCTCGGTTGCAGAACAACGCAGGCAGGCAGTCGGCGGTCATCACCGCACAGGCAATGCCTGGCGTGGCGGACCAACTGGCATCGGCGCTGGCCACTACGCCAGGATCGGCGTGAGCCACAGCAATCCCGTGCACCTGTTGCAACCAGGCCGGGGCAATATCGAAGTGCTCGGTCAGGCGCCGGCGATTCTCGGCCACCGCTTGAGGCCGATCCTCAACGTGGTCGCCCAGATTGAGGCTGTCAAACGGCGCCAGGCTGACGCCGCCATCGCGGGTAGTAACACAGGCTTTGACCCCAGCCGGCGCGGGCCAGTCAGGAATCAGCCAGCCACTCATCCGATGAACGCCTCACGGTCCTGCTTGAGCAGCGACAACAACCAGACGAAGTCATCCGGCAGCGGCGATTCCCAGCTCATGCGTTGACCAGTGGTCGGATGGTCCAACTCCAGGAAACGCGCATGCAAGGCCTGGCGCGGGAAGTTTTTCAGCGACTCGACCATGGTCTGGCTGGCCGCCGGCGGAATGCGGAAGCGACCGCCGTAAGCCGGATCGCCCACCAGCGGGAAGTTGATGTGGGCCATGTGCACCCGAATCTGGTGAGTACGACCGGTTTCCAGCTTGACCCGTACATGGGTGTGGGAACGGAAACGCTCCAGAACGCGGTAGTGGCTGACAGCCTGCTTGCCACCCTCCATCACCGCCATGCGCTGGCGCTGCTGGCCGTGGCGACCAATGGGAGCATTGATCTTGCCACCAGCAGTCACTACACCGATCACGATGCATTCATAGATGCGGCTGACGCTGCGGCTCTGCAACTGAGCCACCAACTGGGTCTGCGCTTGAATGGTCTTGGCCACCACCATCAGACCGGTGGTGTCCTTGTCCAGACGGTGGACGATACCCGCACGCGGCACATTGATAATGTCGGGGATGTGATGCAGCAGGGCATTGAGCAGCGTGCCATCGGCATGGCCGGCAGCCGGGTGCACCACCAGGCCCGCAGGCTTGTTGATCACCAGGATGTCATCGTCTTCATAGACGATGTCCAGCTCGATGTCCTGGGCGATCCACTCACCCTGAGCCTCCTGCTCGGCGGTCAGTTCGAGAACGGCACCGCCGTGCACGATGTCCCGAGGGCGGATCACCGCTCCGTCAACAGTCAGGCGGCCGTCTTTGATCCAGGCGGAAAGGCGCGAGCGCGAATGCTCAGCGAATAGTTGTGCGGCGACTTGATCGAGGCGTTGACCGCCCAGTTCGGACGGCACCTCTGCGCGAAGTTCAATTTTATCGGACATGCTCGGACTGGGCGTCGGCACAGCCTTTGGTTTCGGCTGCGCGCTTGTGGTTAAATACGGCGTCTTTTGCCCCGAGGCTTTCAACGGGGCGCTCATCATAACAGGACGGCCCCGCCCAAGACAGCGGCCGTCATAGGGACGCAAGCCGCCATGCAAGTGAAACACCTGCTGCTGATCGCCATCCTCGCACTGACCGCTGCTTGCTCATCGAAGGAAGTCGTTGACGAAAACCTGAGCGAAGTCGAGTTGTACCAGCAGGCGCAGACCGACCTGGACAACCACAGCTACACCAGCGCCACCGCCAAGCTCAAGGCCCTGGAATCGCGCTATCCCTTTGGTCGCTACGCCGATCAGGCACAGCTCGAGCTGATCTACGCCAACTACAAGAATGCCGAGCCAGAGGCTGCGAAATCCGCCGCCGAGCGCTTCATTCGCCTGCACCCACAACACCCGAACGTCGACTACGCCTACTACCTCAAGGGCCTGACCTCCTTCGATCAGGATGTCGGCCTGCTGGCGCGCTTCCTGCCACTGGACATGACCAAGCGTGACCCGGGTGCCGCCCGCGACTCCTACAACGAGTTCGCCCAGCTCACCAGCCGCTTCCCCAACAGCCGCTACGCCCCGGACGCCAAGCAGCGCATGATTTACCTGCGCAACCTGCTGGCCGCCTACGAAATCCACGTGGCCGACTATTACCTGACCCGTCAGGCCTATGTCGCCGCCGCCAACCGTGGCCGCTACGTGGTGGAAAACTTCCAGGAAACCCCTTCCGTGGGTGACGGCCTGGCGGTGATGACCGAGGCCTACCAGCGTCTGCACCTGGACGAACTGGCTGCCACCAGCCTGGAAACCCTGAAGCTCAACTACCCTGACCACCCAAGCCTGGTTGATGGTCAGTTCGTGCCACGGGTGGCCGAAGCCGACAACCGCTCCTGGCTGAGCAAGGCCACCCTGGGCCTTATCGAGTCCCGTCCACCGCTGCCGCCGGGAGAAACCCGCGCCAATCAGGACGTGATGAAGCAGTATCAGGATGCCAAGGACGCGATCCCGTCGGAGCTCAAGCCTAAAGACAGCAACGGCGACGTGGTCGAGGAAGAAGAGCACGAGGCCACTGGCAACAACAGTGACCGCTCCTGGTTCAGCTACATGACCTTCGGCGTGTTCGACTGATAGCGCCGCAGTAAAAAAGGGAGACTTCAAGTCTCCCTTTTTCATGCCCGCAGCTTGATGGGCCTGTGCGCCCGCCGGGCGCTTGGATAAACTGCTCCCTCTTTTCCCCATAAAGCTGGTCACCATGGTTCGTCTACTGTTCTGGATCGCTCTGATTGCCGCTGCGGTATGGTTCTGGCGCAAATTCAAGCGCCCCGCTGCAACTCCCCGCACACCCCACGAGCCGACGAGTACGCCAATGGTGCGCTGCGCTCACTGCGGCGTACACCTGCCTCAGGACCGGGCGTTGAGCCTGTCACAACAGTGGTACTGCAGCCAGGCCCATCTGGAGCAGGGCCCGGGCAGCCAGGATCGCTGAGCCCTACACCCATCGTCCGCACAATTGGCGACAAAATAACCCGCCCCCGGCACCCTGCGCCGCCCATCCCAAGGGCCTAGACTGAGCTCTCGCCCCCCAACACGGGCGCTATTGCCCGCTGTTGACTGACCCATGAAAACGGCAGCCGCCATGAACCCAATGCCCAGGGTGCTGGTGGTCGATGAGGCCATGGAAGTCCGTGCCCTCGTGGAAATCACCCTCGGCCGCATGCGCCTGCACACCCAAAGTGCCCGCACCTTGCAGGAAGCTCGGACTCACCTGGCCCGGGAGCGCTTCGACCTGTGCCTGACAGACCTGCATTTGCCGGATGGCAGCGGACTGGACCTGCTGCTGCATATTCGCCAATGCCACCCTCAATTGCCGGTCGCACTTCTAAGCAATGACCCAGGCACGCAGGCCAGCGCCCTGGAAGTCGGGGCTTGCGACCTGCTGCACAAGCCTCTACACCCCATGCGCCTTCGAGAATGGATAAGCAGCAGACTGAAGCGGCTGCCCACCACCACAAAAAACCTACCCGACCATCAGTTGTTGGGACATTCACCACCCATGGACAACCTGCGCCAACACATCGACAAGTTGGCCCCCAGCCTGGCGGCGGTCTACATCAGCGGCGAATCCGGCAGTGGCAAGGAACGAGTGGCGCGTTTGATCCACCAGTTGGGTCCAAGGGCCAGGGCGCCCTTCATTCCGGTCAACTGTGGTGCCATTCCTGGCGAACTGATGGAGAGTGAGTTTTTCGGTCACCGCAAAGGCAGCTTCAGTGGCGCCCTTGCTGATCAGCCTGGACTGTTCCAGGCCGCTGAGGGGGGAACCCTGTTCCTCGACGAGGTCGCCGACCTGCCTCTAGCCATGCAGGTGAAGCTACTGCGTGCACTGCAGGAAAGGTCTGTGCGCCCGGTGGGCAGCCAGGAGGAAAGAGCCGTCGATGTGCGGATTCTCTGTGCCACTCACAAGGATCTGAAGTGTGAGGTAGAGTCCGGCCGCTTTCGCCAAGATCTCTACTACCGCTTGAATGTGATCGAACTGCGAGTCCCCGCGCTGCGCGAGCGTCCAGGAGATATCGAGATACTGGCGCGGCATATTCTGCAACGCCTGGCCAAATCCGGCGACAAGCCTGCCACCCAACTGAGCCCGCAAGCTCTGCAAGCCCTGGAGCGCTACGACTTTCCCGGCAACGTACGTGAACTGGAGAACCTGCTGGAGCGGGCCCAGACCCTTTGCGAGGGTCCGTGGATCGAGCTGAGCGACCTGCATCTGCCTGTCAGTGAACACCAGGACGTCCCCTCCCCCTCGCTCCCTCCCAACCTGGACCTCGCGCTGCACCTGCAACAGGTGGAGCGCCATTTACTGCTCCAGGCCCTGGAGGAAAGCCGCTGGAACCGCACGGTGGCGGCCCGACGGCTGAGCCTGTCCTTGCGTTCGATGCGTTACCGCATGAAGAAGCTTGGCCTGAATTAAATTCGACCTTCGGGCGCATAGGGCGCCGGATCGATGATCGGCGCTTGTCCCAGCAGCAGGTCGCAAAAAAGCTGGCAGGAAGCAGGCGCCAGCACCAGGCCGTTACGGTAATGCCCACAGTTGAGCCACAAACCGGCAAAGCCGGGAACTGGCCCGATGTAGGGAATGCCCTCCGGCGACCCCGGACGCAGCCCAGCCCAATGCCCCACGACCTCAGCGTCCGCCAGTGCCGGGATCAGCTCGACAGCAGAAGCCTTGAGGCTTTCCAGAGCGGATGCAGTCGGCGTCTTGTCGAACCCTTCGTGCTCCAGGGTACTGCCCACCAGGATGTGTCCGTCACGCCGGGGAATCGCATAACGGCCCTTGGCCAGGACCATGCAGGACAGGAAGTCGGCAGCGCATTTGTACAGGATCATCTGCCCTTTGACCGGTTCCACCGGCAGTACAAGCCCCAGGCTGCCCAGCAACTCGCCACTCCAGGCCCCGGCGCAGAGCACCACCTGATCGGCGCGGATCTCACCCAGCGAACTGTGCACGCCTGCCACCTGCCGGCCTTCACAAATAAAGCCGCTGACGCTGCACTGCTCGTCGATGTGCACGTTGGGCAAAGCCTGCAAAGCGGCCTTGAGGGATTTGACCAGCCGCGGATTACGCACATTGGCCACATTGGCCATGTAGATCGCCCGCTGGTAGCCGCTTCCCAGCACCGGCACCCCATCATGTACCGCCGAGATATCCACAGCGCTCAGGGGCCGCCCCTCGCGCCGCGCCCATTGCAGGGCCTGGGCCTCATCCTCCAGGTCCAGCCAGTAGAGCCCGGTGGTATGCACTTCGGGATCAACCCCGGTAGCACTCAGCAGTTGCTCCGCCAGCTGTGGATAAAAGTCCTGGGACCAATGGGCCAGCGCCGTGACTGCCGGACTGTAGCGCCAAGGGTACAGCGGCGAGACGATGCCTCCACCAGCCCACGACGACTCACGCCCCAGTTCCGAACGCTCTACAAGCCGCACCTGCTGGCCCCGGGACGCCAGATTGAAAGCCGTGAGCAGGCCGATCACTCCGCCGCCCACCACCAGCACTTGCTGTTGCTTGACCATAATTCGATCCAATCATGAGAAAGACAGTGGGCGCCGCAGCTCCCCGATACAGAGACTCAGCGTCCCCAGCAATCCTTAGCCGCCAGCCCGTCGGCTTGACCGCTGATGCTGGTGGCACCTGTCTGATCGATGCTGAAGCTGCCGCATTTGTCCCCCGCCATCATCCCATCGGCTTTTGGCGTCGCGGTCAGCGAGAACCCGCTGTCGCTCAGAGTCGGGGTGATGCTGTAGTACTCATTGCCGGTGCTCAGATCCGGGGCGTTGCTGTAGGCACCGGTCTTGGAGAAGTGGCGCTCAAGTTGCTGCGCCTGCTCGGTGAGCAGCACGGCGATTTCACTGCGATGGGGCTTCTTCATGTATTCGGTGATGCTGGGAAGGCTCAAGGTAAGGACCAGACCGATGATCGCAATCACGATCATGATTTCGATCAGGGTGAACCCTTGGTTGGATCTGCGCATGGTCAAGAATCTCGCTTACTGAATTTGTCGCCACAGGATGCGCCGGCTGCCACCGTCGTTTTTGTCCACCCGGGGGCTGATGCCGCCACTGGAATCGCGGATGATCTTGCCAGTGCCATGGGTGTGCGCAACCGCAGCGTCGAGCATCTTACCGCTGAACGCTTGCAGCTCGATCAATTTCCCACTACCAGTGTTTGAGTCGGAGCCATCGATCTTGAACGGCAGAAGGTCGCAGGACACCCGCCTAGCGTCACGAACATGCACCGGCCGCCACGGAACCACACCCATGGGCTGGCCGGCACTGCCCATCGCTGCACAAGGCAAGACCTGTCCGCGTACAAAGGGCAGAATATAAGGAGTGCTGGTTATCACTTCAGGCGCTGCTGCAACAGCGCCTGGGAGTAGGCTGTTGGCGGGACCGCGCGCCTGGGCCGGGCCCCCTTGCCACAAACTGCCCAGCAACGTAGCGGCAACGACGAGCAAAAGCCGGCTACCTTTCGAATCAGGTTCAGTATTTGGCATAAATGCTCTCCAAGACGCTGCGCGAATGACCGGCCAAACCCACGGCAGTCACTCGATACAAGGTGGCGACGGTATTGATCGGCAGGTTGACCGCATCCGTAGAAGCCCCCAGGTTCTGCACCCCATAGAAACCCTCTCCAGTGGCGATCCAGGTCACGGCGGAAACACTGTTGAAGCCCGCGCTGCTGACCGCTGCAGACTCAGCGGGAGGGGCACATTCAGAAGGATTGGCGCATACCGACAAACGATAGTCATCCATGCGCACCGCGTTTTCCCCGAGGCGCAAGGCCGCTTCTGCAGCCTGGAATGCGCGGTTGTTCAAGGTCAGGCTGGCGCTCATCTTTTCCTGGAGCATGGCGTTCTGCAGCGATGACAGGCCGATCATGGTCAGCAGCAACAAGAACACCAGGCTCATCAACAGCGCCATGCCTCTCTCCCTGGTGGGCCCTGCGCGATTGATGCCAGGCATCAGGGCAACCTGTTACGCAAGGCCGCCACTAGCGTAAAGCGCTGCGGGCGCACACGCTGTTGGGGATCGGCCAATGTCAGCTGCAACCGCACGCTGCGAATACGTGCCGGATCTCCCGGGTTGCGGCTGTAGCTGGAAGCGGCACTATCCGTTGCGGTACGGGCCATGCCGAAACTCACGTCGAAGGCCTCGACATTATCCAGCAGCACCGCCTGCTGCTTGCCCAAGCCGTTGCCCAGCATCAATTGGTGGTCCTGGAGGCTATAGAACAGCCGGCGCAAGGCCAGGACCTGCTGTCCGCCCTCCCCTTGATGAGCACCCGAATAGACCACGGCGCTGCGCCGACAGTCGGTGACCAGGCTCCAGGTCGGCGTCCCGCCATAATCACCGATGTCGGCGGTGATCAAGGTCAGCTTGCGCTCGACATTGCTCCACTGAATCGGGGTGGCCGCGTAGCGGGAAAACTCCTTAGCCGTACTGCGATCATTGACGGTGCGCAGGCAACCGGAAAGCCCTGCCATGCGAATTTCCTGGAGCATCTTGCTCAGAACAAAACGCGCATCCTCCAGCAGGTAGGCCGAGGCGTTCTGGCTAAGGTAAGTAGCCTTCGCCGCGATAAACACCTGAGCCGCACCCAACACCAGCACCAGGCTCAAAGCCAGTGCCAGCATTATCTCTACCAGCCCGAAGCCTTGGCTGCCCTGCCTCATCGCGCCCCTCACGAATCCACGGCCACGCGGCTGCTGAGCACCAGAGCGCGCTGACTGCGCGAATGCCCCTCGGCCCGGGAATCGTCCCACGTGATGCGGATGGTATAGACCTGCTGATTGACACTGATACTGCCCTTGGCGCTGGCCCCCCCGAAGTTCGCCACGTTGCTGGCGAAATCATGCAGGTCCTGATCCCGCACATTGCCCGGGCTGCCAGCGGCGGGCGTGGCAACACCATAGTCGGCCGCCGTATTGGCACGGATCCGGTCAAGCATGTCGTAGGCGATAAAGCTGGCCTGGGTGCTCATCCGTGAACTGTCGGTGTACTGCAAGGCCTTGATCTGGACCGCCGCGGCCCCCAGCAGCCCCACCGCGAGAATCAACAGGGCCACCAGCACCTCGATCAGGGTCATGCCGTCCTGTGCATGCTGCTCCCTCATGTTCCAATCTCCGTCACGCTCCCAAGCCCATGCAGACAACCAACGATCTCCGATGAAGCAGGCTCGTGTGAGCCCACAGAAACGATGGAAACCACTGCTCTCGACTTCAAAGGTTAGTGCCAGAGTCAGCCCCGGGCCGCCTCTCGGAACAACCCGCAATACATTGCTCACAGCCCCCTTACCTCTCCCTTGAGGCCGAGCCGCAAGGGCCCAGGCGCCGGGCCGTTTCAATCGGGTGAAACCCTTTGTACGCAAATACACCACCCACCCTGGAACAGGCATCGGCTATAACGGGCGGCGACTCGCCCCATCCCAGACCGGCAAGTTGGTCATCTGCTCAGCGCCTGCATACGGATAGCGTGAACGCCTCATCTCCAGGGAGGAGACACCATGCATGAAAAGGGCTTCAGCCTGATTGAACTGCTGATCGCGCTGGCCTTGCTGGCACTTTTGCTGCCGCTGTCCACGGCTGCGCTCAGTGAACTATTGCGCACCAATCGACAGCAGGAAGCGGCGCAGATGCTCGCCAGCGGCCTGCGCAATGCACGGGCGGCGGCCATCCTGCACCAGCGCACCGCGCTGATACATAGTCTGAACGACGACTGGAGCCAGGGCTGGCGCATCATTCTGGATGTCAGTGGCAAGGGTTGGGAGGATCCAGAGAATCCGCTGCTGATCGAGCGTCAGAGCGGTGGGCAAGTGCTGATTGTGGGTAATCGTCCGGTACAACACTTCGTGCGCTTCAGTGCCCAGGGCAATCCGTTGCTGCCCAGTGGCGCCTTCCAGGCCGGCACCTTGCATATTTGCCAGGCCGACCAGGAACACAGCCGCCACCAGGTGGTGCTGTCGCGCAGCGGGCGGGTCAGCCTGCGCAGCGAAACCGCCGAGCAGGCCCTTTGCATGGGAGTGGACTGATCAGAGCAGGGAGCGAACCCGCAACTCTTTGGGCATGGAGAAGGTGATGTTCTCTTCGCGGCCGGCCAACTCGTCGGCACCGGTGGCGCCCCAGGCCTGCAACTGCTGGATCACCCCACGCACCAGCACTTCAGGAGCCGAAGCGCCGGCGGTAATGCCAATGCGCTCGACACCGTCGAACCAGCTGCGCTGCAGGTCCTCGGCACCGTCGATCAGGTAGGCGGGAGTGGCCATGCGCTCGGCCAGCTCGCGCAGGCGGTTGGAGTTCGAGCTGTTGGGACTGCCCACCACCAGCACTACATCGCACTCGTCAGCCAGTTGCTTGACCGCGTCCTGGCGGTTTTGCGTGGCGTAGCAGATATCGTCCTTGCGCGGCCCGCCAATGGCCGGGAAACGCGTGCGCAGGGCATCGATCACCCGGCTGGTATCGTCCATGGACAAGGTGGTCTGGGTCACGAACGCCAGGCGTTCAGGGTTCTGCACCTGCAGCTCGGCTACATCCTTTTCATCTTCCACCAGGTAGATGGCGCCGCCGTTGCTGGCGTCGTACTGACCCATGGTGCCTTCGACTTCAGGGTGGCCGGCGTGTCCGATGAGGATGCACTCACGACCATCACGGCTGTAGCGCGCCACTTCGATATGCACCTTGGTCACCAGCGGGCAAGTGGCATCGAACACTTTGAGACCGCGACCGGCCGCTTCAGTGCGTACAGCCTGGGAGACACCGTGGGCGCTGAAGATAACGATGACGTCGTCCGGCACCTGCTCCAGCTCTTCGACGAAGATCGCACCACGATTGCGCAGGTCTTCGACGACAAATTTGTTGTGCACCACTTCATGCCGGACGTAGATCGGCGGCCCGAAGACTTCCAGGGCGCGATTGACGATTTCAATCGCCCGGTCCACACCGGCGCAGAAGCCACGGGGATTGGCGAGTTTGATTTGCATGCTGTGCCTCGTGTCTTGCGCGCAAGAAGTTAGATCGTTATAGACAGCGGATCGCCAGCAAACCAGCCCCTACAGAATAGGGCACGGCATGCCGGCGATGCTGTTAAAGCGCTTTGACGTCGATGATTTCCACGTCGAAGGTCAAGGTCTTGCCGGCCAGCGGGTGGTTGAAGTCGACGGTGACTTGAGCATCATCGAAGGCTTTGACCACACCCGGCAGCTCAGTATTGGCCGCGTCATTGAAGATCACCAGCAAACCTTCCGACAACTCCATGTCCTGGAACTGCGAACGCGGGATGACCTGCACGTTCTGCGGGTTCGGCTGGCCAAAGGCGTTTTCCGGCTCAATCGTCAGGCTACGCTTGTCACCGGCCTTGAAGCCGAACAGCGCGGCCTCGAACCCGGGGAGCAGGTTGCCGTCACCGACCTTGAAGGTCGCCGGGGCCTTGTCGAAAGTGCTGTCTACGGTATCGCCGTTCTCCAGGCGCAATGCGAAGTGCAAAGTGACTTCCGTGTTCTGACCGATGCGTTGCTCAGTCAATACCTGTTCAGTCATGAACGGCTTCTCCGGTTTTCTTGCTCTTGAACATATCCAGGGCCAGCATCACCGCGCCAACGGTGATAGCACTGTCGGCGAAGTTGAATGCCGGGAAGTACCAGCGGTTCTGCCAGTGCACCAGGATGAAATCGATCACATGGCCCAGGGCAATGCGGTCATACAGGTTGCCCAAGGCACCGCCCAGTACCAGGGCCAGAGCGATGGCCAGCCAGGTTTCGTTACGCCCCAGGCGCTTGAGCCAGACCACCAGCACGGCGCTGACCACAATCGCGATCAGGGCGAACAGCCAGCGCTGCCAGCCAGAGCTGTCAGCGAGGAAGCTGAAGGCTGCGCCGGTGTTATAAGCCAGGGTCCAACTGAAGTACTCGGGGATCACTACGATCTGCTGGTACATGGTCAGCGAGCTTTCAAAGTGCATCTTGCTGGCCTGGTCGATGACCAGGACCAGCAAGCTCAACCACAGCCAGCCCAGACGGCCGAAACGGCCTGCGGCGTTAGGCATAGTGACGAACCTCGCCCGCGCCGCTGATGTTATCCACACAACGACCGCAGATTTCCGGGTGCTCAGGGTTCACGCCGACGTCTTCACGGCAGTGCCAGCAGCGGGCGCACTTAGGGAAGGCCGACTTGACGACTTTGAGCTTGAGGCCCGGTACTTCGGTAGCCACGGCATCCGCTGGTGCCTGGGCAAACGGTGCCAGGCTGGCGGTCGAGGTGATCAGCACGAAACGCAGTTCGTTGCTCAGCTTGGCCAGGTCGGCGCTCAGGCCATCCTCGGCAAACAGGGTGACTTCGGCTTGCAGGTTGCCACCGACGGCCTTGGCCGCACGCTGAACCTCCAGTTCCTTGTTCACTGCAACCTTGACCGCCATCACGCCCTCCCAGTACTCGCGGCCCAGCTCGAAGTCAGCGGGCAATTCGCTCAGGCCTTCGTACCAGGTGTTGAGCATCACGGATTCGTTACGCTCGCCCGGCAGGTATTCCCACAGTTCATCAGCGGTGAAGGCCAGGATCGGCGCGATCCAGCGCACCAGCGCTTCAGAGATGTGGTACAGCGCGGTCTGCGCCGAACGACGTGCCTTGCTGTTGGCGCCGGTGGTGTACTGGCGATCCTTGATGATGTCGAGGTAGAAACCACCCAACTCCTGCACGCAGAAGTTGTGGATCTTCGAGTACACGTTCCAGAAGCGGTATTCGCCGTAGTGTTCCTGCAACTCGCGCTGCAGCAACAGGGTACGGTCCACGGCCCAACGATCCAGGGCGAGCATGTCCTCGGCCGGCAGGATGTCGGTGGCCGGGTTGAAACCGCTCAGGTTCGACAGCAGGAAGCGTGCGGTATTGCGGATACGGCGGTAGGCGTCGGCACTGCGGGCCAGGATCTGGTCCGACACGGCGATTTCGCCCGAGTAATCGGTCGACGCCACCCACAGACGCATGATGTCGGCACCCAAGGTGTCGTTGATCTTTTTCGGCTCGATCACGTTCTTCAGCGACTTGGACATCTTGCGGCCCGTCTCGTCGACGGTGAAACCGTGGGTCAGCAGTTCGCGGTACGGCGCGTGGTTGTCGATGGCGCAACCGGTCAGCAACGACGAGTGGAACCAGCCACGGTGTTGGTCCGAGCCTTCCAGGTACAGGTCGGCACGTGGGCCGTTCACGTGGCCCATTGGGTGCGAACCGCGCAGTACGTGCCAGTGAGTGGTGCCGGAGTCGAACCACACGTCGAGGGTGTCGCTGATCTTGTCGTACAGCGGCGCTTCGTCGCCCAGCAGCTCGGCGGCGTCCAGCTTGAACCAGGCCTCGATGCCTTCCTGCTCAACACGCTGGGCGACTTCTTCCATCAGCTCGACGGTGCGTGGGTGCAGTTCGCCGCTTTCCTTGTTCAGGAAGAACGGGATCGGCACGCCCCAGTTGCGCTGGCGGGAGATGCACCAGTCCGGACGGTTGGCGATCATCGAATGCAGGCGCGCCTGGCCCCAGGCGGGGACGAACTTGGTGTCTTCGATCGCTTTGAGCGAGCGCGCACGCAGGGTGTCACCGCTGACCGGCTCTTTGTCCATGCCGATGAACCATTGCGCGGTGGCACGGTAGATCAACGGGCTCTTGTGGCGCCAGCAGTGCATGTAGCTGTGGCTGATGATTTCGGTGTGCAGCAACGCACCCACTTCACTCAGCTTATCGACGATGAGCGGATTGGCCTTCCAGATGAACTGGCCGCCGAAGAACTCCAGCGATGGCGCGTAGACGCCGTTGCTCTGTACCGGGTTGAGGATGTCGTCGTTGACCATGCCGTAGCGCTTGCAGGTCACGAAGTCGTCTTCACCGTAGGCCGGGGCCGAGTGAACCACGCCAGTGCCAGCCCCCAGTTCCACGTACTCGGCCAGGTACACCGGCGACAGACGATCGTAGAACGGATGACGGAAATTGATCAGTTCCAGGGCAGAACCCGGGGCGGTAGCGATCACCGAACCTTCCAGGTTGTAGCGAGCCAGGCAGGACTCAACCAGCTCTTCGGCCAGCACCAGCAGGCGCTCGCCGGCGTCCACCAAGGCGTAGTTGAACTCCGGATGGACGTTCAGCGCCTGGTTGGCCGGGATGGTCCACGGGGTAGTGGTCCAGATCACGATAGCCGCGGGCTTGGCCAGTTTGGCCAGGCCGAAGGCGGTGGCCAACTTGTCTTCATCGGCGACCGGGAAGGCCACGTCGATGGTCGAGGACTTCTTGTCTTCGTACTCGACTTCCGCTTCGGCCAGGGCCGAACCGCAGTCGAAGCACCAGTTCACAGGCTTGAGGCCCTTGAACACGAAGCCGCCTTTGACGATTTCGGCCAAGGCGCGGATTTCTCCGGCCTCGTTCTTGAAGTTCATGGTCTTGTACGGGTTGTCCCATTCGCCCAGAACGCCCAGACGGATGAATTCGGACTTCTGCCCCTCGATCTGCTCGGTGGCGTAGGCGCGGCACAGTTCGCGGGTTTTATCTGCGCCCAGGTTCTTGCCGTAGGTCACTTCGACTTTGTGCTCAATCGGCAGGCCGTGGCAGTCCCAGCCCGGAACATAAGGTGCGTCGAACCCCGACAGGGTTTTCGAGCGCAGGATCATGTCCTTGAGAATTTTGTTCAGCGCATGACCGATGTGAATAGTGCCGTTGGCATAAGGAGGACCGTCGTGCAGAACGAACTTCGGACGATCCTTGCCAATCTCGCGCAACTTTCCGTACAGGCCAATGCTGTCCCAACGCTGCAGAATCTGTGGTTCGCGCTGAGGCAGGCCGGCCTTCATTGGGAAGGCGGTGTCCGGAAGGTTTAACGTGGCTTTATAGTCGGTCATTTAAGGCTCTTCATTAGCGATTGGCGCTATGGATACGTGCCACTTGGGCACGGGCGGCGGCAACATCCGCATTGATCGCCGTCTTCAACGCCTCCAGGGAGGCGAAACGCTGCTCTTCACGCAGCTTGTGGTGGAAAACCACCGTCAAACGCCGGTCATACAGATCGCCGGCAAAATCTAAAAGATGAACTTCCAGGTGGGCCTTGCCATCACCTGCGACCGTTGGCCGAACGCCGATATTGGCGACCCCCGGCCAGGTCTTGCCGGCAATGTCGACACTTACCAGGTAAACCCCGGAAAGTGGCACGCGCCGGCGCTTCAATTGCACGTTGGCAGTGGGCGTACCCAACTGGCGCGCCAGTTTCTGCCCGTGCAGCACCCGCCCGGCAATCCGGTACGGCCGACCAAGCAGACGCTCGGCCAGTTCAAAATCTGCTGCGGCCAAGGCATTACGGACCTGGGTGCTGCTCACACGCAAACCATCCAGTTCTACGGTCTGCGCCGCTTCGACGGTAAAGCCGTGGTTGGCGCCAGCCTGCTGCAAAAACTCGAAATCGCCAACCCGGTCGCAACCAAAACGGAAATCGTCGCCGACTTCCAGATGCTGCACGCCCAGGCCATCCACCAGGATCCGCTCGACAAATTCATTGGCGCTGAGTTTGCTCAGGCGCTGGTTGAACGCCAGGCACAACACCCGATCGACACCGGCCTGGGCCAGCAGTTGCAGCTTGTCACGCAGGCGGGCCAGGCGCGCCGGCGCCGTCTCGGGGGCAAAGAATTCCCGCGGCTGGGGCTCGAAAATCACCACACAGCTGGGCACGCCCAACTCGAGCGCACGCACACGCAGCCGGCCCAGAATGGCCTGGTGACCACGGTGAACACCGTCAAAGTTGCCAATAGTGGCGACGCAGCCCCGATGCTGGGGGCGCAGATTGTGGAGGCCTCGAACCAGCTGCATAACGCGCTTCTTGCTCATAAAGTGGTCGATTATAACCACACCCGACGGCCGACGACAGGCAGCACCGTCACCCAAATTGATCGAACCGACAAAACCGGTAGTTGCCTCGCACCAACGACTAAACAGCCGTCAGTTCAAGGCCTTGCGATTGAAGTCGCGCAAACGGAAGCCCAGCAGGGCCAACATGCCGAAATACGCCACCACCCCAGCCACCACCAGCACGCCCAAGCGCAGGAAACGCTGGAGCATGTGCCCCTGGTCCCAGGCCGGCATAAAGTGCAGCAGCCCCAGCAATACCGCCGACATCACCGTCACAGCCACGATCAGCTTCAAGGCAAACAGCCCCCAGCCCGGCTGCGGCTGAAACATCTGCTGCTTGCGCAATTGGTAGAACAACAGCCCAGCGTTGATACAGGCCCCTGCGCTGATGGCCAAAGCCAGGCCAGCGTGCTTCAAGGGACCGATAAAGGCCAGGTTGAGCAGTTGGGTGACGATCAGCGTGAAGATGGCGATCTTCACCGGTGTGCGAATGTTCTGCTGTGCGTAGAAACCCGGCGCCAGCACCTTGATCACGATGATCCCCAGCAAGCCCACGGCGTAAGCCACCAACGCACGCTGAGTCATAGAGGCGTCAAAAGCGCTGAACTCACCGTACTGGAACAGCGACACCGTCAACGGCTCAGCAAGTATCCCCAGCGCCAGGGAACATGGCAGCACCAGGATGAAGCACAGACGCAACCCCCAATCGAGAATCCGCGAGTACTCATGGCGATCCTTGTTGGCGTAGGTCTTGGCCAGGGTCGGTAGCAAAATAGTGCCCAGGGCCACGCCCAGCACACCGGAAGGCAGCTCCATAAGACGGTCGGCGTAATACATCCAGGACACAGAGCCCGCGACCAGGAAGGAAGCAAAGATGGTGTTGATGATCAGCGAGATCTGACTGACGGACACCCCGAGGATCGCCGGCAACATCTGCTTCATCACCCGCCAGACACCGGTATCACGCACATTCAGTCGAGGCAGCACCAACATGCCGATCTTCTTCAAATGCGGCAGCTGATAGAGCAATTGCGCCAAGCCCCCTGCCAGCACTGCCCAGCCCAGGGCCATCACTGGAGGATCGAAGTAGGGCGTAAGGAACAGCGCGAAGATGATCATGCTGACGTTGAGCAGAGTCGGCACGAACGCCGGCACCGAGAAGCGGTTCCAGGTATTGAGAATCGCCCCGGCCAGGGAGGACAGCGAGATCAGCAATATATAAGGAAAGGTCACCCGGAGCAGATCGGAAGTCAGGGCGAATTTTTCCGGGGAGTCGACAAATCCCGGTGCCGTAGCCCAGATCACCCAGGGTGCAGCGATGATGCCCAGGGCAGTGACCAGGGCCAGAACCAGGGTCAACAAGCCCGAGACATAGGCAATGAAGGTCCGAGTCGCCTCCTCCCCCTGCTGACTCTTGTACTCCGCCAGAATCGGCACGAAGGCTTGGGAAAAGGCTCCCTCGGCAAAGATTCGCCGCAACAGGTTGGGCAACTTGAAGGCAATGAAGAAGGCATCCGTAGCCATCCCGGCGCCGAACGTGCGCGCGATGATGGTATCGCGGACAAACCCCAGTACCCGGGAAAGCATCGTGATAGAGCTGACCGCGGCCAATGACTTGAGCAGGTTCATGAAAAGGTTGTTTGCCTGTAGATAAACAGCAGGCGAAAAGACGCCCACTTATGCGATACTCCGCGCCGCAACAGCACAGAGCCAAAGCTCGCGAGTTTACAGGTCAAGCGCCGGAAATAAATATCCCGCCTCTTCAGATCGACCACTCAGCGGAACGCATCAGCTGCCCTTGACAAGACTTCAACTCATCGGCATGATTCGCGGCCTATTTTGTTTGCTATTTCCCAAAAAGTCTTTCGAGGAGCTCGACGGTGGCCAACACACCTTCCGCCAAAAAACGTGCAAAACAGGCTGAGAAGCGTCGCAGCCACAACGCCAGCCTGCGTTCCATGGTTCGTACCTACATCAAGAACGTAGTTAAGGCCATCGACGCCAAAGACGCTGCTAAAGCGCAAGCCGCTTATGTTCTGGCCGTGCCAGTTATCGACCGCATGGCCGATAAAGGCATCATCCACAAGAACAAAGCTGCTCGTCATAAAGGTCGTCTGAATGGCCACATCAAGGCTCTGAACCTTGCTGCTGCAGCCTAAGCGACACGCTTGTTAAAAAACCGACCCAAGGGTCGGTTTTTTATTGCCTGCAATTTACCCGCCGCAACAAGCCAGCCCCATCAGGGGCCGGCCCGGCAATTCTCAACAGGTCATTGATGAGGCCAAGGCAGAATAGGGATCGCCGTTACCGCATTCTGCGGACTACCCTCGATCACACGATCGCTATAGACCAGATACACCAGGGTGTTGCGCTTCTTGTCGAGGAAGCGCACCACCTGCATGGTCTTGAACACTAGCGAGGTGCGCTCCTTGAAGACCTCGTCACCATCCTTGAGCTCGCCCTTGAAGGCGATCGGCCCCACCTGGCGACAGGCAATGGACGCCTCAGCACGATCCTCAGCCAAACCCAAGCCACCCTTGAGACCACCCGTCTTGGCTCGCGACAGATAACAAGTCACACCATCCACCTTGGGGTCATCAAAGGCCTCGACCACGATCCGGTCGTTAGGCCCGACAAATTTGAACACCGTGGACACCTGGCCAATCTCCTCGGCCGACACCATGAACGGCATCGCCAAGAGCAGCCCCAACAATCCTTTTGCTACGCGCATTCGCTTTTCCTTAGGTCACTTACACCAGAATCAGGTTATCGCGGTGAACCAATTCCGGCTCAGCCATGTAACCCAGGACACCGACAATCGCATCAGAGGGCTGACCGATGATTTTCTGCGCCTCAAGGGCGCTGTAGTTGGCCAGGCCGCGGGCAATTTCACGCCCATCAGGCGCCACGCACACCACCATTTCACCGCGACGGAAACCACCCTGGACCTGCTTGACCCCCACTGGCAACAGACTCTTGTTGCCCTGAGACAGGGCCGACACAGCCCCCTCATCCAGCACCAGGGTACCGCGGGTTTGCAGATGTCCGGCAAGCCACTGCTTGCGCGCCGCCAGCATGCCACGCTCCGGCGACAGCAAGGTACCAATGCGCTCCCCCGCTTTCAGGCGATCCAGCACCCGCTCCAGACGCCCACCAACAATAATGGTATGCGCACCGGAGCGCGCCGCCAGGCGCGCCGCTCGCAACTTGGTCTGCATACCACCACGCCCCAACGCCCCGCCAGTACCGCCAGCCACGGCATCCAGCGCCGGATCATCGGCCCGCGCCTCGTAAATCAACTGCGCATCGGGATTGTTGCGCGGATCAGCATCGAACATGCCATCGCGATCAGTGAGGATAACCAGCAGGTCCGCCTCCACCAGATTGGCCACCAGCGCCGCCAGGGTGTCGTTATCGCCGAAGCGGATTTCATCGGTCACCACGGTGTCGTTTTCATTGATCACCGGAATCACCTTGAGCTCCACCAGCGCCCGCAAAGTACTGCGAGCATTGAGGTAACGCTTACGGTCCGACAGATCGTCGTGGGTCAGGAGAATCTGCGCCGTATGCCGGCCATGCTCGGCAAAGCTCGACTCCCAGGCCTGCACCAAGCCCATCTGGCCAATGGCCGCAGCCGCCTGCAGCTCATGCATCGCACTCGGTCGTGCGGTCCAGCCAAGGCGACTCATTCCGGCCGCCACAGCACCCGAAGAGACCAGTACCAATTCGACACCCGCCTCATGCAAGGCCACCATCTGCTCGACCCACACGCCCATTGCCGCGCGATCCAGTCCCTTGCCGTCCGCCGTCAGCAATGCACTGCCGATCTTCACGACCCAGCGCTGCGCACCCGTCACCTTGCTCCGCATCTTATTCAACCTTTGCCAGCGAGCAGCGCGACCGAGCGCCACTCATGGGGTTATTCGTATTTAAGCCTTGCAGATACCAAAACGCCGCTCGAATGAGCGGCGCCTTGAGAGCTGGCTGGCAGCGATGATAACACCGCGCCCACCCAGATAAACCGTGTTCGCGGGCAAGCCCGCACCACAGGATCAGTCGCGGACGTAGATGATTTCCGGGCCATCCTCATCATCCACATCTTCTTCATCCCAATCATCGTCGCCGATGTCATGGACGCTCTTGACGCCGCTACGGCGCAGGGCACGCTGATCGTCCAGCGCCTGCAACTGGGCACGCGCCTCATCTTCGATGCGCTGATCCAGCTCGGCCAGCTCATCGGCATAGGCCGGGTCGGCTGCCAGGCGATCAGCACGATCTTCCAGATAACGCATAATGTCGCGACTCAGACGCTCGGTACCATCCTTGGAGATGGCCGAGATCACGTACACCGGACCCGTCCACTCCAGACGATCAACGATCTCCTTGACGCGCTCCTCACGCTCCTCCTCAAGAATCTGATCGCTCTTGTTCAGCACCAGCCAGCGCTCACGCTCAGCCAGGGACGGACTGAACTTGACCAACTCGTTGACAATCACTTCTGCGGCATCCGCCGGATTGGTTTCATCCAGCGGAGCCATGTCCACCAGATGCAGCAGGATGCGCGTACGCGCCAAGTGCTTGAGGAAGCGAATCCCCAGGCCAGCGCCATCGGAAGCCCCTTCGATCAAACCTGGAATATCGGCGATTACGAAGCTCTTCCAGCGGTCAACACTGACCACGCCCAGGTTGGGCACCAGCGTGGTGAAGGGGTAGTCAGCCACTTTCGGCTTGGCGGCGGAAACCGAGCGAATGAAGGTACTTTTACCGGCATTCGGCAAACCCAGGAGGCCGACGTCCGCCAACACCTTCAATTCCAGCTTGAGATCACGCTGCTCACCCGGCTTGCCCGGAGTGGTCTGTCGCGGCGCACGGTTGGTACTGGACTTGAACCGGGTGTTACCCAGGCCGTGCCAGCCACCCTGCACCACCATCAGGCGCTGACCAGCCTTGGTCAGGTCGCCGATGACTTCCTGAGTACCGGCATCAATGATGGTGGTACCGACCGGAACCCGCAGCTCCAGATCCTCGCCTTTCTTGCCGGTGCAGTCGGTGCTGCCACCATTGGAGCCGCGCTCAGCATCGAAGTGCCGGGTATAACGGTAGTCCACCAGGGTGTTGAGGTTTTCGTCAGCGACCATATAGATCGAGCCACCATCACCACCATCACCGCCGTTGGGACCACCGTTCTCGATGAATTTTTCCCGACGGAAACTCATGCAGCCATTGCCGCCGTCGCCAGCTTTTACTCGAATCGAAACTTCATCAACAAACTTCATGATCAAACGCCTCTCACCGCACGGGCGAGCTGAAGAAACCAAGACATAAGACTCTTGCAAAAATGAGCGCAGCGACCTCAATCAACGACCGAAACATCCAACGCTGCCAGCTCGTACAAACAGTTTTGCAAGAGACTCATCCCACAAACGAAAAAGCCCCGTCGCGAGACAGGGCTTTTCCAGCGATCGCGCAATTAAGCCGCAACGACGCTCACGTAACGACGACCGAAGGCGCCTTTTACTTCAAACTTGATCACGCCTTCGATTTTCGCGAACAGGGTGTGATCTTTACCCATGCCAACGCCGTAGCCAGCGTGGAATTGGGTGCCGCGCTGACGCACGATGATGTTGCCGGCCTTGATGACCTGGCCGCCATACATCTTCACGCCAAGGCGTTTGGCTTCTGAGTCGCGACCGTTACGGGTACTACCACCAGCTTTTTTGTGTGCCATGAGTTCAATTCTCCTAGTGAGGAATTAGGCTGAAATTAAGCCTGAATACCGGTGATTTTGATCTCGGTGAACCACTGGCGGTGGCCCATACGCTTCATGTGGTGCTTACGGCGACGGAACTTGATGATGCGGACTTTATCGTGACGACCTTGGGAGATCACTTCAGCCTTGACGGTTGCGCCAGCAACAACAGGTGCGCCGATGTTCACGTCGTCGCCATTGGCAACCAACAGAACGCGGTCAAAAGTCACGGACTCGCCAGTGGCGATTTCCAGTTTTTCGATCTTCAGGTATTCACCTTCAGCGACCTTGTATTGCTTACCGCCGGTAACGATTACTGCGTACATGGTATTTCTCCGATAATCCTGCTCACCCAGCTCTTTATAAGAAGAGGTATTGGCTGGCATGGCTGCATGGGGCTGGAACGGCCCAAGTGCAATTGCGTAAGGCAGGTGCTGCCCAGGAAGTTCAGGGTGCGCGATTGTACGCAAGGCACAATAGCGATGCAAGTGCCGTTCAGGCGGCGCGGAGTCCTGCCCGGAGCGCGCCTTGACACCTGCGGACGCGGGTCCTAGCATGCCGCGCAACCCTTCTGGAGCACCTGTCGCTGATGCAACCCCAAGCTTTCTACCGCGCGGTGGCGGACGATTTTAGCGCCGTCGACGGCATCATCAAGAAACAGCTGACTTCCCGAGTGCCGCTGGTTTCAAAAATCGGCGACTACATCACTTCGGCCGGAGGCAAGCGCCTGCGTCCTTTATTAGTGCTGCTGTGTGGCAAGGCGCTGGGGCGCGAAGGCGACGATTTGCGCCTGCTGGCCGCCACCATCGAGTTCCTGCACACCGCCACCCTGCTGCATGACGACGTGGTCGACATGTCCGGCATGCGCCGTGGCCGTTCGACCGCCAACGCTATGTGGGGCAATGCGCCCAGCGTACTGGTGGGAGACTTCCTGTACTCCCGCTCGTTCGAAATGATGGTTGAACTGGGCTCGATGCCGGTCATGCGCATCCTGTCCCAGGCCACGCGGATCATCGCCGAAGGCGAAGTCCTGCAACTGTCCAAGGTGCGCGACGCCAGTACCACCGAAGAAACCTATATGGAAGTCATACGCGGCAAGACCGCGATGCTCTTCGAAGCCTCGACCCACAGCGCAGCCGCCCTGGCCGGCGCCACACCGGAACAGGCCGAAGCCCTGCGCACCTTCGGCGATCACCTGGGCGTGGCCTTCCAACTGGTGGACGACCTGCTGGACTACCGTGGCGACGCCGAAACCCTGGGCAAGAACGTGGGTGACGACCTCGCGGAAGGCAAACCCACCCTGCCGCTGATCTACACCATGCGCGAAGGCACCCCAGAGCAGGCAGCCCTGGTGCGCCAGGCCATCCAGAAAGGCGGTATCGAAGACCTGGAAAGCATCCGCGCCGCCGTTGAGGCTTCGGGCTCCCTGGACTACACCGCGCAATTGGCCCGCGACTACGTAGCTCGCGCCATCACCTGCCTGGAAGCTCTGCCACCCAGCGAATACCGCGACGCTCTGGTGGAGTTGAGCGAATTCGCCGTCGCTCGCACCCACTAAACCGCACCGGCTCCTGCCGATTGCCAGGAGCCGACGCAACTCCCCAGCGCCCCCTCCCCGAAAAAACCCTATACAATGTGCGCTTTTTAGCCATCCTGACTTTGAGGAGCTTAAGTGAGCACTTTGCCACCCTGCCCAAAATGCAATTCCGAATACACCTACGAGGACGGCACCCAGCTGATCTGCCCCGAGTGCGCCCACGAGTGGTCCGCCAGCGGCGAAGCCGAAGCCGCATCCGATGAAGCCGTGAAGAAAGATTCGGTGGGCAACGTGCTGCAAGACGGCGACACCATCACCGTGATCAAGGACCTCAAGGTCAAGGGCACCTCCCTGGTGGTCAAGGTCGGCACCAAGGTCAAGAACATCCGCCTGTGCGATGGCGACCACGACATCGACTGCAAGATCGACGGCATCGGCCCGATGAAGCTCAAATCCGAGTTCGTCCGCAAGGTCTGACGCCTGCACCCTCTCGCGCCTGCCGCGAGAGGGTATCCCGCCTATCCCCCCGCCATGCTTGATCCACACACCTGCTAGCGAAAAGCCAGCCGATTTGATCGAAAACAATTTCCACACAGAAAAAAGCAGAAACCGCCAATAGGTACTTGCTATTCATTGAATAAGAATTATTCTCATTGAACCCCCATTCAAGGAGATGACACTCATGACTTATTTGATTGATGCCTGGCTGGACCGCCCACACCCCTACCTGCGCATCCTGCATCGGGAAACCGGGGAAGTCTGTGCTGTGCTGGAAGAGGAAGCCCTGAGCGAGCTGCAGGACCAGGGAGATCTGGACCTGATCGGCTTGAGCTCCAGCGAACCGCTGGTTCTCAAGGAATTGGTGCGCAACCTGTTTTTGTTCTGCTACGCCAGAGCCTTGCGGCCAACCGGCGCCGATGGCCACAGCCTGGGCGCAAAAATTCGTCTATGAAACCAAAACCGCGAAAGGGGCAAGTTGGCCGAGGATGAACCGACCGCGCGTGCGCGGCCGTCATCGCCAGCCATCTGACCCCTACCGGGTTACAGAACGTCCAGCAGCTCGACGTCGAACACCAGAACGCTGTGCGGCGGGATGCTGCCCACGCCTTGTGCGCCGTAAGCCAGCTCGCTCGGCACGTACAGACGCCATTTGCTACCGGCGTTCATCAATTGCAGCGCTTCGGTCCAGCCGGCGATCACGCCGCCTACCGGGAACTCAGCAGGTTGGCCACGCTCGTAGGAGCTGTCGAACACAGTGCCGTCGATCAAGGTGCCGTGGTAGTGAGTACGCACGCTGTCTTCACGGGATGGCTTGGCGCCGTCACCCTGGGTCAGCACTTCGAATTGCAGACCGGAAGCCAGAGTGGTGATGCCTTCACGCTTGGCGTTTTCCGCCAGGAAAGCCAGACCGGCACCCGCAGCAGCTTCGGCTTTAGCAGCGGCTTCAGCTTGCATGATTTCGCGGATGACCTTGAAGCTCGCGGACATTTCTTCCTGACCCACACGGCTTGGCTTACCGGCGAAAGCGTCGGTCAGACCCGCCAGGATCGCGTCCAGGCTAACGCCCGGTGGAGGGTTGTCGCGCAGTTGGTCGCCCAACTGACGGCCAATGCCGTAGCTGACGCGGGTTTCGTCGGTGGACAGATTTACTTCGGACATGACACTGCTCCGCTGTGCGGACGGCTCGGAAAGGCCGCAGGAACACAGCGCCTCCCGGAGCGCCCGGAATCAAAAGGGCGAGCAGACTAGCACAGAAGCCCGGCACGGATCATCGCCGTGCAGGCCTCAGCCACCCGAGTGCAAAGTGATGGGCACTTTCAAGCTTTCCTCGACACCCGCGGACAAGCCGCACATCTCGTCATGCACTGACGTGTGAATCAGATTGAACGGCAACTTGGGAAAGGACTGCAGGACCTCACGAGCATGCTCCACGGAGCGCAGATGAAACATCTGGCCCTGGGCATCGCTCAGTGGATAAGCCGCCCCGTGCATGCGCGCCTCAAGCAGATAGATTCCGCCCTCCAGGGAGATCAGGTTCAATTCGTCGACTTTTCCGGCAATGGCGTAGGCATTCATTTCTTGCAGATTCATGAGAGCACCTCGTGCTTTTACAGCCCTGACAGCTACAGGCATATGCCCCAGCCAGGAAAAGCACAAGCCACAAACAACGCCGCCCGTCCGTTTCGCAACGGCCGGGCGGCATTCATTCACGCAGCGAAACCTGTCAGTGCTTGGTCAGCTTGTCCAGGTAACCCATGGCAAACGCCGAAATCACGAACGTCATGTGAATCACCACGTACCACAACAGGTACTCGGTAGGGATGTTCTTGGCATCCATGAACACTCGCAGCAGGTGGATCGACGAAATCGCCACGATGGACGCGGCCACTTTCATCTTCAACGACGAAGAATCCATCTTGCCCAACCAGCTGAGCTTCTCCTTGTCTTCGTCGATGTCCAGTTGCGACACGAAGTTCTCATAACCGGAGATCATCACCATCACCAGCAGGCCACCTACCAGCGCCATGTCGATCAACGACAACAGCACCAGGATCAGGTCGGACTCGGCCATGGAAAACACATTGGGAATGACGTGGAAGACTTCCTGGAAGAACTTCAATGCCAGTGCCAGCAAGCCCAGAGACAAACCGAAGTAGATCGGCGCCAGCAGCCAGCGTGAGGCATACATTGCATTCTCGATAAAACGTTCCATTGAATCTCGCACCCGGTGTAAAAACGGCGGCGAGTATATCAGCGCCCGAACCCCCCATAAACCACAGACAATCACCTGATCCACGGGTTTTTCCGGGCGTATTTTCTGCTAGTGTCGAAGCCATTGCTCACGCTCACCGACATTGGACAGGAAGACTGGAAATGGATGTGCGATTGCCTTTGGCCAGTGTCGGCCTTGGTCTGGCGCTGCTGATCAGCGGCTGTTCCCCCAGCGACGAAAAGAAACAGGCGAGCCTCGAAGAGAAAACCGTACAGTTTGAACAGTCGCTGGACGCCATCCAGGATCCGAAGCTCAAGGACGCCATTGCCAATCTTGGTGGCTCCCTCCTGCTGCTGGAACGAGCACAGCTCAAACTTGACAGCAAGCCGCTGGAAACCGAATACGGCGACGACAGCCTGGCCCTGCTCAAGCACTATCCCACTGCCCAAGCCTTGGTGGACACCTACGTCAACGGCCTGTTCGTACTGCGCAAATCCTCCAATTCCGACTACCTGACCGATCTGCAGCCCGTCTTCCCCTTCAGCTTCAACATGCCCACACAGTTCCCGTTTCCCCACGGGTTGGAATGGCAGTCGGTCACCCTCAGCAACAAAAAAGTCATTCCCTTCCAAGCCGAATGGTCGGAGACCGATCCGGGCATCCAGCTCAGCCCCTCCAGCTCCAACCTGACCAATCCGGATGACTTGACCATCACCTACCCCTTTATCGAGGGCCTGGAGGTGGACAACAAGAATCAGCCGCAGCCGGTTTCCCTACAAGGCAAGCTGGAGGTGATAGCCCCAGGTCGGGTGCTCGCTTTTGAACTGACCAAGGCCGACATCGGTAAACCGCGTCAGGACGGCAATATCCGCCTGACTCTGTTGACGCTGGACAGGAACGTTGCCGAGATCGAGCTGAGCAATAGCGCCCCCCTGCCCGAAGAAGCCAATGATGCCTCCCTCAATCCCTTGCTGGCCCAGGCCCGTGACAGCAAGGGGCAGATTCTGTCCCGCGCAGGCTCGATCAACGAAAGTGCCCAACAGATCGCCTTCTACCAACAGCAATTGGCCGAGATGCAAAAGCAGAAGGCGTGGAGCGAGGCATTCGAGAAACAACTGGAGGACGAGCAAAAGGCCTTCGACCAGCAACACACCAATCATTACGCCAAGGTGTATTTCAATGGCCTGGTGGATCGGCTGGAAGTCGCAGTACTGGATTTCTCCCAGGCCAGCGTCACGCGCAAGGACCTGGACCTGCCGGTACATCGTTTCGACAGCAATACCACCGACAGGAACATCCAACCGCTGCCAATGCCGGTGGTGGTCTATGACGATCAAGCCCCCCACTACCTCAAGGGCGCACAGCTGGACGAAGAGTCACTGAAAAAATCCGTGACTATCAGCCAGTCGGTGGAAGATGCCAGCGCAGCGCGCATCGAGTTCAGCCACCCGCGGACCTTCAATGATGAGTTGCTGGGCTCAGAGTTCAGCACCAACGATACCCCGCTGACTTTCTTCACCCAGAACGAGAAGGGCCAACGGGGTGAACCGATCGAACTGCCGGACGAGGCCTTCGACATCGACCCGTTGCGGGGCGTCATCACCTACGACCTCAACCTTTTCCCGGAAACCCCCGCCTACGCCGTAGGCTCCATTCCTCTGTTCCTGGCCACCATCGAGAAGAGCAGCATCAACGCTCAACAGCTGCCCAAAGGCCTAGAACTCAGGGGCAACGCCTTGATCGTCGACCAGAAACTCTTTCCTGCAGACGCCTGGCGCTTCTTTGCCAAGGACGCCAGCGGCCAATACCTGAAGGAGATTCTTGCAAGCAGCCACAGTGCCTCGGCCGACGGTACGGCGTTATTCGATGTGCACTACTTCTACGGCGAGCCCAGCCAGTTGGAAAGCTACACCCGCAGCACACTCGACACTGTGCAATACGGCTTTGAGGTCAAGCTCGACAAAGCCGAGTCGGCGCCCCCGGCCCCCTAGGGGTCAGTGTTCGGGATGGAACTGGAAATCACCGGCATGACGTCCCCGCTCACCATTGATCTGACGTAACTGGGCCTGCAGATGCAGGCACCAGATCTGTGGATCATCGGCCAGCTGATAGCCATGGGTGGTCAGGCTTTCAACAATCGAATCAAGGATGGACTCCGCCACTACAGGCCCACAGAACGGGCCTTGGGACTTGATCGCTGAGGGTTGTTCACCCGCCATTCCGGCGGCGAAGAGAAGGGTCCACATACCGTTGTCCCCCGCCAGTGGGCGGACGCTGCATTCGATACGGGTGACCAAGCCAAGACATTGGCGGGTGAGGCAAAGGTTGCGCGACATGGCGGCGACCCTCGGTAGAACCACTGTTCAGCCTTCAGTAGAGGACTGTTTCGATCCAGCGACGACTGTCGTTCTCCTTGCCCTGAGAATAGAAGAAAAGCCTGATAAACAAAGTTGACCGATCCAACAGGCGCCGAATGGTCTATTTTGAGAAATTGGCGTCAGCCCACTGACGCCGCTGGCGAGGGACAAAGCCCTCGCCAGCGGCCACTGTCACGCCGGCTTGGCCTCTGTCAGCGCCTCTTGCGCCAGTTCCTTTTCCGCTTCTTTCAGGTCTTCTTCGCTGATCATCTCGGCAATGACCCGCAGGCGCTCCACCACCCGCGCGTTGACGCTGCCTTCGGGGAACTGACCTTCGGCATCCGGTTCACCAGCCGGCTCGCCCACCAGCAGGCTCAGGGCTTCATCAGCCTGACGCACCGCATACACATGGAACTGTCCAGCACGTACGGCCTGCAGCACCTTCTCGTCGAGCATCAAAGTGGCCACGTTGGCCTGAGGAATGATCGCGCCTTGCTCTCCGGTCAAGCCGCGGGCTTCGCACAGGCGGAAGAAGCCTTCGATCTTCTCGTTGACTCCGCCCACAGCCTGCACCTCGCCGAACTGGTTGATCGAGCCGGTGATGGCGAAACACTGTTTGAGTGGAGTTTTCGACAACGCCGAAATCAACGTGCAGGCCTCCCCCAGCGAAGCACTGTCGCCATCCACGTAGCCGTAGGACTGCTCCAGGGCAATGCTCGCGGAAATCGCCAGGGGGAACTCCTGGGCATAGCGACTGCCCAGGTAACCGGTCAGGATCATCACCCCCTTGGAGTGGATGGGCTGGCCAAGATTGACCTCGCGCTCGATGTCGACGATGCCACTGCCACCGGGGTAGACCGTGGCGGAAATCCGCGCTGGCACGCCGAACGCCGAATCCCCCACCTCCAGTACCGTCAGGCCGTTGCACTTGCCCACGGCCGCACCATCAGTGTCGATGAGAATGATGCCGGCGAGCATGTCATCGAGAATCCGTGCCGATACCCGACCGGTACGCGTCGCCTTGGCCTTCAGCGCCCTTTCGATATGTCCAGCGTCAGTCATTTCGTCGGAAGCCAGGTGGCGGATAAAGTCGGCCTCGCTGACCAATTGGAACAGGTCGCCGATCCGCGCCGACAGACGCCCCTGGTGCTCCGCCAGACGCGCGCTGTAGGTGGCCAGGCGCGCCACCGCATCAGCGGTCAGCGGGGCCATGCCCTCCTCCGAGGTGCGGGTTTTCAGCAACTGGGCAAACTGCTCCAGGCTTTCATCCACCATCGGGATGTCTTCGTCGAAGTCCACCAGTACCCGGAACATTTCCTGGAAGTCCGGATCCAGGTCCTGCAGCGTGTAATACAACTGGCGAGCACCAATGATGATGACCTTGACCTGCAGCGGAATCATCTGCGGCGTCAGGGTCACGGTAGCCAGACGCCCCATCTCGCCCAGAGGCGATTCCATCTTCAGCTTGCGCGATTGCAGGGCACGCTTCAGGGCGTCCCAGACAAAGGGTTCGCTGAGCATCTTCTCGGCTTCCAGAATCAGGAAACCACCATTGGCTCGATGCAGTGCACCGGGACGCAACTGCCGGTACGTGGTGTAGAGCGCGCCCTGGTCGGTGCTGTACTCGATCCGGCCGAACAGGTTGTCGTAGGTCGGATGCGGCTCGAACACCACCGGCGCGCCGCCACTGGCCGGGTGGCCCACCACCAGGCTTGGGCAGTACTGTTCTTCCAACAGCTTGCGTGCCACCGCATCGGTCTTGCTGTCGTCCACCAGTTGCTCGACCACGGTCTTCAACAGATAGACCTGCATGGCTTGCAAGTAACCGCAGACCGCAGCGTTTTCCGCGTACTTCTCGGACAGTGGCGCCAACAACGGCTGCAGGGCCAGGGTGATGGTTTCTTCATTGAGCTGACGCAACTGGTTGCTCGACTCGCGCTTCCACTGCGGCAAGCTCGCCAGCTCTTCATTAAGGCGCTCTTCCAGAGCGGAAATGTCCTCATGGAAACGCTCGCGATCAGCCTCCGGCAGTTGGGCGAACTCGGCTTCGTCCAGGGCCTTGCCATCGAGCATCGGGGTAAAGGCGATATTGCTGCTGTCGCGGTACAGCGCCACGTCCTTTTCCAGGGCCAGGCGCTCGATCACGTCCAGGGCGCGGTCGTAACGCTGGTTGAACGCGCGGTCGATGGCGCTCTTCTTCTGCTGATAGGACGGATGCTCGAAAACCGCCGGGAACGTCGCCAGCAGGTTATCGATCAAACCGTTGATGTCGCTGATGAAACTGCCCGCGGCACCGGCCGGCAGTTCCAGCGCCCGAGGCTCCCGGGGCTCGTCAAAATTGTTGACATAGACCCAGTCAGACGGGGTCTGCAGGCGCTTGCCTTCAGCCTTCAGGTAACGCTTTACGAAAGAAAAGCGCCCCGTGCCGGGTTCCCCCATGACAAACACGTTGTAACCGGGGCGTGGCATGGCCACGCCGAACTGCAAGGCTTCGACCGCACGTTCCTGGCCAAGCACACCGCGAAAGGGCTCCAAATCATTGGTGGTCGAGAAGCTGAACTGTTCAGCAGAGAAAGGACGGGTCAGCGCTTCAGGCGCAAGACGCAGGCTGGCAGCAACAGGATCAGGCATCGGGCTTCCTTACATCAGGCGGGGCAGATGGCGGCATTCTGGCGCCGGGTATGCCCGGCTGGCAAGGCGCGCCTCAGGGGAAAGCATAGACAAGGCGGATACAGCTACCCGCCCCATGTAAAACCAGCTATTTCAGGCATTGTTTTGTAAAAATCTACGGAACCCATGGAACCTGCCTAAACTCCAAACTGCGCGGCTGGATAGATAACCGGCCCACTGGCGCCAATCAGCGCCAGTCTCCCTGTCCATTGGTATGCACACAAAGAGAACAACGCTATGAAACGGATTCTTCTCGGTACTCTTTTCACCGCTGTATCCCTCAACGCCATGGCTCAGGCGCCAGGCGGTCCGGATTGCGGCTGGGGCAACATGCTGTTCGAAGGTCAGCGTGGTACTCCAGCGCACTTCCTGGCTTCCACCACCAACGGCACCTCCGGTAACGCGACCTTCGGCATGACTTCCGGCACCAACGGCTGCTCCACCAATGCATCACTGACTTACGGTGGTAAATCCTGGTTCGCCATGAACGGCATGATGAACGAGCTCTCCGAAGACATGGCCAAGGGCCAAGGCGAAGCCTTGACCACCTACGCCGTGGTACTCGGTGTCGCCCCTGAAGACCGTGCGCACTTTGCTGCGGTCACCCACGAACACTTCCAACAGATCTTCAGCAAGGCTGACGTGACCGCGGAAGATGTGCACACCAATACCCTGGCCGTGTTGAAGAACGATGCGCGCCTGGCGAAATACGCCACTCCAGCTTAAGCTCGACCCGCCCGCTCCCCCCGGGGAGCGGGTTTTGTCTTCTTGACCTTGCCCATCTTGGGTCTTTGTATTTCCGACTTAAGTTGCCCACCATGCTCAAACGCCTTGCCTACCTGGCGCTCTTTGTCTGCGCCCCGCTGTATGCCGCGCCCCACATCGATCCCCAACGTTTGCAGCAACTGGCCAATGACCCGTTCTGGATTTCCATCGGACACTATGAAACCGCCAAGCTGGGCGGCTGGCGCAGTTATGTCAGTGATCCGAAGTTCTTCCTCGCAACCGATGGCGCCCACCATCCTGACGCCGAGCTGAGCGCGACGCTGAACGCCCTCTACGCTGCCCCCGACGCCGGTGACCGGCATGCGCAGTGCGTCTATCCGTCCCGCACCCGCTGGCTCAAGGCACAACTGGGGCTGAATGACTTGCCCCAAGTCGAGTGCAGCGAATTCAAACAATGGTTCAAGGATGTCTCGCCCCACAGCACCGTGATGATTTTCCCTGCGGCCTACCTCAACAGCCCCTCCTCGATGTTCGGCCATACCTTGCTACGCATCGACCAGGCCGACGTACAAAGCAACAACACGGCCCTGCTGAGCTACGCGATCAACTTCGGTGCCTATATCGAAGGTTCGGACAACAGCATCCTCTACGCGTGGAAAGGCCTGATGGGCGGCTACCCCGGACTGTTTGCCCTGGTGCCCTACCAGGAGAAGCTTTCGGAGTACCGCAGCCTGGAAAACCGCGACCTGTGGGAGTACCGCCTGAACCTGACGCCAGTTGAAACCGAGCGCATGGTGGAGCACGTCTGGGAGCTCAAGCAGATCAAGTTCGACTACTTCTTCTTCGATGAGAACTGCTCCTACCGCCTGCTGGAGTTGCTACAAGTCGCCAGGCCCAGCCTACGCCTGACCGGACAATTCCCCTTGACCGCCATTCCCACCGACACGGTGAAGGCGGTCAAGGACGCCGGGCTGGTGGAGCGCATCGACTATCGCCCGTCCCGGGAGCGGGAGCTGCTCAGCCGCGCCCAGCCCCTGAGCCACGACGAACAGCAATGGGTGCTCAAGGTCAGCGCCGATCAGAAACAACTGCAGGGCGCCGAGTTCAAGGCCCTGCCGCGGGCTCGCCAGGCCTTGATCGTCGACGCCGCCTACCGCCTTGAGCGTTATCGGGCCAACGGGCTGGAGCGCGATACCGAGCGTTCCCAGCGCAGCTTCGAACTGTTGCGGGCAATCAACCAGAACCCCGCGCCGGAACTGCAGATCGAACGCCCTGGCCTGCCGGAAGATGGTCACCAGTCCCGTACCTGGCAACTGGGGCTCGGAACCCGGGACGACAAGGCCTTTGCCGAATACGGCCTGCGCATGGCCTACCACGACCTCAATGACAACGCCGAGGGTTTCCCATTAGGGGCGCAGATCGAAATCCTGCAGATGAAACTGCGCCAGTACGAAGGCAACCGCTGGCAGTTGCAACAACTGGACCTGGCGACCATCCGCTCCCTGACTCCACGCAACGAGCTGCTGCAACCCTGGTCCTGGCAGGTCACTGGCGGCCTGGAGCGGGTGCCTGGCAAGCACGACGATGAAACCCTGGTCAGCCACGTCAACGGCGGCGCCGGCGGTACCTGGCAGTTGGGCGAGGACACCCTGGGTTTTGTCCTGGGTACCGTGCGGGTAGAACACAACGCCGACTTCGCCGGGTTCATCGCCCCGGCGGCAGGCTTCAACTCCGGGCTGCTGTGGAAGAACCCACTGGGCAACTTCAGCCTCGAAGCCAAGGGCGACTACTTCACCAACGGCGAAGTCCGCCGCAGCCTGAGCCTCAACCAGCAATGGGAGCTGTCCCGCAACCTGGGCCTGCGCCTGAGCGCGCAGCGCGAGTTCAGCCAATTGGCTAGCCCGGTCAACGAAGTCATGCTCGAACTCAAGTGGTACCACTATTAAGAACAACTGCAAGCCTCAAGTTGCCAGCGACAAGGTTTTCACGCATCGCCGACAATCGCCCTTCTAGACTTCACTCAGGTGAAGCCTGGGAGTGACTCGATGTGGCGTTATGGTTGGGCATGCTGGAGAACCAGGAGCGCAATGAGTACCGGGAACGTCACTGGGACGAACGGGAACGTGCCTGGCAGCAGGAGAAGGACCGTGACGCGGCTCGGACTTATCGCTCGCAGTAAGTCGTTTTTAGCTAACCGCCCGGGTCAAAAGCCTGCAACCATGGTCCATCCCTCCCTTTAAGGAGAACAACCATGAGCCGCGCTTTCGTCAATGAAGATCTGGCCGCAGCCCAGGTCGAGCAACCCGTGGAACGTCAGATCAGCACCCTGCCCAACTACGTCACGCCCCTGGGTTTTGCCGAGTTGCAGGCCAAGGTGGCAGAACTGCACAGCCAGCACTCGGCACAAACCGACTTGGGGGACGCCGCAGACCAACAGCAGGTGGCGGAACTGGAACGGGACCTGCGCTATTTCTCGTCACGCCTGCACAGCGCCCAGGTGGTCAATGCGAGCACCTGCGACAAGGTGCAGATCGGCAGCCGCGTGACCTTCGCCGATGAACAGGATCAGCAACAGAGCGTGCAGTTGGTCGGTGAGGATCAGGCCGATGCCGCCAGAGGCCTGATCAATTGGGCCTCGCCCCTGGGCCGTGCCCTGATGGGGGCACAACCCGGTGACGAAGTCCTGTGGCAACGGCCGGCTGGGGATCAGTTGATCGAAATCATCCGAATCGAACTGGCCTGAGACGGCTCAGACCACGCCCTGGGCCAGCATGGCATCGGCAACCTTGACGAAGCCGGCGATGTTCGCCCCTTTGACGTAGTTGATCCGGCCGTTCTCTTCGCCGTAGTGCACGCAGGCATGGTGGATCGACTGCATGATGGCGTGCAGCTTGCTGTCCACTTCACCGGCAGTCCAGAGCAGGCGCATGGCGTTCTGCGACATCTCCAGCCCGCTCACAGCCACTCCGCCGGCATTGGATGCCTTGCCCGGGGCGAACAGGATGTCGGCCTCGATAAAGATATCCACAGCCTCCAGAGTGGTCGGCATGTTGGCGCCTTCGGCGACGCAGATGCAGCCGTTGCGCAGCAGGGTACGCGCAGCCTCGGCATCCAGTTCGTTCTGTGTGGCGCATGGCAGGGCGATATTGCAGGGCAAGTCCCATGGGGTTTTCCCGGCGCGGAACTCCAGGCCGAATTGAGTCGCCAGTTCGCTGATGCGTCCACGCTTGACGTTCTTCAGTTCCAGCACCGCCAGCCATTGTTCTTCGCTCAGGCCGGACTCGCAGTACAGGGTGCCTTCGGAGTCCGACAGGGAGATCACCTTGCCGCCCAAGTCCATGACCTTGCGGGCCGCGTATTGCGCCACGTTACCGGAACCGGAAATCGCCACTCGCTGACCTTCAACCCGGGCACCACGACGCTTGAGCATTTCTTCGGCGAAGTACACACAACCGAACCCCGTGGCTTCCGGACGGATCAGGCTGCCGCCGTAGCTGATGCCCTTGCCAGTGAATACCGAGGTGAACTGGTTGCTCAAGCGCTTGTACTGACCGAACAGGAAGCCAATTTCCCGGGCTCCGACGCCGATATCGCCCGCAGGCACGTCCACATCGGCACCGATATGCCGGTACAGCTCGGTCATGAAGGCTTGGCAGAAGCGCATCACTTCAGCATCGCTCTTGCCTTTGGGATTGAAGTCGGAGCCACCCTTGCCGCCGCCCATGGGCAGGGACGTCAGGGAGTTCTTGAAGGTCTGCTCGAAGGCGAGGAATTTCAGCACGCCCATATTGACCGACGGATGGAAGCGCAAGCCGCCCTTGTAGGGACCGATGGCGCTGTTCATCTGGATGCGGAAACCGCGATTGACCCGAACCTTGCCCTGATCGTCGACCCAGGACACGCGAAACACCACAGTGCGTTCCGGTTCGCAGATTCGCTCGAGAATACCGGAGCTCAGATAGTGCGGATTGGCCTCGAGAAATGGCCAAAGGCTGCGCAGGACCTCTTCCACCGCCTGATGAAACTCAGGTTGGTCCGGATCGCGCTTTTTCAGGCGGGCGAGGAAATCTTCGACGGATTCGATCATGGGAAGTCTCGGCAAATTTATTGTCGTTAAGGGGAGATTTGCCCGGGACTTTATCAATTCAACTCGCACCGCGACAGCGCAAAATGTCGCAGATATGAATTTAAATGGTGCATTAGATATAAATGACGACGATTTTCAGGGATTTTGTGCACGGATTTGGTGGCACAAATTGCATGGCCTGCACGTTTTTGGGGAGTCGCAGAAAACCCTTCGCCGGTCAGACGACGCCTACCGCAACGGCAGTATTTTTGTAGGCGCCGGCTTACCGGCGAACAAAAAAAACGGAGCCCGAAGGCTCCGTTTGTTTCAAGCAGCGAGCCGATCAGGCCAGCTTCTTGTGCCGCACACGGTGCGGTTGCGCTGCGGCTTCGCCCAGGCGCTTCTTGCGATCGGCTTCGTACTCGGTGTAGTTGCCTTCGAAGAACACCGCTTGCGAATCGTCTTCGTACGCCAGGATGTGAGTGGCCACCCGGTCCAGGAACCACCGATCGTGGGAAATCACGATGGCGGCGCCCGGGAAGTCCAGCAGGGCCTCTTCCAGGGAACGCAAGGTTTCGACGTCGAGGTCGTTGGACGGTTCGTCGAGCAGCAGGACGTTGCCGCCCTCTTTCAGGGTCAGGGCCAGGTGCAGACGGCCACGCTCACCACCGGACAGGTCCTTGACGAACTTCTGCTGGTCGCCACCCTTGAAGTTGAAGCGACCGACGTAGGTACGCGACGGGATCTCGTAGTTACCAATGCGGATCTGGTCGGAACCGTCGGAAATCTGCTGGAACACGGTCTTGCTGCCGTCCAGGTCCTCACGGCTCTGATCCACGCAGGCAAGCTGCACGGTTTCACCGATCTCGATGCTGCCCGAATCCGGGGTTTCCTTGCCCATGAGCATGCGGAACAGGGTCGATTTACCGGCACCGTTACCACCGATCACGCCGACAATGGCGCCTTTGGGCATGGAGAACGACAGGTTGTCGATCAGCACGCGGTCGCCGTAGCCCTTGGTGACGTTCTTGAACTCGATGACCTTGTCACCCAGGCGCGGACCGGCCGGGATATAGATCTCGTTGGTTTCGCTGCGCTTCTGGAATTCCTGGGACTGCATTTCCTCGAAGCGTTGCAGACGAGCCTTGGATTTCGACTGGCGGGCCTTGGCGCCTTTGCGCACCCACTCCAGCTCTTCCTTCATGGCCTTTTCATGGGCCGACTGCTGTTTGGATTCCTGGGCCAGACGCGCAGACTTGGCTTCCAGCCAACCCGAATAGTTGCCCTCGTAAGGAATACCGGCGCCGCGGTCGAGTTCGAGAATCCAACCGGCGACGTTGTCCAGGAAGTAACGGTCGTGCGTAATCGCGACCACGGTGCCTGGGAAGTCGTGGAGGAAGTGTTCCAGCCAGGCCACGGAATCGGCATCCAGGTGGTTGGTTGGCTCGTCGAGCAGCAGCATGTCGGGGGCGGACAGCAGCAGGCGGCACAGGGCCACACGACGCTTTTCACCACCGGACAGGTGCTCGACCTTGGCGTCCCAGGCTGGCAGGCGCAGGGCGTCGGCGGCCACTTCCAGCTGGCGCTCCAGGTTATGACCGTCGCTGGCTTGCAGGATGGCTTCCAGCTTGGCCTGCTCGGCGGCCAGCTTGTCGAAATCGGCATCCGGCTCGGCGTAGGCGGCGTAGACTTCGTCCAGGCGTGCCTGGGCGTCCTTGATCACGCTCACCGCTTCCTCGACCACTTCACGCACAGTCTTGGTTGGATCCAGTTGTGGTTCCTGAGGCAGGTAGCCGATATTCAGGTCCGGCATCGGACGGGCTTCACCTTCGAACTCGGTATCGACGCCGGCCATGATTTTCAGCAGCGTGGACTTACCCGAACCGTTGAGGCCCAGTACGCCGATCTTGGCGCCAGGGAAAAAAGACAGGGAGATGTTTTTCAGGATTTCCCGCTTCGGCGGAACAACTTTGCCCAGCCGATGCATGGTGAAGACGTATTGAGCCATGGTGAACCTAGCGTCAGTGACAGATGAATAGAACGGGCCGGGCCCGGGCCAGGCCATGCGCGGCACCGGCATTGACCATGATCAATACCGACGGGCGGAAAAAGCCTGATTGTTTGGAGCTGGAACGCTCCCGCGTAACCGGCAAAACTACCTCAATGCACGATCCAGGTCCAGCCAAGCGGGACTGGCACTTTGCCACAACTCAAGGCATGCTAGCCGCCCTTCGGGCGTCCGGCTTATAGTGCACGTCGCGCCAGCCCAGCCAAACCGCAGGATCACAGCTTGTCCAACGTCATTTCGCCACAGCCCGCGCGCGCTAAAGCCTCCGCGTCGGCCCTTCCTTTGCGGGGCACACTCAAAGGCGCACTGGCGACGCTGGTGCTATTGCTCCTGGCCCTGTTGTTCTGGCAACTGCTCGATCAACTGCAGCAAACCCGCAAGGACCAGCGCCAGCACGCCATCGACTACAGCGCCGATCTGGCCGACCACCTGAGCCTGAACCTGGCGCTCAATGCCCAGATCGCCCTCAATCTGCTACCGACCGTCGAAGCCCCCCAAGACAGCCAGCAACAACAGCAACTGCTGCAAAAGCTCAAGCGCTCCCTGCCGGACGTCCGCAGTTTCGCTCTGCTGGACAGCCAGGGGCAGATCCTCAGCGACAGCGCCACCGACAGTCAGGATGCTCTCTGGCTCGCCGAACTGGTCCAGCGCAGCCGTTCCCAGCGCTATTACTACAGCAATCCTGCCGACGGTTCAGTGGTGCATGTCTTGCTGCACCAGGCCAGTGGCTCGACTCGCAGTTTCTGGATACTGCGCATGTCCCCCAGTTTCCTGCAGACCCTGGTGCGGCAAAGCGAGGAAAGTTTCAAGCCGACCTGGGTGATCGAGAATCGCCTGAGCCGACAGGTGATCAAGCGCGACGAACGCAGCGCCCCGACCCCAGGCATGCTGGACCCCGACGAGATGGCCAGCAGTGTGCTGCTGGTGCCTTTGAACAATAGCGACTGGCAACTGCGCGGGCTGTTCGACCAACGGGCGGTGATCGAGGAACTGCTGCCGGCCTTTATCGGCAAGTGCCTGCTGGGCCTGGCGTTCTCCCTGCTGCCGGTGATTGCCCTGCTCAACATGCGTCGGCGCCAACGCCAGCTCCACGAGGGCCGGCGACGCTATCAGGATATTTTCGAGGGCACAGGGGTCGCCCTCTGCGTCCTGGATATCTCCGGGCTCCCGGACCTGCTCGGCCAACACCATTTACACAACAGCGAGCAGCTCAAGCGCTGGCAATCCAGCCATCCGGACCACCGTCGCCAGTTGCTGAAAGAATTGCGCATCACCGAAGTCAATCAGGTGGCGCTGCGCCTGCTCAATGTCGAATCCAGCGACCAGGCCTGGCAGCTACTGATCGAAGGCTGCCCGAAGAACGGCAACGCCATCGGCGGCCAGTTACTGGAAGCCGTGGTCAACCAGCAGAAACAGTTGGAACTGGAGATCAAGCTCAGCGACGCCCAGGGCAATGACCAGCATCTATGGCTGGTGCTGCGCCTGCCGGAAGCGACTGAGGATTACAGCGCAGTGATCCTCAGCATCAGCGACATCACCAGCCGCAAGCTGATCGAGCTGTCGCTGCTGGAGCGCGAAGGTTTCTGGTCGGACGTGGTGCGCACCGTGCCCGATCACCTGTATGTGCAGGACGTGATCAGCCAACGGATGATCTTCAGCAACCACCACCTGGGCCAGACCCTCGGCTACAACAAGACCGAACTGCACCAGATGGGCGAGTACTTCTGGGAAATCCTCCTGCACCCGGAAGACGCCGACCTCTATCACCGCCTGCGCCAGGAACAGCGCCACTCGGCCTACGCCCAGCTCCTGCAATGCCAACTGCGCTTTCGCCACCGCAGCGGCCAGTGGCGGCGCTTCGAGATCCGCGAACAGGCCCTGGCCCGGGATCGCTACGACCAGGTGACGCGAATCATCGGCGTGGCCAAGGACATCACCGACCAGATCGAGGCCAGCGAGTCGCTGCGTGACAGCGAACAGCGCTACCGCATGCTCGCCGAAAGCATCAGCGACGTGATCTTCTCCACTGACAACAAGCTGTCGCTGAACTACGTCAGCCCCTCGGTGCATGCGGTGCTCGGCTACGACGTGGAGTGGATCTTCCAGAATGGCTGGCAGTCCACCATCGCCAACCCACAGCAACTGGCCGGCATTTACACCCTGATGGACCGGGTCAGCAAGGCCCTGGACAAACCCGAGCAACTGGCGCAATTGCGCAGCCAGGTGCAGACCCAGCTGTTCCTGTTCGACTGCCTGCGAGCCGATGGGCGCAAGATCCCCATCGAACTGCGCCTGGTCCTGGTGTGGGACGAACACGGCGCCTTCGAGGGCGTGCTCGGGGTTGGCCGCGATATCAGCCAGCAACGCCGGGCGGAAAAAGACCTGCGCATGGCGGCCACGGTATTCGAGCACTCGACCTCGGCGATCCTGATCACCGACCCTGCCGGCTACATCGTCCAGGCCAACGAAGCCTTCAGCCGGGTCAGCGGCTACGCGGTGTCCCAGGTGCTTGACCAGTTGCCGAACATGCTCACCGTCGACGACCAGCAGGAAGCCCACCTGCGCTATGTGCTCAAGCAGTTGCACCAGCACAGCAGTTGGGAAGGCGAAGTCTGGCTCAAGCGCCGCAATGGCGAGCACTACCCGGCCTGGGTCGGCATCACTGCGGTGCTCGACGATGAAGGCGACCTGGCCAGCTACGTATGCTTCTTCAGCGACATCAGCGAGCGCAAGGCCAGTGAACAGCGGATTCACCGCCTGGCCTACTACGACGCCCTGACCCACCTGCCCAACCGCACCCTGTTCCAGGACCGTCTGCACACCGCGCTGCAATCGGCGGAGCGGCAGAAGTCCTGGGTGGTGCTGATGTTCCTCGATCTGGACCGTTTCAAGCCGATCAACGACTCCCTGGGCCACGCGGCGGGCGATCGCATGCTCAAGGAAATGGCCACCCGCCTGTTGGGTTGCGTCGACGATGACGACACCGTGGCGCGCATGGGTGGCGACGAATTCACCCTGCTCCTGCAACCGCGCGCCAGCCGCGAGATCGCCCTGAACCGGGCCATCAATGTGGCCGAGAAGATCCTCGCCAGCCTGGTCAAGCCCTTCGTCCTCGAAGGTCGGGAGTTCTTCGTCACCGCCAGTATCGGCATCGCCCTGAGCCCTCAGGACGGCAAAGAACTGAGCCAGCTGATGAAGAACGCCGACACCGCGATGTACCACGCCAAGGAGCGCGGCAAGAACAACTTCCAGTTCTACCAGGCCGACATGAACGCCAGTGCCCTGGAGCGCCTGGAGCTGGAAAGCGACCTGCGCCACGCCCTGGAACAGGAAGAGTTCGTGCTCTATTACCAGCCGCAGTTCAGCGGCGACGGCAAACGCCTGACCGGTGCCGAGGCGCTGCTGCGCTGGCGTCATCCGCGCCGCGGGCTGGTGCCGCCGGGCGATTTCATTCCGGTCCTGGAAGAACTGGGCCTGGTGGTGGATGTGGGCGACTGGGTAATCAGCGAAGCCTGCCGCCAGCTCAAGTCCTGGCACCAGGCCAAGGTGCGGGTGCCGAAGGTCTCGGTGAACATTTCCGCGCGGCAGTTCTCCGACGGCCAGCTGGGCATGCGCATCGCCACCATCCTCAAGGACACCGGCCTGCCGCCGGCGTGCCTGGAGCTGGAGCTCACCGAAAGTATCCTGATGCGCGAAGTCAGCGAGGCGATGCAGATTCTCGACGGCCTGAAGAATCTAGGCCTGAGCATCGCGGTGGACGACTTCGGCACCGGCTATTCATCGCTGAACTACCTCAAGCAGTTCCCCATCGACGTGCTGAAGATCGACCGCACCTTCGTCGACGGCCTGCCGTCCGGCGAGCAGGATGCGCAGATCGCCCGCGCCATTATCGCCATGGCCCACAGCCTTAACCTGGCGGTAATCGCCGAGGGCGTGGAAACCCACGAGCAGCTGGAGTTCCTGCGCGAACACGGCTGCGACGAGGTCCAGGGCTACCTGTTCGGCCGGCCGATGCCAGCCAACCGCTTCGAAGCGCAGTTCAGCAACGACGCCCTGTTCATGTTCGACTAGAAGCAGTGGCAAGCTTCAAGCGACCAGCGGCAAGAAAGCATGGCGGTTTTCTGCTTGCGGCTTGCTGCTCGTCACTTGAACGCTGCTTCTATGCGACATGATGTCCTTTCATATGCCATCTAAAACCCATTGGGTTAGAATGCCTCCCCTTTCTGCCCCCCGATCCTTGAGGACCGCCATGTTCAGCCGTGATTTGACTATTGCCAAGTACGACGCCGATCTCTTTGCCGCCATGGAGCAAGAAGCTCAGCGTCAGGAAGAGCACATTGAGCTGATCGCTTCGGAAAACTACACCAGCCCAGCGGTGATGGAAGCTCAAGGCTCGGTACTGACCAACAAATACGCCGAAGGCTACCCAGGCAAGCGCTACTACGGCGGTTGCGAATACGTCGACGTGGTTGAGCAACTGGCCATTGATCGCGCCAAGGAGCTGTTCGGCGCCGACTACGCCAACGTCCAGCCACACGCCGGCTCCCAAGCCAACGCAGCGGTCTACCTGGCCCTGCTGCAAGGCGGCGACACCATCCTGGGCATGAGCCTGGCCCACGGTGGTCACCTGACCCACGGTGCTGCCGTTTCCTCCTCCGGCAAGCTGTACAACGCTGTTCAGTACGGCATCGACGCCAACGGCCTGATCGACTACGACGAAGTCGAGCGCCTGGCCGTCGAGCACAAGCCGAAAATGATCGTGGCCGGTTTCTCCGCCTACTCGCAGATCCTCGACTTCCCGCGTTTCCGCGAAATCGCTGACAAGGTCGGTGCCTACCTGTTCGTCGACATGGCCCACGTGGCCGGTCTGGTCGCCGCTGGCGTCTACCCGAACCCAGTGCCATTCGCCGACGTGGTCACCACCACCACCCACAAGACCCTGCGCGGTCCACGTGGCGGCCTGATCCTGGCTCGCGCCAACGCCGACATCGAGAAGAAGCTGAACTCCGCGGTATTCCCGGGCGCCCAGGGTGGCCCGCTGGAGCACGTGATCGCCGCTAAAGCGATCTGCTTCAAGGAAGCGCTGCAGCCTGAGTTCAAGGCCTACCAGGAACAAGTGGTGAAGAACGCCCAAGCCATGGCCGAAGTGTTCATCGCCCGCGGTTTCGACGTGGTTTCCGGTGGTACCAAGAACCACCTGTTCCTGCTGTCGCTGATCAAGCAGGACATCTCCGGTAAAGACGCCGACGCCGCTCTGGGCAAAGCGTTCATCACCGTGAACAAGAACTCCGTGCCTAACGATCCACGTTCCCCGTTCGTCACCTCCGGCCTGCGCTTCGGTACTCCGGCTGTGACCACCCGTGGCTTCAAGGAAGCAGAGTGCAAGGAACTGGCCGGCTGGATCTGCGACATCCTGGCGGACCTGAACAACGAAGCGGTGATCGACGCCGTGCGTGAGAAGGTCAAGGCCATCTGCAAGAAGCTGCCGGTGTACGGCGCTTAATCAGCCCGCAGACCGCAACAGAAAAAGCCCGGCCCAGCGCCGGGCTTTTTTGTGCCTGGATGGCCGCCGCACCAGGCGCTGAAAGGAGCCTGCGAGGTCTTGCGAACGCAAGATACTCGGGCGGCCGTTCCGGCCGATCGCAGCCTACGGCAGCGGCTACAGTGGCCTGGGGAGGAAAAACCACTGGTCAGACCGGTAAAGCCAATTTTCGTTCAGCATCTTGTAAACCCATAAAACCCGAGCGTAGACTGCGCCTGCACTGGACATACCGGTAAGACCACAATAATTAAGTCCTCCATCCGCTGTGCTCCCCCGCACACGGCAGACAGGACACCGACCAGGATTCCTCCCCATGCTCAGATGGTGCTCGCGTTCGATTTTCCTCCAGGTTGTGCTCGGACTGATGCTCGGCATCGTGTGCGGACTCACCCTCCCCGAATACTCCTCACAACTCAAACCACTGGGCGACGGCTTCATCAAGCTGATCAAGATGCTCATCGGCCTGATCGTGTTCTGCGTGGTGGTCAGCGGCATCTCCGGCGCCGGCGACCTGAAGAAGGTCGGCCGCATCGGCCTCAAATCAGTGATCTACTTCGAAATACTCACCACCATCGCCCTGGTGATCGGCCTGGTCATGGCCTTCAGCACCGGCATCGGCAGCGGCGCCAATATTCACCTGGAGCAGCTGTCCACCGCCGACATGGGCGATATCGCCCAACGCGGCCAGCACATGCACACCACCACCCAGTTCCTCATGGACCTGATTCCCACCTCGGTGATCGGTGCCTTTGCCGAGAACAATATCCTCCAGGTGCTGCTGTTCTCGGTGCTGTTCGGCAGTGCCCTGAACCTGGTAGGCGAAGCCGCCTCGGGCATCTCCCGGCTGATCAATGAACTGAGCCACGTGATCTTCCGCATCATGGGCATGATCGTGCGCCTGGCGCCCATCGGTGTGTTCGGCGCCATCGCCTTCACCACCAGCAAATACGGTCTGGATTCGCTGCAGCACCTGGGCAGCCTGGTGGGCCTGTTCTACCTGACTTGCGTCGCCTTCGTCGCGCTGATCCTCGGCCTGGTCATGCGTCTGTCGGGCCTGCGCATGCTGCCCTTCCTCAAATACCTGCGCGAAGAGTTGCTGATCGTTCTCGGCACCGCCTCCTCCGACGCCGTCCTGCCGCAGATCATGCGCAAGCTGGAGCACCTGGGCATTGGCAGCTCCACCGTGGGCCTGGTGATTCCCACCGGCTACTCGTTCAACCTGGATGGTTTCTCCATCTACCTGACCCTGGCCATCGTCTTCATCGCCAATGCCACCGGCACGCCGTTGTCCATGTCGGACCTGTTGACCATCCTCCTGGTGTCGCTGATCACCTCCAAGGGCGCCCATGGCATTCCCGGTTCGGCCCTGGTGATCCTGGCGGCGACCCTGACCGCGATCCCGGCAATTCCGGTGGTGGGCCTGGTGCTGGTGCTGGCAGTGGACTGGTTCATGGGCATCGGTCGCGCCCTGACCAACCTGATCGGCAACTGCGTGGCCACCGTGGCCATCGCCCGCTGGGAAAAGGACATCGACGTGCAACGGGCCAACAAGGTGCTCAGTGGTCAACAGGGCTATACCTTCCAGGCGCGAAAACCGGTGGCCGGTGCCCACCAGCAGGAATTTTGATCCAACCTTGTGCCTGCCGACGGCAGGCACAACAATCAGCGCGGCAACAGCGCGCTACCGATAGCTCATGGAGTCAACAGTGATCAGCTCGTCAACGGTTGTGAATTCAGTGGTAGAAAAGCTCCGGGCGGCCCTTGCCCGAGGCCAGTGGCGCTCCGGCGACATGCTGCCCGGGCAACGTGAATTGGCCGAGCAACTGGGCATTAGCCGCCCCAGCCTGCGCGAAGCGGTGATCGTCCTGGAAACCCTGGGCCTGGTGCGCTCCATGCCTGGCAAGGGCGTGGTGGTGCTGGATGCGCCCCAGGGCGAAGCCCAGGGTGCCGAGCGCAGCGTGGCCGGCGCCAGCCTCGAGGACGTGCTGCAACTGCGCTACACCCTGGAGCCCTTCATCGTCGGGCTGGTGGCGCAATCCATCAGCAGCAAGGAAGTCGGCCAGCTGCGCCTGACCCTGATGGACATGCGCGAAGCCCTAGAGGCCAATGACAGCGAAGCCGGGGTCAATGCCTACATCGCCTTCCACGAGGAACTGTTCACCCTGACCAGCAACCCGATCTTCCAGAACGTGGTGCAACAGACCAGCAATGCCCTCAAGCAAAGTGCGCAGATCCTGCGTAATTCGCCGGAGCACCTGGCCGAACGCCTGGAAGAGAATGAAGCCGTGGTGCGGGCGATCCGCAACAAGAACAGCGCCCTGGCCAGCGCCGAGATGCGTCGGCACATCCTCCAGGAAGGCCAGCGCATGGGCATCGAACTGAATATTCCGGACGATCACCTGGGCTCCAACGCCCTGTAATCAACCCCCGAGTCAGCAACTGGACTGGAGACAGGCCATGGTCAGCTACGCCCTGAAAAACAACCCCTTCACCCTGGTGGCCAGCCTGCCTCGGCGTCAGTGCGGCGAAAAAAAACTGCTGGTCGATGATGTCTATCCGCAGATCTTCGACGCCATTCTCGAGCAGCGCATCGCCCCCGGCAGCCGCTTCACCGAAGACAGCCTCGGGCAGGCCTTCGGCGTCAGCCGCAGCATCATCCGCCAGGTTCTGGCGCGCTTGTCCCACCAGCAAGTGGTGATCCTGCGGCCCAATTACCGCCCCCAGGTCGCGGCTCCTGACCTGGAACAGACCCGGCAGATCCTGCACGCCCGGCGCCTGACGGAAATCACCCTGGTGCGCCTGGCCTGCCAGCAACCCCGACGCCAGTTGCAGTCCCTGCGACAGTTGATCGCCCGGGAACGTGAAGCCATTGAGCGCGACCAACGCGGCCCGGCCATTCGCCTGTCCGGGGAGTTCCACCTGCAACTGGCTGAAGTGGCCGGCAACGCCCCACTGGCGCAGTTTCTCGGCAGCCTGGTGCCGCTGACCTCCCTGGCCATCGCCCAGTTTGAAGGCCGCGCCCGCCACTGCTGCGCCTGGCAAGAGCACGCGACGATCATCGATGCGCTACAGGCGGCTGATGTAGAAAAGGCCGAAGCCCTGATGAACCGCCACCTGGATCACCTGGAACAACGCCTGCTAGGCACAGCGCCCGCCGACCTGTAGGAGTCGACTGGCCAGCGAGGACTTCAGCCCCCCAGCATCTTCTCGAAGCCCTGCCGGATCTTCTCTTCCGGCAGATCGTCGGCAATGAACACCATCACACTCTCCCGCGCCTCGCCCTCAGCCCATTCGGTATCCCAGTCAAAGCCGTAAAGCTTGAGCACGCCCTGGAACACCATGCGCCGTGGCTCGTCGATCACGTTCAGCACGCCCTTGTAACGCAACAATTGCTTGCCATGATCCTCCAGCAGCTCATTCATGAACTCGCTGAGGCGATCCAGGTCCAGGGCCTGTTCAGTGCGCAGCACCAGGCTGGAAATCCGATCCACCGAGGGTGCCGGGCTCACCGGACGCAGGCTGATGCCGCCGCCCAGATCAGCATTCAAGTTGAAGCCCCGCACATCCAGCAGTTCCGCCAGATCGATCCGGCCGTGCTCCACCAGGCGAATCGGCGCCCGGCGGTTGATCCGCGTCAGGCGCTGGCTGAGGGCCTCGAAGGTCTGCTCATCCACCAGGTCGCGCTTGCTCACCAGCAGCCGGTCGGCAAAGCCGATCTGCGCCTGGGCGATGGTCTGGGTCAGGTGGAACTCGGCGTGCTTGGCATCCACCAGGGTAATGATGCCGTCGAGGATGTAGCGCTCACGTAACTCTTCATCAATGAAAAAGGTCTGCGCCACCGGAGCCGGGTCGGCCAATCCGGTGCACTCGATCACCAGTCGATCAAAGGCGATCTCGCCACTGTCCAGGCGCTCCAGCAGCAGATACAGGGCCTTGGTCAGGTCGGTGTGGATGGTGCAGCAGACACAGCCATTGGACAGGGTCATGACCTGGACCGGCTCGTCCCCCAGCAGCTGGGTGTCGATACCGGCATCACTGAACTCATTCTCGATCACGGCGATCTTCAAACCGTGCTCGGCCTTGAGCAGATGACGCAGCAAAGTGGTCTTGCCGGCGCCGAGGAAACCGCTGAGCACGGTGACGGGAATAGGATTTTGCAAAACAGGATCTCCCACGCATAAAAACGTAGGAGCCGGCTGGCCGACGATGGCGTCAATCAGAGCGCTATCGCCGAGCAGCCGGCTCCTACATGGGTGTGGCTTACACGCTGTACTTCAACAGCACTTCGGACCGCCCTTGCCGCCGTACCGGGCTTCCTGGCGTTCACGGAAGAACGCCTCGTACGACATCACTGGCTTGTCCGGGTGCTTGGTTTGCATATGCTCGACGTAGTTGTCGTAGTCGGGCATGCCGACCATCAGGCGCGCGGCCTGACCGAGGTATTTACCGAGGCGACTCAGGTCATTGAACATGGTTGCAATCCTCGGGTTACGCGTCAGGCACAGCCTGGTAGGGCGATTCTTTATCCGTACGCTCCTTGCTGCCCCAAGCCGCGATACCGACCTTGAGCGCGTAGAACAGGATGCTGAACACCACCAGCAGGAACAAGGCAGTCAGGGTCGCGTTGGTGTAGGCGTTGAAGATCACGTGCTGCATCTGCGTGATGTCCTTGGCCGGAGCGAGGATCTGACCATTGGCCATCGCATCGCTGTATTTCTTCGCCAGCGACAGGAAGCCGATCGCCGGGTTGGCGTCGAACAGCTTGATGAAGCCCGCAGTCGTGGTGCAGATCAGCAGCCAGACAGCCGGCAGCAGGGTGACCCAGATGTAGCGCTGGCGCTTCATCTTGATCAGGACCACGGTGCCCAGCATCAGGGCAATACCGGCCAGCATCTGGTTGGAGATGCCGAACAGCGGCCACAAGGTGTTGATGCCGCCCAGCGGATCGATCACGCCCTGGTACAGCAGGTAGCCCCACAGGGACACGCAACCGGCGGTAGCAATCAGGTTGGCGGTCCAGGATTCAGTGCGTTTGAGCGCTGGAACGAAAGACCCCAGCAAATCCTGGAGCATGAAACGACCGGCACGGGTACCGGCATCCACAGCGGTCAGAATGAACAGGGCTTCGAACAGGATCGCGAAGTGGTACCAGAACGCCATGGTGTTCTCACCCGGCAGTACTTGGTGGAGGATCTGCGCGATACCCACCGCCAGGGTCGGTGCCCCACCGGCACGGGCCAGGATGGTGTTTTCACCGATGTCCTTGGCCACCGCCTGCAATTGTTCCGGGCTGATGACAAAGCCCCAGCTGCTGACGGTCTGGGCCACGGCCACCACGTCGCCGCCGACGATGGCCGCCGGGCTGTTCATGGCGAAGTAAACGCCAGGCTCGATCACCGAAGCCGCGACCATGGCCATGATCGCCACGAAGGACTCCATGAGCATGCCGCCGTAGCCGATGTAGCGGGCGTTGGTTTCGTTATCCAGCAGCTTGGGCGTGGTCCCCGAGGAGATCAACGCATGAAAGCCCGACACCGCGCCACAAGCGATGGTGATGAACAGGAACGGGAACAGGCCGCCTTTCCATACCGGGCCAGTGCCATCGGTGAACTGGGTCAGGGCCGGCATTTTCAGCTCGGGCATGGTGATCAGGATGCCAATCGCCAGGGCGATGATGGTACCGATCTTGAGGAAGGTCGACAGATAGTCACGGGGCGCCAGGATCAGCCACACCGGCAGCACCGCGGCGACAAAACCGTAGCCGATCAGCATCCAGGTGATCTGGATGCCGGTGAAGGTAAACATCTTGCCCCAGACCGGATCGGCGGCCACCTGCCCCCCCAGCCAGATGGAACCCAGCAGCAATAGAACGCCGATCAACGAAATCTCGCCGATGCGGCCCGGGCGGATGTAGCGCATGTACACGCCCATGAACACCGCGATCGGAATGGTCGCCATCACCGTGAAGATGCCCCACGGGCTCTCGGCCAGGGCCTTGACCACGATCAGCGCCAGCACCGCGAGGATGATGATCATGATCAGGAAGCAGCCGAACAGCGCAATGGTGCCGGGAATACGCCCCATTTCCTCACGGACCATGTCGCCCAGGGAACGGCCGTTACGCCGGGTGGACAGGAACAGCACCATGAAGTCCTGAACCGCACCGGCCAGGACCACCCCGGCAATCAGCCACAGGGTGCCGGGCAGGTAGCCCATCTGCGCCGCCAGGACCGGGCCCACCAAAGGGCCGGCGCCGGCAATGGCCGCGAAGTGGTGACCGAAGAGAATGTGTTTGTTGGTCGGCACATAGTCCAGACCGTCATTGTTGAGCACGGCGGGAGTGGCCCGACGCGGGTCCAGCTGCATCACATTATTGGCAATGAACAGACTGTAGTACCGGTACGCCACCAGATAGATGGCCACCGCGGCCACCACAATCCACAAGGCGTTGATCGCCTCGCCGCGACGCAATGCAACTACGCCGAGGGCGCACGCTCCTACGATTGCCAGCAGCAGCCAAGGGACATGGCGCAGCAGGCTATTATTATTTTTCATTTTTTTATTCCGGCCAGGGGGATAGAAAAACAGCATTTCGAGTGTAGCGCTACTGTTCTCAAAGACCACCCCCCACGTTGGTCTAGAGCCTTCTTTTATCTTATGAGCGGCATTTTTTTGGAAATTTTTCTGCGCCAGGCGCACCGCCACAAAACCCTGAATCAGCCCCATTCGTCCGGCAAGCCGCGAGCACGGCGGCATTGCATTTTTTTTGCGGTCCGATGGCTTTGTAGCGACAGTAATAAACCGGGGTCTATAGTCAGTGCACCACGCAGAGGGCCAGCCCATGAGCGAGCAACACGCCGAACGCCGACGCTTCAAACGCATCGCCTTCGATGCCACGACTGAACTGAGTCAAGGCACCCACCGCTGGCCGGTGCGGCTGCTGGACCTGTCCCTCAAGGGACTGTTGATCGAACGCCCCGATCCCTGGCTCGGAGATCCCAGCCGCCCCTTCGAAGCCGATATTCACCTGGGCCTCGATGCCGACGTGCGTATGAATGTGCAACTGGCCCACGACCATAACGGTCAGTTGGGCTTCGTCTGCCTGCACATCGGCCTGGAGTCCATCGAACACCTCAGGAGGTTGATCGAGCTGAACCTGGGGGACCCCGAGGAGTTGGAGCGGGAACTGGGTGCGCTGATCAGTATTTGATCAAAGGCACCAGTATTCAGGGGAACAGCGCGGGTTCGGGAAAGTCGCTTTCCATGTCCCAGTAACCCGCTTGCTGCCGTGACGATACTGTCCATTGGCCGTCGACATAACGGAAGGTGCGATAGGTGGTGATGAACTCTTCGTTCTCCATCGACGACGCCGATGACACCTGCTGGATGCTTTCGGTGCCCCCCTCCCGGGACGGCACGATCCGCCACGCCGCCTTGCCAGTCTGGGCGAACACCAGCGGCTGCCTTTCCCCTTCTTCCCCCAGATAGAGCACCGAGTCCAGCTGACTCTGCTGCGGCATCAGCACTTGTGTGGCCGGACCGCTGTAGCTGCCCATGGGGGCGGTCTGGTCGACAGTGAGGAAAAACGCCGGCGATGGCAGGCCGTTGAGCGGCGCCTTTTCCACCGTGGCCAGGGGATAGCCCAAGGACCTCTGCGCAAGCACCTCGCCACCGTCGGAAACCAGGCGCACCTGAGCGCCCAAGGGCGTGGTCGGGTGATCGTCCTCGGATTGGGCAAAGCTGTCGGCGTCCAAGCCATTGCCCCAGCTGTCGGCATGCAGTTGCGGCGTGATGCGCACATCCTCCAGCACCTCCAGCAGCGAGCCATCGCCCACCAGCACTTGCTGGGCCACGCGATAGCCCTCGGGCACCTCGCTCGGCTGCGCCACGGCAAAGCCGCTGCCACACAGCAGGCTGAGGCCCAGCCACCAGCCCTTCAACTTTGTCATGCCCATTACCTGCTTCCTTCCATGAGAGCCCAGCTCGATTTATTCGAAGAGCGCATCCAACGCCTGTTCCAGGCGGGTCACGGCAATGATCTTCAAGCCCGGCGGCGACTCTTTCGGCGCATTGCCCTTGGGCACGATGGCCCGTTTGAAGCCGTGCTTGGCGGCCTCTTTCAAACGCTCCTGGCCGCTGGGCACCGGACGCACTTCACCGGACAGGCCGACTTCACCGAACACCAGCAAGTCATGGGGCAGCGGACGATTGCGCAAGCTCGACATCACGGCGGCCATCAACGCCAGGTCGGAGGCAGTTTCCAGCACCTTGACCCCACCCACCACGTTGAGGAACACGTCCTGGTCATGGGTCGGAATCCCGCCGTGGCGGTGCAGCACCGCCAGCAGCATGGCCAGGCGGTTCTGATCCAGGCCCAGGGTGACCCGGCGCGGATTGGCCAGGTGGCTGTCATCCACCAGCGCCTGGACTTCCACCAGCATCGGCCGGGTCCCCTCCCAGGTCGCCATTACCACGCTGCCGGGCACTTCTTCCTGGGCCCGAGTGAGGAAAATCGCCGAAGGGTTGGACACCTCCTTCAAACCGCGGTCGGTCATGCCGAACACACCCAGCTCATTGACCGCACCAAAACGGTTCTTCACCGCCCGCAGCAACCGCAGGCGACCGTCAGACTCGCCCTCGAAATACAGCACGGTGTCGACCATGTGCTCCAGCACCCGCGGCCCGGCCAGGGCGCCTTCCTTGGTCACGTGGCCCACCAGGAAAATCGCCGTGCCGCTCTGCTTGGCGTAACGCACCAGCAAGGCGGCGCTCTCGCGCACCTGGGACACGCCGCCCGGAGCCGATTGCAGCTGTTCGGTGAAGATGGTCTGGATCGAGTCGATCACCATGACCTTGGGTTTTTCCACCCGAGCGGTGGCGATGATGGTTTCGATGCAGGTCTCGGTCATCACCCGCAACTGATCCTGGGGCAGGCCCAGGCGCCGGGCGCGCATCGCCACCTGCTGCTGAGACTCCTCGCCGGTGACGTACAAGGCCGGCATGCGCGTGGCGATGTTGCACAGGGTCTGCAGCAGGATGGTCGACTTGCCGATCCCCGGATCACCACCGATCAGCACCACCGAGCCGTCCACCAGGCCGCCGCCCAGCACTCGGTCGAGCTCGCCGGAAGCGGTGGAGAAACGTGGAATTTCCTCGACGCTGACTTCTGCCAGGGTCTTGATCTGCGCCTGTTGCCCGGCCCAGCCAGTGCGCCCGGCGGGAGCCGCGGCACCACCGCTTTCGATCATGGTCTCGGTCAGGGTGTTCCAGGCCCCGCACTCGCCACATTGCCCGGCCCATTTGGGAAAGGTGGAGCCGCACTCGGTGCAGCCGTACATGCGCTTGGCCTTGGCCATCTGAACCCCCGGCAAAAACCGCGATGATAGCTCAGCTGGAACCGATCAGCGCGGCGCCGTGGTGCGTATCTGCCCGCTGGCCAGCCGCGTGACGCTATTGCCCAGCGGGTCTTCGGCATTCAGGTCAGCGCCCTTGGCGGCCAAGGCGTCCAACAGTTCGACCCGCTTGAACAACCCGGCGTACATGGCCGCCGTCTGCCCGGCGCCATTGCGCTGATCGGGACTGCAATCGGTCGCCAGCAAACGCCGAGCGATCTGCACCTCGCCCTTGAAGATCGCCCCCATCAACGCCGTGTTGCCGCGTTTGTCCTGGGCACAGGCATTGGCGCCGGCGTCCAGCAGGCGCTCCACCGCCGGACCCTGGCCGTGATAAGCGGCGAGGATCAACGCGGTGTAGCCCTTTTCATCCTGGGTATCGAGGGAGTAACCGGCCTCGATAAAGGTGTCGAGCATTTCCACATCGCCCCGGCGGGCGGCATCGAAATAGTATTGTTCCAGCTGCACCTTGACCGCCACCGGGTCGGCGGCGGTCGCGGCTTCGGCCGCCGGCTGCGCGTAGGCGGCAAACGAACAGGCCACTGACAGCAGCGCTGTAAAAAGACGCATGGCGCGACTCCTCTGTCGGAAAAAGTCGTCACGCCCGGGCGGGCGTGACGGAGTGAAACGCGCTCGATCAATCGCTCAGCTTGGCCGCCAGCGCCTTGACCCGAGTCAGGTCGCCCTTGGCCACGCGGGTCACGCCGGTGCCGTACTCCGGGTCGGCCTTATACAGGAACGACAGGATGATGTGCTTGCTCTCATCATCGGTGGTGGCCAGGGAGCCGCCGAAGCTGTCGATCAGGTCCTGGCGTTCCTTCTTGCTGAAGGAACGGTACAGATCACCGGCCTGCTTGAAGTTCTGCTCGCGCTGGATCTTCGCCTGCTGGGTGCTGCCCGACAGTGCCAGCTGGCTGTAGCGCGCGGTTTGCGGCTCTTCGCGGGGCATCAGGCGGCTCGGCTGGTAGTTGACCCCCGTGCTGGTGTGACCCAGGTTCATCGCGCCGTCCTGGTTGCCGTTGTTCACCGGGTTCTTCGGTGCGTTGATCGGCAGTTGCAGAGCATTGGCGCCGATGCGGTACATCTGGGTATCGGCGTAGGAGAACACCCGGCCTTGCAGCAGGCGGTCTTCCGAAGGCTCGATCCCCGGTACCAGGTTGGACGGGGCCATGGCCACTTGCTCAGTCTCTTGGAAGACGTTGGCCGGGTTACGGTTCAACACCATCTGTCCCACTTTGCGCTCGGGCACATCCGGCCAGATCTTGGTGGCGTCCAGCGGGTCGAAATCAAACTTGGCCAAGTCTTCGGGTTTCAATACCTGGACATACAAGTCCCACTTGGGAAAGTCCCCTTTATTAATGTGGGTTACCAAGTCATGGGTCATATGGCTGTAATCGCGCCCTTGTACCTCGACCACCTGTTTCGGATCGAGATTCTTCAGACCTTGCAGACTCTTCCAGTGAAACTTCACGTAGTGCACTTCACCCTTGGCGTTGATCAACTTGTAGGCGTGCACCCCATTACCATCCATTTCCCGGTAACTGGCCGGAGTTCCGGAGTTGGAATACAGCTCGGTCAATGTGCGAGTGGCTTCGGGAACATGAGAGAAGAAATCAAAACGTCGCGAGTCATCATCCAGATTGGTACGCGGATCGGGTTTGAACGCGTGCACCATATCCGGGAACTTGATGGCATCGCGAATGAAGAAGGTCGGGAAGTTGTTGCCGACCAGGTCCCAGTTCCCCTCTGCGGTATAGAACTTGGTGGCGAAACCCCGTGGATCACGCAAGGTTTCCGGGGAGTGGTTGCCATGCACCACCGACGAGAAACGCACGAATACCGGGGTCACCTCGTCGGCGGCAAACACCTTGGCACGGGTCAGGTCGCTGAGGTTGTCGGTGACGGTGAAGGTGCCGTGGGCGCCGGTGCCACGGGCGTGTACCACGCGCTCTGGAATGCGCTCGCGATCAAAACGCTGAAGTTTCTGGATCAGTTGCACATCTTGCAGCAACACCGGGCCGGTGGCGCCTGCGGTCTGTGAATTCTGGTTATCGCCCACTGCCGCGCCATTGTCGCGGGTCAGCGTGGCGGCCTGTACGGAAAGGGAAAGCAGACTGGCGGCAAGCACGCCCAGTACGCGTCGCTGGGAAAAACTCCCAAGGCCAAGAGAAGCGGTCATGTTGAATTCCTCTAGTTATATAAGGCGCATCTCGGTGCGCCTGCTAGAGGCTAGTGACTAAACATTTGAAAGATAAATAGAAAGGCCATAACCCATCGATTGACAGAATGTTCTGGTTATCTCGTCAAATGCGGGGTATATCGCGCGCGATCCGATGGCACTTTGAAAAAACTCTTTGCCTGTTTATCGGTCAATAACCCCGCGTGCTGTTAAAAGTTGTGTCGGCAAAATGCTTTTTGCTGAATTACACTGCCGTAACCAACCTCATCTGTAACAAGGAATAACCTATGGGCGTGCTAAGTGAGTTCAAGGCCTTCGCGGTCAAAGGTAACGTGGTCGATATGGCCGTGGGTATCATCATCGGCGCCGCGTTCGGCAAGATCGTCTCGTCCTTTGTCGGCGACGTGGTCATGCCGCCCATCGGCGTGTTGGTCGGTGGGGTGAACTTCGGGGACCTGGCGGTCACGCTGAAAGCGGCGGCAGGGGATGCACCCGCGGTGGTTCTGGCCTATGGCAAGTTCATCCAGAGCATCATCGACTTCATCATCATCGCCTTCGCCATCTTCATGGGCGTCAAGGTCATCAACCGCCTGAAACGCGAAGAAGCCGTGGCCCCTACCCTGCCACCGGTACCGACCAAGGAAGAAGAGCTGCTGGGAGAGATCCGCGATCTGCTCAAGGCGCAGAACAACAAGCCCTGAGGCGAGTCCTGCAATACATCAACGGCGCCCTCAAGGCGCCGTTTTGGTTACCAGTAAGTCTCCACCGCCACCTGCCCCGGCCGTCGACTCAGGCTCAGGTTCATCCCTCGCTGCTTGAGCAGGGCACGGGTGTCGTCAATCATCTGTGGGTTACCGCAGAGCATCACCCGGGAATGCTCGGGGGTCAGTTCCACGCCAGCGGCGCGTTCCAGCTCGCCGTTCTCGATCAGTTGGGTGATGCGCCCATTGAGGCTGCCCGGGTGCTGCTCGCGGGTCACGGTGCTGATGAATTGCAACTTATGCGCGAACTCGGCCAGGTACTCACGTTGCGGCAACTCGGCAAGCAACTGCTGATAAGCCAGCTCCCTGGCCTCGCGCACGCTGTAGACCAGGATGATGCGTTCGAATTTCTCCCAGACCTCGAAGTCCTGGAGGATCGACAGGAACGGCGCAATCCCGGTGCCTGTGGATAACAACCAGAGATCGCGACCGTCGACGAAACGATCCAGGGTCAGGTAGCCAAAGGCCTGACGATCCACCAACAGGCTGTCCCCCACTTCCAGGCGGCTCAGCTCACTGGTGAACTCGCCGCCGGGCACCACGATGGAGAAGAATTCGAGAAACTCATCGAACGGCGACGACACCATGGAATAGGCGCGCCACACCGTGCTGCCATCGGCCTTGGTCACCCCGAGACGAGCGAACTGCCCGGCGCGAAAGCGAAAACCCGCATCCCGGGTAGTGCGCAGGGTGAACAGGCTGGAGGTCAGCGGCTGGACCTCGAGCAGGGTCTGGCGAGTGTACTTTTCTTCACTGGCGGTCATGACGGGCTCCACAAAAGCGATGCGCTAGTGTCCCGCAAAGCGCCGGACAGAAACACCGGCGGTTTGTAGTGGCATAGAGCGCGGGCAATCCCCGGCAAAAAAACGTACCATTTAGCCCCGCTTCGAACGGCCCGCGCCTGCGCTGTTCGAGGGTTCCCGTACGCGCGACAGCCCCCACCGCCGGGACATTCACCGATTACCTAGAGTCCGCCCCATGCCCCTGCTTGCAAGCCCCTTCGCCCAGCTCGACCTGATCCGCCAGCCCGAACAGCAAAACGAGCCGCTGCAAGCCTTCGACGCAGCGGACGAATACCTGCTCAACCATCTGGCCGAGCAGCAACCGACCAGCGATACCCGGGTGCTGATCCTCAACGACAGCTTCGGCGCCCTGGCTGCAAGCCTGCTGGGCAAGGTCCAGGTCAGCAGCAGCGGCGATTCGTACCTGGGCGCCCTGGCCCTGGAAAAGAACCTGGTGCGCAACGGCCTGCCCTTTGACGCCCTGCGGGTGATACCGGCCAGCGAGCCGTTGCACGGTCCCTTCGACCGGGTGCTGATTCGCGTCCCCAAGACCCTGGCCCTGCTGGAAGAACAGCTGATCCGCCTGCAGGGACAACTGGCCCCTGGCGCCCAGGTCGTGGCGGCGGCCATGGTCAAGCACCTGCCCCGCGCCGCCGGTGACTTGCTGGAGCGCTACATCGGCCCGGTGCAGGCCTCCCTGGCGGTGAAAAAGGCCCGCCTGCTGGTCGCCACGCCAGAAGCCAGACCGCCGGTCGTGTCGCCCTACCCGACCCGCTATCGCCTGGAGCAGCCGGCCATCGAACTGCTCAACCACGCCAACGTGTTCTGCCGCGAAGGCCTGGACATCGGCACCCGCGCCTTCCTCCCGCACTTGCCACAGAACCTCGGCAGCGCCCGGGTCGCGGACCTGGGCTGCGGCAACGGCGTGCTAGCGATCGCCAGCGCCCTGGACAACCCCCAGGCCCACTACACCCTGGTGGACGAATCCTTCATGGCCGTGCAGTCGGCACGGGAGAACTGGCAGGCAGTGCTGGGCGAGCGCGAAGCCGAGATGCGCGCCGGCGATGGCCTGGCCGGTCAGGCGCCGCAGTCCCTGGACGTGGTGCTGTGCAACCCGCCGTTCCACCAGCAGCAGGTGGTGGGCGACTTCCTCGCCTGGCGCATGTTCCAACAGGCCCGGGAAGCCCTGGTGGTGGGCGGTGCGCTGTATATCGTCGGCAACCGTCACCTGGGTTATCACAGCAAGCTGGCGCGGCTGTTCCGCGGCGTCGAACAAGTGGCGGCCACGCCCAAGTTCGTGATCCTCAAAGCGCGCAAGTAACAGGCAAAAAAAACCCTCCGCAAGCGGAGGGTTGAAACCGTGCCGCAAGGCAACGGGATGGGATGATCAGTGGGTAGTCAGGCCCGCGGCGCTCATGAACATGCGCATCAGGCTGGCCACCACGAACAGGGCCAGCACACTGCCACCCCAGATCATCGCCAGCCAGCCCAGGCGCCGCCACAGGGGCTGTTTTTCCGCCTGTTCGATTTCCTGCAAAGAGTGTTTATCGCTCATGATTTCAACTCCTGCTTGACCCAAACCCTCGTCGGAGCTGGCTGGCCAGTGAAAGCGCCGGCCAGCCAGGCACAAGGTGCAAGGGCCTGTTCGCCGGCAAGCCGGCTCCTACCTAGTGGTAACCGTCTTCGTGGGTGACCTTGCCGCGGAACACGTAGTAGCTCCAGAAGGTGTAACCCAGGATGAACGGGATGATGAACAAGGTGCCCACCAGCATGAAGCCCTGGCTTTGCGGCGGCGCCGCGGCGTCCCAGATGGAGATCGACGGCGGCACGATGTTCGGCCACAGGCTGATACCCAGGCCGCTGTAGCCGAGGAAGATCAGCACCAGGGTCAGCAGGAACGGCGTGTAATGCGCGTTGCGGGCCACAGCACGGAGCAGGCCGTACATGGTCACCAGCACCAGGATCGGCACCGGCAGGAACCAGAACAGATTGGGCAGGGTGAACCAGCGCGCCGCGATATCGGCATGGGCCAAGGGCGTCCAGATACTGACGATGCCGATCACCGCCAGCACCACATAGGCCAGGGGCCGGGCCAGGTCATGCATCTGCTGCTGCAGCTTGCCTTCGGTCTTCATGATCAGCCAGGTGCAGCCAAGCAAGGCATAGGCCACCACCAGCGCCAGGCCGCAGAACAGGGTGAAGGGCGTCAGCCAGTCCAGGGAGCCACCGGCAAACTGGCGGTCAACCACCGGCAAGCCGTCGATGAATGCGCCCAAAGCCACGCCCTGGAAGAAGGTCGCCGCCGCCGAGCCGCCGATAAACGCCTTGTCCCAGATATGACGCTTGTCTTCCTTGGCCTTGAAGCGGAACTCAAAGGCCACCCCGCGGAAGATCAGGCCGATCAGCATCAGGATCAGCGGCAGGTACAGCGCCGAGAGCACCACCGAGTAGGCCAGCGGGAAGGCGCCAAACAAAGCCGCGCCCCCCAGCACCAGCCAGGTCTCGTTGCCGTCCCAGACCGGGGCGACGGTGTTCATCATCACGTCACGGTCGCGGTCGTCCTTGACGAACGGGAAGAGAATCCCGATCCCCAGGTCGAAGCCGTCCATGACCACATACATCATGATGCCGAAGATGATAATCACGGCCCACAACAGCGGAAGATCAATACCCATGACTCAGTTCCCCTTGTTCAGGCGGGTGCCGTGGTCGGCGTCGTGGTCATCGTCGGCTGCGGACAGCGGACGGGCCGGAGTACGTTTCTGCCCGGGACCACCGTGGCTGGTTTCGGCACCTTCGTTGGTGACCGGGCCTTTGCGCACCAGGCGCATCATGTAGCCCAGACCCACGCCGAACAGCGAGAAATACACCACCACGAACAACGCCAGGGTGATGCTCATCTGCACAAAACTGTGTGCGGACGAAGCATCCGCCGTGCGCATCAGGCCATAGACCACCCAGGGCTGACGGCCGATCTCGGTGGTGAACCAGCCCGCCAGGATCGCGATCAGGCCGGACGGCCCCATCCACAACGTCAGGTACAGGAACGGACGCGAGGTGTAGAGGGTGCCGCGCTTGCGCAGCCAGACACTCCACAGGCCGGTGAAGATCATCAGCATGCCCAGGCCCACCATGACCCGGAACGACCAGAACACAATGGTCGAGTTGGGGCGGTCTTCGGGCGGGAACTCCTTGAGCGCCGGCACCTGCTTGTCCAGCGAGTGGGTGAGGATCAGGCTGCCCAGGTAAGGGATTTCCACTGCGTATTTGGTTTTCTCAGCCTTCATGTCCGGCCAGCCGAAGAGGATCAGCGGGGTCGGCTCATTACCGACGTTTTCCCAGTGACCTTCGATGGCGGCGATTTTCGCCGGTTGGTGCTTGAGGGTATTAAGACCGTGGAAGTCGCCGATCACCGCCTGCACCGGTGCCACGATCAAGGCCATCCACATGGCCATCGACAGCATGCGACGAATGGCCGGGTTGTCGCGGCCCCGCAGCAAGTGCCAGGCTGCGGACGAGCCGACGAAGAACGCCGTGGCGACGAACGCCGCCACCGCCATGTGCGCCAGGCGATAGGGGAATGACGGGTTGAAGATCACCGCCAGCCAGTCCACCGGAATCACTCGGCCGTCAACGATTTCGAAGCCTTGCGGGGTCTGCATCCAACTGTTGGAGGACAGAATCCAGAAGGTCGAAATCAGGGTGCCAATGGCCACCATCACCGTGGAGAAGAAGTGCAGCTTGCGTCCGACCTTGTTCCAGCCGAACAGCATCACCCCGAGGAAACCAGCCTCGAGGAAGAACGCGGTGAGCACTTCATAGGTGAGCAAGGGGCCGGTGACAGCACCAGCAAAATCGGAGAAACGGCTCCAGTTGGTACCGAACTGGTAGGACATCACCAGACCGGAAACCACCCCCATGCCGAAGTTGACAGCGAAGATCTTCGACCAGAAGTGGTAAAGATCACGATAGGTATCGTCGCGGGTCTTGAGCCACAGGCCTTCGAGTACCGCCAGATAACTCGCCAGACCAATGGTGATGGCCGGGAACAGGATGTGGAACGAAACGGTGAATGCGAACTGAATTCGGGCGAGATCAAGCGCCTCTAAACCGAACATAAGCTTTCCTCTATCAGGTAAAACCGGCTGCGGGCCACAGGCCAGCGCCTACTGCCCCCACGGATATGGAGTTCGGCGAATTCGGATTCGTTCTTTTTTAAACCATCGCAACGTAGGGATTCTGGCCCTTCGGCCGCCACATCAAACCACTGGAAAAGGTTTTGATCTGGGTCAAGCAACGTTAAAAGAGTAGTCTTATTTTCAGCGCGCAACTCTGTGGTTATTTGCCGCGTGACAGCTTGCCTCACCCCGCCAAACCCGGGGTTTTCCCGGCTTTTCCCCACACAAAACGCCTGTAGCCGCTGCTGAGCCTGCGAAGCTGCGAAAGGCCGGGCCGCGTTCGGTACGCAGGGTCTTGCCTGGCCATTTCCCGGCGAACCTGCGGCGTATTCAAGATCCTGGCGTCTCCTGCGACGGAGCGCCGCCCAAAGCGTTCGCAGCCTGCGGCAGCGGCTACAGGGTTCGCGACCCGGTGTTCGAGCGAAAAACGAGATAGATGCGTGGCTAACGATTTCCCCCGCCCCGCAACTATTGGTTACATCTTGGTGATAACCTCGTCGCACTCCCCGCTCAGATCGACCGCCCGATGCCCAGCCAAGACCCTCTGCTGCTCCGTCACCATCGTCCGTTCATTGCGTTCTGGCTGGCCCGGATCTTCACCGCCAGTGGTTTCCAGATGCTCACTGTGGCCATCGGCTGGAACCTCTACCAGCTGACCGGCAATGTGCTCGACCTGGGCCTGGTGGGGCTGGTGGAGTTCGCCCCAAGAGTGCTGTTCATGCTGCACACCGGGCATGTGGCCGACCGCTACGACCGGCGCCGAGTGGCGGCTATCTGTCAGTCGCTACAAGCCTTGATCGCCCTGGCCCTGGCCGTCGGCAGCCTGACCGACAGCGTGACCCGGGAAATGATCTTCATCCTGGCCTTCCTCCTCGGCGGCGCCCGTTCCTTCGAGATGCCCACCACCCAGGCCCTGCTGCCGAGCATCGTGCCCGCGGCGCTGTTTCCCCGGGCAGTGGCCGCCGCGCAATCGGCGCAACAGTCGGCGACCATCGTCGCCCCGGCCCTGGGCGGGTTGCTGTATGCCTTCGGCAGCGTCTGGGTCTACGGCCCCACCGTGGTCCTGTACCTGATCGCCTGCCTGCTGATGCTCAACCTGCCGGCCCGGCAGACGCCGCTGAACAAGGGCAAGGCCACCCTCGATTCGCTGCTGGCGGGGATTCGCTTCATCCGCAGCCGCCCGGACATCCTCGGCGCCATCTCCCTGGACCTGTTCGCGGTCCTGCTGGGCGGCGCCACAGCACTCTTGCCGGTGTTCGCCAAGGACATCCTGCTCACCGGCCCCTGGGGCCTGGGCCTGCTGCGTTCGGCACCGGCGGTGGGCGCCTTGCTGATGTCGCTGTGGCTGGCGCGTTTCAGCGTCGAGCGCAAGGTCGGGCGAGTGATGTTCACCGCCGTCGGCGTATTCGGCGTGGCCACCATCGCCTTCGGCCTCTCGACCTCGTTCTGGTTTTCCCTGGTGGTGCTGGTGGTGCTGGGGGCGGCGGACATGATCAGCATGGTGATCCGCGCGTCCTTCGTGCAGCTGGAAACCCCGGACGAAATGCGCGGCCGGGTCAGCGCGGTAAACGGCCTGTTCATCGGCGCTTCGAACCAGCTGGGGGAATTTGAATCCGGGCTGACCGCCCACTGGTTCGGCACCGTGCCGGCGGTGGTGCTGGGCGGGGTCGGCACGCTGGTCGTGACCGGGGTCTGGATCAAGCTGTTTCCGACCCTGGCCAAGCGCGATCGGATGATCGAGCGAGTGGAAGAGGCCAAGACCTGAAGCCGCGCCGGACGGGCGCGGCCAGATTCAGGTATCAGTGACTGGGCTGAGCCTCAGCGGCTACACGCCATTTCGCCGCCTCCAGCAGGTCGCAACCATCCTGGGTCAGTACATAGAGCACATCGATGATGTGCGGGATGTCCTTCACATCGCCGTGGCTGAAGTTCAGGCAGCACAGGGTTTCCAGCAGGTTGGCAGCAGTGCGCATGCGTTGCTCTGCAGCCTCGTGCAACGCCTCAGTGGACGCATTGGCGTTGATGAAAAAAACACCAGGCCGGCTTATGTTGGATTTGAGCGGCACATAGTGAGCAGCAGTTTTCGGGGTACTCATCATTAGATCCTTCTTTATGAATGACCGCCCCAATCGTGACCAAACGATGGGTGGCGGACTGTGCACAGGTTGGTCAACCGGGAAGAAGGCACCCGGCACACCCGAAGGTGTCCCGCGCACAGTCCACCATGAAGCGTGCGGACACGAAAAAGTGCCTGCAAACCAGGGTGGCGCGTGCGCCTTCTAATTTCGGGTGACCAAACCCGTTCGCTGAATTGGCAGCGACGGCGCGAACTATAGGGGTGATGGGACGAGCCGTGCAAGGAGCGGCTGGTTAGCCTTTGTTACCCGACTTTGAGCCACTCGCCATGGAAAGTGAGGTCGCGGTTCATCAACGCAATTGCCCCTAGACCAGCAACTCTGCTGCCACCTGGGCGCGCTTGCCGCGACCGCACAGCGCCTCCACCAGGGCCAGGGCAAACGTCAGGGCCGCGCCGGAACCCTGGGCGGTGATGCAGTTGCCATCCACCACCACCGGCTGGTCGACAAAGGTACAGCCCAACAGCTGATGGCTGGCGCTGGGCAGGCAGGTCATGCGCCGCTGGCGCAGCACGCCATAGGCCTGCAAGGCCAGGGCCGGTGCTTCGGCGATGCCGGCGAAGAACCTGCCGGCGGCCGCCTGATCCTTGAGCAACTGCATCAGGGGTTGATGGCCCGCCAAATGCTGGGCACCTACCGCGCCGCCGGGCAACACAATCAGGTCGAAGCGCTGGGCCAGCACATCCACCAGCATGGCGTCGGCGGTCAGTCGGGTGCCGCGGGCGCAGGTGAGCATGCGCCGGTTTTCGACACTGGCCGCCAACACCTCGATTTCGGCACGGCGCAGTACGTCGATCAGGGTCACGCTTTGCAGGTCATCAATGCCTTCGGCAAGGGTGACCAAGGCTCTGAAGGTCATGGGGATGACTCCACAAGGAAGGTCTTTAGAGCTTAGTCAGCTTTGCCGAACGCCGTTCGGGGCTACCGGATGTAGATCTGCGCACTCAGGGTATTGCCCGGTGCGTTGATCGAGGTGTTGCTGAAGCTGAAGGTGCCTTCCTGCTTGCCCGCCAGGTCGAAGACATAGATGTAGCCCACGGTGATTCCCGAGTTGCCGCAGGGCACATAGGCGGAGCCGTCCTCACACACCGGCGAGCGAGTGCCGTCGACCTCGAAACCGTCCAGGTTCACATGGGGCTCGCGGCCGTAGCCGATCTCCAGCACGTAGACCTTGATGTTCGGGCCGTTGTGGTCGCACTGGGTGCGTTCACGCCCATCGGAGACATCTTCCAGGCCGCAGGAAGGTGACAGCACCTTGAGAATTTCCACCTGGCTCAACGGCGGCGCCGAACGCGCCAGGGCCGGAGCCGCCAACCAGCAGGCCGCTGCCCCCAGCAGCGTCAATGCTGTCATTTTCACTGTGCTGCGCATAAATCCCCCCTTAAAAGCAGCGCGCAGTATGCGCTACTTGCCAGCAGTGCAAAACATCGCCGACGATCGCAGCCATTGGCCCACGCTGCTGGTATGATGCGCGGCTTTTTCCGACCCAGGGCAAATCCACAGGCACCTTATAAAGTCTGTGCTTTGCTGTTGGAGTCGATACATTCACGGCGCCCGGCGGCGCCACGGGGAGCAGACATGCTGGAAAGGCTGTTTCAACTCAAGGCACACAACACCAACGTGCGCACCGAGATTCTTGCGGGCGTCACCACCTTCCTGGCCATGGCCTACATTCTCTTCGTCAACCCGAGCATTCTCGGCGAGACGGGCATGGACAAGGGCGCCCTGTTCGTTGCCACCTGTCTGGCTGCCGCCATCGGCTCCACCATCATGGGCCTGATCGCCAACTACCCGATCGCCCTGGCCCCGGGCATGGGCCTGAACGCCTTCTTCACCTACACCGTGGTCCTGCACATGGGCCACACCTGGCAAGTGGCGCTGGGTGCGGTGTTCATCTCGGCGGTGCTGTTCTTCCTGCTGTCGATCTTCAAGATCCGCGAATGGATCATCAACAGCATCCCCCTGCCGCTGCGCTCGGCGATTGCTGCCGGTATCGGCCTGTTCCTGGCGCTGATCGCCCTGCACAACGCCGGCATCGTGGTCAGCAACCAGGCCACCATGATCGGCCTGGGTGATCTGAAAAAGCCGGCGCCGATCCTCGCCACCCTGGGCTTTGCCCTGATCGTCGCCCTGGAAGCGCTGAAAGTGCGCGGGGCGGTGCTGATCGGCATCCTCGCGGTGACCATTGCCTCGATCATCATGGGCTTCACCCCGTTCGCCGGCGTGACCTCGATGCCTCCGTCCCTGGCCCCGACGTTCCTGCAACTGGACATCAAGGGCGCCCTGGACATTGGTCTGGTGAGCGTGATCTTCGCCTTCCTGTTCGTCGACCTGTTCGACAACTCCGGCACCCTGATCGGCGTCGCCAAGCGCGCCGGCCTGATGGGCAAGGACGGCCACATGCCGAAAATGGGCCGCGCGCTGATCGCTGACAGCACCGCCGCCATGGCCGGCTCCCTGCTGGGCACCTCGACCACCACCAGCTACATCGAATCCGCTGCGGGCGTGAGCGCCGGTGGCCGCACCGGCCTGACCGCCATCGTGGTGGCGATTCTGTTCCTGCTGGCACTGTTCTTCTCGCCGCTGGCGGCCAGCGTGCCACCGTTCGCCACCGCGCCGGCACTGCTGTTCGTGGCCGTGCTGATGACCTCGGGCCTGGCGGAAATCGACTGGGACGACATCACCGTCGCCGCGCCGGTGGTGGTCACTGCCCTGGCCATGCCGTTCACCTATTCGATCGCCAACGGCATCGCCTTCGGCTTCATTGCCTGGACCGCGATCAAGCTGCTGTCGGGCCGCGCCCGCGAGCTGAACGCACCGCTGGTGATCCTGTCGATATTGTTCGTGATCAAGCTGGGTTGGTTCGCCGCATGACTTTTGACGCCGCAAGCTACAGCACCCAATTGAACGACAAGGTCGCGCGCCTGCGTGACCTGCTGGCGCCTTTCGCTGCGCCCGAGCCCCAGGTCTTCGACTCGCCCCTGCAGAACTTCCGCCTGCGGGCCGAGTTCCGCCTGTGGCGCGAGGCCGGTGAACGCCACTACGCGATGTTCTCCCAGGACGACAAACGCACGCCGATCCTCATTGAAGAGTTCCCCATCGCCAGCCAGCGCATCAACCAGTTGATGCCCCGGCTCAAGGCCGCCTGGCAGGCCAGCGCGCCTTTGAGCCACAAGCTGTTCCAAGTGGAGTTCCTCACCACCCTGGCCGGCGATGCGATGATCACCCTGTGCTACCACCGCCCGCTGGACGAGCACTGGCACAAGGCCGCGAGCCAACTGGCCGCCGACCTCAATGTCAGTGTGATCGGCCGTTCCAAGGGCAAGCGCGAAGTCATCGGCCAGGACTACGTGGTGGAAAAGCTCGAAGTCGGCGGGCGTACCTTCAGCTACCGCCAACCCGAAGGCGCCTTCACCCAGCCCAACGGCACGGTGAACCAGAAGATGCTCAACTGGGCCTATGAAGCCCTGGGCGAGCGCCAGGACGACCTACTGGAACTGTACTGCGGCAACGGCAACTTCACCCTGCCCCTGGCCACCCGGGTGCGCAAGGTACTGGCCACCGAGATCAGCAAGACCTCGGTCAACGCCGCCTTGAGCAACCTCAGCGAAAACGCTGTGGATAACGTCACCCTGGTGCGCCTGTCCGCCGAAGAGCTGACCGAAGCCCTGAACGAAGTGCGGCCGTTCCGCCGCCTGCAGGGCGTGGACTTGAAGAGCTACGAATTCGGCAGCGTGTTCGTCGACCCGCCCCGGGCCGGCATGGACCCGGACACCTGCGAACTGACCCGGCGCTTCGACAACATCCTGTACATCTCCTGCAACCCGGAAACCCTGGCGGCCAACATCGCCCAGTTGCACGACACCCACCGCATCACCCGCTGCGCGCTGTTCGACCAGTTCCCCTGGACTCACCACATGGAATCCGGGGTCCTGCTGACCCGCCGCTGATTTGCCCCGCTCCCCAACGGCCGTCCTCGAGACGGCCGTTGTCATTCTGGGCCTCCGATCCCCCTACCGCTTCCTGTAGCCGCTGCCGCAGGCTGCGATCGACTGCGAAGCAGGCGCAAACCTGACACCGCGGTGCATCAGGCACGTCTGCGTCGCCGGGTGTGCGGGGCTGCGCCCCGGTCGCAGCCTGCGGCAGCGGCCACAAGGTCAGCCCGCGGGTTGAAAGTACCCAGCCAGTTGCTGCAGGTCCTGTTCATTGAGCAGGCCGGCGTAGTACTTGAGCTCAATCCGTGCCAGCAGGTAGGCATGCCGGGCATCCGCCAGGTCACGACGGGCAGTGAACAGTTGCTGCTCGGCGTCCAGCACATCGAGGTTGACCCGCTCGCCACCCTGCACGCTTTTGCGGGTCGCGGTCACCAGGGCCTCGGCTGAGCTGACGGCCATTTCATAGGCGCGGACCTTGGCCGCGGCACTGGTGTTGAGGTTGAACTGCTTGCGCAGCTGGTTGAGGGTATTGGCGGTTTGCGCATCCAGTTCATATTGCGCCTGGGACAGCTGACTGGCCGCCTGGCGGGTCGAGGCCGAGACCGAACCACCGGCAAACAGCGGCAGGCTGACCTGGATACCCACGGTGTTGGTGTCGTACTGCTGGTTGTAGGTGCTCTCCGAATCAGAACGGGTCTGCCGGCTGCTGGCGTACAGGCTGATCTTGGGCAGGTGCCCGGCGCGCTTGCGCTCCACTTCGTATTCCGCCGCCCGCAGGGCCTGCTGCTGGGAAGCCAGTTCAGGGTTGTTGGCCATGGCCAGGTCGCGCCAACTGTCGAAGCGGTTGGGCTGCAGCGGCTGGATCTCGAACTGCCGGGTCAGCGGGTCCAGCTCGTCGATCTGCAACGGCTCGCCGACTATGGCTTGCAGCTCGCGCAGGGCCGCATCCTGCTGGTCCTGGGCCTCGATCTCTTGCGCCAGGGCCAGGCTCAAACGGGCCTGGGTCTCCAGCACATCGGTGCGGGTGCCCTCGCCGCCCTTGAGCAGACGTTCATTGAGCTGCAAGCGTTCGGCGTAGGCGCGCTTCTGTGCCCGGCTCAGCTCGATGCGCTCCTGGGCCAGCAGCGCCTGGCTGTAGGCACTGAGCAGGCGCACCGCCAGTTCCTGGCTCTTGCCGCGAAAACGCTCGTCGGAAAACAGCGCCTGGGCCGAGCCCTGGCGATAGCGCGCATAGGCCTCGTAGTCCAGCAACGGCTGTTGCAGGGTCAGGGTCGAGGCATAGCTGCGATAGTCACGATCGGTGGTGACATCGCCACGAACCGTGTCCTGGGTCACCTCGGACTGGTTGCGCGAATTGTTGTAGCTCCAGGACAGGTTCGGCAACAGCCCGGCACGGCCGATGGCCCGGTTCTCTTCACCGGCATCGCGCTCCTTGATCGCCGCCTGGAAGGTCGGGTCGTTACGCAGAGCCAGATCGTAGGCATCGAGCAAACCCAGGGCCAGGGCCGACGGGCTGCTCAGCAGGCACAGCAGCGCGAGAAAGCAAAAGGCGCGAGTCATTCTTCCACCAACGCCATATGAGTCCGGTCCAGCAGGGGCTTGAACAGGTAATTGAGCATCGAACGCTCGCCGGTACGGACAAAGGCCTCCACCGGCATCCCCGGACGGATCTGCAAGCCCTGCAACTGCTGCATGCCTTCGGCGCTGACCGTGGCGCGCAAGGTGTAATAGGGCTCTTCGGTACGTTCGTCGACCTGGCGATCGGCGGACACCAGGGTCACTTCCCCCGGCACCCTCGGCGTGGTGCTCTGGTTGAAGGCCGAGAACATCAGCTCCACGGGCAGCCCCGGGTGCACCTTGTCCACCAGTTGCACCGGCACCCGCGCCTCCACCAGCAGCGGCTCGTCCTGGGGCACGATGTCCATCAGCGGCTGGCCCGGCTTGATCACTCCGCCCTCGGTGTACACCTCCAGGCCCACCACCACCCCGGCAGCCGGGGCGCGCACCTGGCTGTTGGCCAGTTCGAACTCGGCGGAGGCCAGGCGATTGCGCAGGTCTTCGGTGCGAATCCGGGTGTCGGCCAACTGGCTGCGCAGGTCTTTCTGGAAGTCCTCGGTGGACTGGCGGATGCGCAGGCGCAGTTCGAGGATCTGCCGCTGCAACTGGCCGATGCGGCCGAAGTCCTCGGCGATCGAGCCGTCGATCTGCGCGTACAGGCGTTCGCTGTCCAGCAGGCGATTGCGCGGGATGTAGCCGTCCCGGGCCAGCTCCCGCAGGCCCTGCAACTGTTCGTTCAAGGCACTGCGCTGTTGCCGCTTGCTGGCCTGGGAATCCCGGGTACCGCGCAACTGCGCTTCGGAGCCGGCAATGGTTTCGGCAATCCCCTGTTGCTCCATACTCAGGGCCTGGCGCCGACTGCTGAACAGCTGCCGTTGCAGGGCCAGGCTGGCGGCCACCTCAGGTTCGCTCGCCAAGGCCTGGAGCTGTGGATCGAAGACGATCTCGCTGGCGCCTTCGCGCTCGGCATTGAGTCGCGCTTCGCTGGCCAGGGACCCCAGGTACTGACTGCGCAAGGACTGCATCTGGGTGCGCAGCGGGGTCTCGTTGAGGCGCAGCAGCACCTGCCCGGCGCTGACCCGGTCGCCCTCCTTGACCTCGATCCGCTCGACGATGCCGCCGCTCTGGTGCTGCACCGTCTTGCGATGGCCCGAGACCATGACCTTGCCCGATACCGCCACGCCCTTGTCCAGCGGCGCCAGGGCGGCCCAGCCGATAAACCCGGCAAAGCCTCCCAGCACCAGGAGCCAGCCGAGGCGTGAATACTTCCTGTCGTCCAGGGATAACACATTGCTGGCGGCGGGCCCCGCGAGCGGCGCAACAGAGCCTGTGGATACATTCGCCTTCATGCTTTTTTCCCTTCGCCGCCGGCCACGCCCAGTCGGTAATTCATGTTCAGGCTGGTCACCGGATTGCTCACCGGTACCGCGGGCGGCGGCGCGGCCTTGGCCTTCTGGTTCGCTTCCAGCACCCGCGCCGTCGGGCCGAAGGCTTGCAGCTGGCCTTCGCGCAGGATCATCAGCTGGTCGGTCAGGCTCAGCACATTGGGCTTGTGAGTGATCAGCACCAGGGTCCGCTGCCGTTGCTTGAGTTGGCTGATGGCCTGCAACAGCGCCTGTTCGCCAGCTTCATCAAGGTTGGAGTTGGGTTCGTCGAGCACGATCAGCGCCGGCAAGCCGTACAACGCACGCGCCAGGCCGATGCGCTGGCGCTGCCCGCCGGACAGCCCGGCACCGCCCTCACCCAGGCGCGTGTCATAGCCCTGGGGCAGTTGCAGGATCAACTCATGCACCCCGGCCATTTGCGCAGCCTGCAGGACCTGATCGGAGTCCAGCGCGCCGAAACGCGCGATGTTCTCGGCAATGCTGCCGGCGAACAATTGGATGTCCTGGGGCAGGTAGCCGATATGCGGGCCCAGTTGCTGCTTGTCCCACTGGGCCAGGTCCGCGCCATCCAGGCGCACCTTTCCCGTCAGGGGCGTCCAGGCACCGACCAACAGCCGAGCCAGGGTGGACTTGCCGCAACCGGAAGGGCCGATCACCCCCAGGACCTGGCCGGCCTCCAGGGTGAAGCCGAGGTTGCTCAGGGCCGGACGGCGACTTCCCGGGGCACAGGCACTCAATTGCTCGACACTCAACTTGCCCTTGGGCGTCGGCAGGCTCATGCGCACCGGCCGTGGCGGATTGGCCTGCAACAGCTCGGACAAGCGCTCGTAGGCCAGGCGCGCCGAGCTCCACTGCTTCCAGACCGCGATCAACTGGTCGATGGGGCTGAGCACCCGGCCCATGAGGATCGAGCCGGCGATCATCATCCCCGGAGTGATCTGCCCCTGCACCGCCAGCCACGCGCCCAGGCCCAATACCAGGGACTGCAAGGCCATGCGCACGCCCTTGGACCAGGCGCTGATAGTGGCGGTCTTTTCACTGGCCAGGTTCTGCTGAGCGAGAAAGCCCTGGTGACCGACGAACCAGCGCTCGCGCAGCGCGCCGAGCATGCCCATGGCTTCGATGGCGTCGGCGTTGCGCAGGTTGGCCGTGGCCTGCTGGCTGGTGATGATCGACAACTGGCTGGCCTGGGCCAGCGGCGCCTGGCAGATATGCTGATTGATCCAGGCCAGCGCCACCAACAGCAGCGCACCGCCCAGGGCCAACAGACCGAGCCAGGGGTGAAAGAGGAAGATCACCAGCAGATAGACCGGGAACCAGGGCGCGTCGAAGAAGGCGAACAAGGCATTGCCGGTGGCGAACTGGCGCAGCGCGGTCAGGTCATTCAAGGCCTGGCCGGCGGCCTGGGGGCTGCCCTTGAGCTGGGCCTCGAACGCCGCGTCATACACCCGCTGGTTCAGGCGCATGTCCATCTGGGTGCCGAGGTGGATCACCACCTGGCTGCGCACCCACTCCAACGCCCCCATCAGGCCGAACAGGCCGAGGATCATCAGCGTCAGCATCAACAGGGTCATCTGATTGCCCGAGGCCAGCACCCGGTCGTAGACCTGCAGCATGTACAGGGCCGGGGCCAGCATCAGCAGATTGATCACCGCCGAGAACAGGCCGATGTTGAAGAAGCCGCCCTTGTAGGCCGTCAGGGCCGCCAGCGTCTCGGAAGCGGCAAGTGGATTCGGCCTGCTCATCAAGGTGTCCTGTGCAGAGTTTAGGGATACAGGGTCTTCCGCTCAGGCAGAGCGGAACGACAAGAGGCGCGCCCGGTGCGTTGACAGGCACCCCGGCGCTCCCCAGAATTTGCCACCGCCGCCGCCCTGGCCTTCGAAAACTCGGGCGACGGAGGTGAGTCAAACCAGCGAATGGAGGAGCGATCCTGCATTCGCTTTTTTATGCCTCAAGCCGGCACTCAGGCCGCCAGTGCCCAGTCCTGGGCCACGTCCTGCACACCCACCAGGCCGACATCGGCTGCGGCGGCGGCAGCCGGGGTGACGTGGGCAACACCGGCGGCGGCCAGGTCGTCGAAAGTGGAGTTCACCGACAGGCTTGGGTCGATCGCCTTGAGCAGGGCATCGATCTCGCCGGCCAGCGCCGAGCTGTCGCCGCTCATCAGGCCGTAGACCACCTTGTGCACTTCACCGGCACGGCCTTCATCTTTCAGGCTGTTGAGGCCCAGGTTGCTGAAGCTGACTTCCTGGCTGACCAGGTGGTAGTTGCTGCCCGAACCACCGGCGAGGGTGTCGCCCAGGGATACGCTGTCCAGCGAGCCCCACAGCGTGTGGCTCGGGTTGCTGAACAGGGTGTAATGCAGGTTGCCGTCGGCCACGAAGGCGGCGTCGCTGGCGGTGCTCTTGATGGCGTACTGGGTGCCGTCGAACGGGCCCGGGTTGAAACCACCGGTATTGGTGCCATCAACCACTTCGCCTGGGCGATGGTTGACGTCGCCGAAGTAGGCCGACCAGTCAGTCAGGTATTGCGCAACAGTGTTACCGCCGTAGGTAGCGCTGTAAGAGATCGAAATGCTCATGCAAAACTCCAATACATTAGGTGGGTCAGGTCCGCAGCACGCCAGTGCCTGCTGCGGTTTTGCCCTTCAATGGGCAAAAGCGGTCAGAACTGATATTCCACGGTGCCCTGCAAGGTGCGGCCACGGCCGAGGGTGAAGGCCAGGACATCGCCGAGGGGCACCAGGTAGGCGCGGTCGGTGACGTTTTCCATGGCCAGGCGCAGGGTCAGTTCTTCAGTGGCCCGGTAGCTGCCATACAGGTCGTAGACGGTGTAGGGCTTCCAGTCGGCCGGGTAGACACCGGTCTGGCTCACGGTCCCGGTCGCCGAGCCGGCGATCGAGTAGCCGGCGCTGTAGCGGGCCCGGGCACCGATATCCAGTTTGCGTTCGAAAAAGCGCGCGCCCAGGGTCAGGGTGCCGCGGTCCATGGGCATGTGTTCGGCCGAACCGAGGATCGCGGCGTTGCAGCGGCTGGCATTGTTGGCCGCATCATCGGGACGCATGCCGGTGACAATCGCGCCCCGCCCTGTGCCGTTCTTCACCGGCTGGGTCACCCCTCCCAGCCAGGCGGTCTTCATGCAGAAATCGTTGTCGCCGATCATGTGGGTGTAATTGAGCTGGCCGTAGGCGCGACCGGCGTCATAGTCGAGCTGGTACTCGACGCCCTTGAAGCGGGTGCTGCTGAGATCGTTGACGTAGGCGCTGTTGCCGATGCCGGGGGAGCCATAGCCCGGGGGCTGCACGCCCATGGCCATATAGATGAAGTCATCGACCCGGGTATCGAAGTAGGCCACTTTGATGCCCAGGCGGTCATCGTTGAACCAGAGGTTTTCCTTGAAGACGTTGACCCCCGCTTCCCAGGTGGTGGAGCGCTCTGGCTTGAGGAAAGGGTTGGGAAAGGTGCTCTCAGAACCTCCACCATGGGGGCGTCCGGTGATCATGGTTTCGGTCACCGCCGGTGGCCGCCACCCCTTGCCATAGCTGGCGAACAGTTGCAGCCACTCGACCCCGGGCTTGACCGACAGGCCGAAGGTCGGCGAGAAGCGCCCTTCCTGGTTGTCGATGTCATAGGCCACCGGCACCGAGATTTGCTGGGGCGTCTTGCCGATCACGAAGGTGCGGGTGTTGATTCCGGTTTCGCCGCGCAGGCGGTAGCGGTCGTAACGCAAGCCGGCATTGAGGTTCAACCAGCCGTCGTAGTCGAAGTCCAGGCGGGTGAACAGGCTGCCCAGGGCTCGATCGCCCTCGGGGGTCATGCTCGCCGCAGGCGAGGCACTGACCGCCGAGCCCTTGGGCACCGGCTGGCTGGAGTCGGGACGGACCTTGTCGTAGAAGAACTCCAGGCCGTAGTTGGCCTTCAGCGTGGACAGCCCGCCCAGGGCAAAGGTCGACGTGTTCTGCGCCTGGGCGCCATAGGTATCGGTCTGGTAGGTGATCGAGTAGCCAGGGCTGCTGCGGCGGGTCAGGGTGCTCTGGTCATTGCTGTTGTCGACGTAATAGAGCTTGGCCTTGAAGTCGATCAACGGGTTGTCCGGGGTGTAGCTGTAGTCGAGGCCGAAGTTCTGCGAATGCACATCGCTGCTGCCGAGCTTTTCCCAGAGCTGATCCTTGTTCTCGGTGTTCATCATGTTGGCGTCGTCGTAGGACACCTCAGTGGTCAGGTAGCTCAGTTGCAGACGCTGGTCCTGGGGCAGGTTGAGCCCCAGCTTGACCAGGCGCGAGCGCATCACCGAAGCGGAATAGGCCACCTTGGAATGCTTCACCCGGTCATTGATCGACGGGTCCATCCAGCTGCCGGTGCGCAATTCGCCGATGCCGCCACGGGTCCCCGGCTTGTAGTCCCCAAGGTGTCGTTCACTGGCAGCCAGCAGCATGTCCCAGACTTCGGTGCCGATGGCGAAGGCGGAACTGCCGATGAAGTGAGTGCCGTTGCTGCGGCCGCCCAGGCCGGTGGTCAGGCGAATTCGGCCGCCGATCTCCTGGCCGGGCTTGAGCAGGTCGCGGGCCTCGATGGTGCGAAAGTTGGCGACCCCGCCGATCACTCCAGCCCCGCCCATGGTGGAGGTGGCGCCCTTCTCCACCACCACTTCGGAGAGCAGCTCGGGGTCGACATAGAGCGTTCCGTTGCGCTGCTGGTGGCCGCTCTGCTGATAGTTCTGGCGCATGCCGTCCACCGACATGTTGACCCGACCATAGTCCTGGATGCCGCGGATGTTCACCGACACGCCCGGGTCCTGCTGGCTGAGCGCCGAATACACGCCGGACGTTTCCTCCAGCATTTCGGCGGCATGCCGCGGTGGATTGCGATCAAGTTGCTCGCGCCCGACCACGCTCACCGAGCGTGGCGCGTTGTATACCCAATCGCTCTGCCGGCCTTCGAGGTCGCCGGAAATCGTGGTGGGGGCCAAGGCCAGGGCGCCATCACGTCCGGTTTCCACCCGACTCAGGGTCACCTGGCGCTCGCCGCTAAAGCGGTACTCCACCGGCGCATTGCCCAGCAGCCGGGCCAGTCCTTCCTCGGCGCCGTAGCGGCCCTTGAGCGGCGAGCTGTGCAAGCCATGCAGGCGCAGGCTGTCGAACAGCACCTGCACCCCGGCCTGCTCGGCAAAAGCCAGCACCGCACTGCCGAGGGCCTGGGCAGGGATATCGAAATCCAGTTCGCGTGGTTGCTGAGCACTCTGCGGGACTACGCCCACGGGCTCTGCCGCGTGCAACAAACCGCCTCCTGCCAACAGCCCTGCTACGCCCAAGTGAATGGCCAGGGCCAGACGACTTGCGGCGTGAATTCCAGTGCGACTGCCTACCCTCATGTTCCTGATTCCTGCGCTGGCTACTTTTAGTGCATGCGAATGCATCTCAATTAGCTAGACGTGCCAGGCAGGAAAACTCAGTAAGGTTTTTTCAGTTATTTTTCGCCGAAGGTGAAAAAAGACCCGCAGGCCTCAATAAATAAGGCTGACGCCGGCCAGGTCGAAACGCTGCACCTGCAACTCCTGGGTGAGGGTGACCAGGGCCGCGTCGAGCATATCCAGACGGAACACACCGCTGACCTGACGCTGGGCCAGGGCACTGTTGGTCAGCACCACCCGCCCGGGTCGATAGCGATTGAGGCGCTCCACCACCACGCTCAAGGGCTGGCGATCGAACACCAGGACTCCACGTCGCCAACTGGTGGCGCGCTGCAGGTCGAGCCCATCAAGTGCCACCACCCCCGACTGCGAGTCATAGCGCACGCTCTGTCCCTCTTGCAGAACCCGCTCGGAAACGCCGCGTTGCGCCGGGGTATCCAGGCTCACGGCGACACTGTGCTGCAACACCCCAACCCAGGTTTGTTGATCGCTCTCACGCCCGACCACAAAACGGGTGCCCAGGGCCCGGGTCTGGCCGCTGGCGCTGTGCACGATGAAAGGTCGTTGCTCCTCACCGACCATGGGCGCCACATCAAATACTGCGGAGCCGGCCAGCAATTGGATCTGACGCTTGTCGCCGCTGTAATCCAGGCGAATGGCGCTGCTCGAGTCCAGCTCCACTTGGCTGCCATCGGCCAGTTGCACGGTGCGCACCTCGCCCTTGCCGGTCTGGTAGTCGGCCTGCAGGTACAGCAGTGCCTGCGGCCCTTGCAGCCAGCCCAGGGCCACCGCCAGAACCAGCATGGCCGCACTGGCGACCCGCACCAGCCGGCGTCGACGGCGCGGGCGCTGTATTGTCGCCGCAGGCCGTTCCACCTGGCGTCTTGGTGGGGCAGTGGCCGCCAGCTCGGGGTCCAGGCGCAGCTCGCCCAAGGCCTCCCAGGTCTGCCGGGCAAACACCAGAGCCTGGGGATGACGCGGGTCCTCGGCCTGCCATTGGGCAAGCTGCGCCTGCTCGGTGGCGCTCAAGCCTCCCGCGTGCAAACGCACCGCCCAATCGGCGGCGGCCTCGGTGATACTGCGCTCTTGCGGACCCTGGCTATTCACGTGTGAATCTCGATTTCTCGTTATATATAAGCAGTGACGTCTGACCCCGACTTTTACCGTAACTCACTGGTCAACCGGCCGACCGTCGGTAGCCTGCAGGCGTTGCATCACATAAGCCAGCGCCCGGGACAGATGCTTTTGCACCGAGCTGTCGGAGATATTCAGGTGCCGGGCCACCTCGGCGTGGGTCATGCCTTCGATACGGTTCAGGCGGAAGATTTCCTGAGTGCGCGCAGGCAGCTCCGTGATCGCCTGTTTCAGTGCCTTGCGCTGCTGTTGCGCCATCGCCTGAGCCTCCAACCCGGCCGCCTCATCCTCGATGTCGGCCAGTACTTCATGGGGCACGGTCTCGGTCTTGCGCCGCGCCTCCTGACGTACATGGTCGATCAGCAGGTTGTTCGCCGTGCGGTAGAGATAGCCCTGGGAGTTGTCGATCCGCTCACCGCGCGTTTGCTCGGCCAGCCGCAGAAAACTCTCCTGCACCAGATCTGCGGCCAACTGCGGGTCACGTACCTTGCGCGCCAGGTACCCACGCAAGGTCGCGGCATGCTTGAGAAACAGTCCCTTGAGATCCACGTCCGACAAACCGACTCCCTGGAACATGAAGGAAATTGCCGGCATCTTACGGTCAGTCGAGAATGATTTTCAATTGATATCAGTATTCATTAGCGACCGCTTACACCAGCTGCCAGCCGCTTTCCAGGACCTAGGCTGGCACCTCGACCTTGCGCGGCCGGCCGCCCTTCTTGCCATTCAGGCGCGCCGCCCGAGCCTTGGCCGCGCTGCTTTGCCGACCGTTACGGGAGGCGACTAACTGGGTCGCCAGTTTCATCAGCGGCTCGCTGGCCGACAGCAGCCCGACAATCGACAGCTGCAGATCCACGGCCTCATGACACACCGCCGTGGCGGAAAAGCCCAACTGCAGTTGCTGCAATTGGGTGTCGCTCAGCGCCGCCAGCTCCGGATAGTTTTCCACAGGCAAATGAATCGAGCTGCCATCGGCAAAGCCCAGGCACAGGCACCCGGCCGCATAGCTCAAGGTACTGACTTGCAAACCCGCGTCGTGACGCGCCTCACCGCGTTCGACCGCGTGATCCAGCTGCTCCTGGGTCAAGGGCACATCGACGGGCACCGCTGCTTTGACGACTTTCATAGTTCGATCTCCACTCCTTGCGCCGCACCCACCAGGGTCAGGCGAGTCAGGTTTCGTTGTTCCTCGTAATGCGCTGACTCGATCAGGTACACCCTGCAGCCGGCGCTTGAACCTTCCACCACAGCGTTCGCTTGCCAATCCCACAACTGCTGCTCAAGGCACAAGGTGCGCAGCTTGCTCCACCAGATACGCCGAGCCAGATGCACCCGTTGCTTCAAGGCCTGGCGCAAGCCTTCAAGGACTGCCAGTGCCGGGCGACGGCCATGGGGGACAACGTCCCAGAGCTCGACGCCGTTGTGCCAGAAGCTGAAGCGAAAACGGGCACTCCAACGACCGCCATCCACATGCACATGGGGTGGGCAATGTTCGTCACGCAACATGACGACGACCGCATAGCCCTTGTAAACGAACACTTTCATGCTAACCCATCCGTTAGGTTACCGAGTCCAAAGACTCGTGTTTCCATGATTAATCCGACCACCGGCCTGAAAGGGCAGCAGTGAGGTGACCTGCTTGAGGTTAGCCCCGGAGAAGGTCAGGAAGGCCTCCGGGCGGCCGCAAAGTCGTCAGCATTTATTGCCGGACAAGGCCTCGCCACGGCCATCGTCAATAACAGCGTTCGGTTATCGAACACTTAATCAGCCTTCCCGGGTTCCGCTCTCGGCGATCAATTGACCAAATTAACCAGTTAGTACAATTTACCTCCCCAGTGCCTCGTACCCTCTCCCGAGGCTGACAATAACAACGGAGATCTACCCCCATGCGTCCTATCGTTCTGGTGCTTAACGGCCCGAACCTGAACCTGCTCGGCAGCCGTGAACCTGCCACTTACGGCCACGAAACACTGGCCGATGTCTCGGCCTTGTGCGGCCGTGCCGCCGAGGAATTGGGCCTGGCCGTGGAGTTTCGCCAGACCAACCACGAAGGCGAATTGCTGGACTGGATTCACGCCGCCCGCGGGCGCTGCGCCGGCATCGTGATCAACCCCGCCGCCTGGACCCACACCTCGGTGGCGATCCGCGATGCGCTGGTGGCCAGTGAACTGCCGGTGATCGAAGTGCACCTGTCCAACGTCCACGCCCGCGAACCGTTCCGCCATCACTCCTTTGTCTCGGGTATTGCCCTGGCGGTGATGTGCGGCTTTGGCAGCCACGGCTATCGCCTGGCGCTGGAACACTTCAGCCTGCGGTTCAAGGAGCAAGGTCTATGACAGGCCATACAGGCGTACTCGCCGGACTGATCGGCGCCGGCATCCAGGCTTCACGCACCCCGGCCCTGCATGAACAAGAAGGCGACGCGCAAAACCTGCGCTACCTGTACCGGTTGATCGATCTGGACCAGCTGGGGCTCGACAGCAGCGCCCTGCCCGACCTGCTCAGCGCCGCCGAACGGATGAACTTCACCGGCCTGAACATCACCTTTCCCTGCAAGCAGAGCATCTTGCCGCTACTGGACGAACTGTCCCCGGAAGCTCGCGGCATTGGCGCGGTCAACACCGTGGTCCTCAAGGACGGCAAGCGGGTTGGCCACAACACCGACTGCCTGGGGTTTGCCGAAGGGTTCCGGCGCGGCCTGCAAGGCGTGGCCAGACGGCACGTGGTGCAGATGGGGGCCGGCGGCGCCGGAGCGGCAGTGGCCCACGCCCTGCTCAGTGAGGGTGTGGAGCAACTGAGCATTTTCGATGTGGAAAACCAGCGGGCGCAGAGCCTGGCGGACAACCTCAACCAGCATTTCGGCGCCGCTCGGGCCAAGGCCGGTGGCGACCTGCCCAGCACCCTGGCGAGCGCCGACGGCCTGGTGAACACCACACCCATGGGCATGGCCAAGCTGCCGGGCACGCCGGTGCCGGTGGAACTGCTGCGGGCGGAGCTGTGGGTGGCCGAGATCGTCTACTTCCCGCTGGAAACCGAGCTGCTGCGCAATGCCCGCGCCCTGGGTTGCCGAACCCTGGACGGCGGCACCATGGCGGTGTTCCAGGCGGTCAAGGCGTTCGAGCTGTTCAGCGGCCAGAGCGCCGACCCGCAACGCATGCTGGCGCACTTCCACAGCATGAATGGCTGAAATACGCCTGTGGCCGCTGCCGCAGGCTGCGACAGGCCCCGCAGGGGCCTCGGCATCCGTCAGGACGCTGACGAGCCTGCGGCTCGTTCGCAGCCTTCGGCAGCGGCTACAGGTCCTGCGTTTACTCGGGCTTGAGCTGCAGGCGCGCAAGCAGGCCGATCAACAGCACGTTGAAGAGAATCATCAGCAGACTGCCGAACAGGCCCACCAGATTGATCACCGAGCTCGGCAGCCAGTCGAATACGCTGAAACCGGTCAGGGACAGCAGGCGCTCACCGAACCAGAACGAGTCAACGACGATCATCAGGATCAGGATGATTTTAAGCGTTGGGACGGGGTTACCCATGGTGCCTTCCTTGTCGTGGGGGATGATGCGAGAGCCTGGGTGGCGAGGCGATCTTACGGACGCTTTCGCCAGCAAGCCAGCGCCTGACAAGCCAACCCGGCCCTAAAGCTCCGGGTCAGGCCTGCAGGTAGCGCAGCACCGATTCGCAGATCATTTCCCGGTGCCGCTGCTTGATGCTTTCGTCCGGCAGGTCGATCTGGAAGATCTCGCCAAAGGTGTGACGGTTCGACACCCGATAGAAGCAGAACGAGCTGATCAGCAAGTGCACGTCCAGCGGGTCCAGGCCACTGCGGAACACGCCTTCCTGCGCGCCGCGCTCAAGGATTTCGCCCAGGGCATGGAGGATGGTGTTGTTCATTGCCTTGATTACGCCGGACTGCTTCACGTACTCGGCCTTGTGGATATTCTCGATGCTGACGATGCGCACGAAATCGACATTGCGGTCGTGGTGATCGAAGGTGAACTCCACCAGCCGGCGAATCGCCTCCCGCGGTGCCAGCTCGGCCAGATGCAGGCGGCTCTCGGTGCTGCGGATATCGCCGTAGAGTTTTTCCAGGACTTCGACGTACAGCTGCTCCTTGCTGCCGAAGTAGTAATAGATCATGCGCTTGGAGGTATGGATGCGCTCGGCGATCGCATCCACCCGCGCACCGGAAAGTCCCTGCTGGACGAACTCGACAATAGCTTCTTGAAGGATGTTCTCGCGGGTTTTTTCCGGGTTGTTCTTGCGACTCTTGCGCGGTTCGAGAGCAGGCTCATCGGACGCAATCGAGCGTTCACTGGTCATTGTCATTCTGGGCTCACGGCCATCACTGAACACGCGGGCGATTATGAGCCGCGTCCTGTCGCGAAAGAAAGCACAGAGGCGGTGGATTACCGCCTCCGGTTACCAATGCGCTACAACTTGGCCTGGCGCACCGCGCCACTGCGAGACTTGGCCATGGCCGCCAGGCGCACCGCAACGTTGGCCGCACCATAGCCGGCGTAGCCGTTCTTGCGCTGGATGATCTCGAAGAAGAACCGCCCCTCGAACGGTTCGGTGTAGACGTGAAACAGCTCGCCGCCCTGGGCATCGCGGTCATACAGGACGTTGTAGTAGGCCAATTCGCTGAGAAACTCGTCGTCGAAATCAAAACGCGCCGCCAGGTCGTCGTAGTAATTGAGCGGAATATCCAGCAGCGGCACTCCGGCCTGCTTGGCCCGGCTGACCTCGGCGAAAAGGTCGTCGCAGTCGAAGGCAATGTGATGCACCCCGCTGCCACGATAACTGGACAGCGCGTGGGAAATCGCGGTGTTGCGGTTCTCCGAGATGTTCAGCGGCAAGCGGATCGAGCTGCAACGGCTGCGCAGGGCGCGGCTTTTCACCAGGCCATAAGGATCAGGCAGCACCACTTCATCATCGGCCTCGAAATCCAGCAGGCTCTTGTAGAACAGCGCCCAGCTGTCGAGGCTGTCCGCCGGCAGGGCCATGGCCATGTGGTCGATACGCTTGAGGCCGCCCTTGGCTTGCACACCGTCATGCATGTTGAAGTCGGTGTCGTACAGGTGCTGGCCGCCCTGCTGCGGGTCCACCAGATAGATCAGGCTGCCATCGGGCTCGCGCACCGCCGCCAGTTCCAGCTCGTTGGGGCCTACAAGCCCGCGATAAGGCTGGCCCTTGTAGGCCACCGCCCGCTCCAGAGCCTTGGCGCTGTCCTTGACCCGGATGGCCGTGGCACACACCGAAGGGCCATGGGCCTCGAAGAAGCTGTGGGCGAAGGAATAGGGCTCGGAGTTGAGGATCAGGTTGATATCGCCCTGACGCATCAGGCTCACGTTCTTGGAACGATGCTGTCCGGCCTTGGCAAAACCCAGGCGCTCCAGCCAGCTCCCCAGCTTGGCGCCCAGGGCATCGTCCACCGCGAACTCAAGGAACTCGGTGCCGCCATAGGCTTCAACCGCTGGCGGGGCAAACAGAATGTCCAGGTTGGCCACCGGTTGCGCCTCTTGTAGCAGGCGCTCGCGGGTCTTCTCTTCCAGGTACAGCAAGGAGCGCAAGCCGTCGGCGGCATTGGCCCGCGGCGGCGCGGCGCGAAAGCCGTCGTTGAAGATCTCCAGGGACAGCGGCCCGGTGTAGCCGCTCTTGATGATCGGCGCCAGAAAGCCCGGCAGATCGAACTCGCCCTGGCCCGGAAAACAGCGGAAATGCCGGCTCCACTCCAGTACATCCATGGCCAGGATCGGCGCATCGGCCATCTGCACGAAGAAGATCTTGTCCCCGGGAATCTCGGCAATCGCCGCCGGGTCGCCCTTGAGCGACAGGGTATGGAAGCTGTCCAGCAACACCCCAAGGTTGGGGTGATCGGCGCTGCGCACGATGTCCCAGACCTGTTGATAGGTATTCACGTGACGGCCCCAGGCCAGGGCTTCGTAGCCGATGCGCAAGCCGCGCAGCGCGGCCCGCTCGGCCAACAGGTGCAAATCATCGATGAGAATCTGCCGCTCGCCGAGGCTGTCGGCCTGGGCGTTACTGCACACCAGCACCAGGTCGGTGCCCAGCTCCTGCATCAAGTCGAACTTGCGTTCGGCACGCTCCAGGTTGCGCGACAGGCGATCGCGGCGGCAGCCCTCGAAATCCCGAAACGGCTGGAACAGGGTGATGGCGATCCCCAGGTCGGCGCACATCTGCCTGATTTCCCGAGGGCTACCGTCGTAATAGAGAAGGTCGTTCTCGAAAATCTCCACCCCATCGAAGCCGGCGGCGGCGATGGCTTCGAGTTTTTCCGGCAGGGTGCCGCTCAAGGAAACGGTGGCAATGGAACGCTGCATGATTGAACTCCCGGGGGATGACGGCCGGTGGCACCCGAGCCTTTTATTCGATGTTGCGGATTATTCCACAGCATGATTTAAAGTGTACGAACCAGTTAGTTTTGTGTTCGATTATCGAACAAAAAGCCGCTTGGCGAATTGACGATTTTTCAGCCACTGCGCACCATCGACAGCACATTGAGCCGCCCCAAGAAACCGTGGCTTCAATCACCCAGACCCAGAACACACCATAAAAATTTTAAAAATCGGGTACATCCTCATGCTTGCACTCAACGCCCCGCCCTGCTGCTCATCCCTTTGGCTCGCGCCTGGAACGGCCTCAATCGGCACCCTGGATCACGACCCGCTACTGCCCTGAGCGGAGCGTCGTACCGATGGCGTTCGCCGGTCCGCAATCAACGGCTCGACGAACCAAACCAGCCGATCAATCACCCAGTCCCAGGCGCTCATGCCCTCGCTGACGATTGATCACGCGCCCTTGAGTTCCGACGAGCCCTGGCTCGTCAGTCACTGAACGGATGGCCTATATGATTCCTTCCCAAAGCTCTCGCATCGCCCCGAGCCTCAGTGTTGCCGGCGGCATCGGCGACAAGATCCGCGGCGCCATGGCCGTCGGCAAGACCCGCTGGGGCATGCTCGCCCTGGTGTTCTTCGCCACCACCCTGAACTACATCGATCGCGCCGCACTGGGCGTGATGCAGCCGATCCTGGCCAAGGAAATGAACTGGACGGCGATGGACTACGCCAACATCAACTTCTGGTTCCAGGTCGGTTACGCCGTGGGCTTCGTGCTGCAAGGGCGACTGATCGACCGAGTCGGCGTGAAACGGGTGTTCTTCTTCGCCGTGCTGCTGTGGAGCCTGGCCACCGGCGCTCATGGCCTGGCCACTTCGGCGGCAGGCTTCATGGTTTGCCGCTTCATTCTCGGGCTCACTGAAGCCGCCAACTACCCGGCCTGCGTGAAGACCACGCGCCTGTGGTTCCCGGCCGGCGAACGCGCGGTAGCCACCGGCATCTTCAACGCCGGGACCAACGTCGGCGCTATGTTCACCCCCATGCTGCTGCCGTTGATCCTCCACGCCTGGGGCTGGCAAGCGGCGTTCCTGTGCATGGCGGCACTGGGCGGTGTGTGGCTGCTGTTCTGGGGCCTGAAGTACTTCAACCCGGAAGATCACCCCAGCGTCAAAGCCTCGGAACTGGCCTACATCCAGCAACAAGTGGAACCCGAGCCGACCCGCGTGCCCTTCAGCCGCATCCTGCGCATGCGTGGCACCTGGGCCTTCGCCCTGGCCTACTCGCTGACCGCGCCGGTGTTCTGGTTCTACCTGTACTGGCTGCCGCCGTTCCTCAACCAGCAGTACAACCTGGGGATCAACGTCACCCAGATGGGCATCCCGCTGATCATCATCTACCTGACCGCCGACTTCGGCAGCGTCGGTGGCGGCATCCTCTCCTCGTTCCTCATCGGTCGCGGCATGAACCCGATCAAGGCGCGGCTGCTGTCGATGTTCCTGTTCGCCTGCTGCATCATCGGCGTGATCATGGCCGCCGGCACCGCCAACCTGTGGCTGGCCGTGTTCGCCATCTCCCTGGGGATCGGTGCCCACCAGGCCTGGACTGCCAACATCTGGAGCCTGGTGATGGACTACACGCCCAAGCACATGATGAGCACCGTGTTCGGCTTTGGCGGCATGTGCGCGGCCATCGGCGGCATGTTCATGACCCAGATCGTCGGCCACATCCTGACCGTCACCAACAACAACTACACCCTGTTGTTCACCCTGATCCCGGCCATGTACTTCATCGCCCTGACCTGGATGTACTTCATGGCCCCGCGCAAGATTCCTCACGTAGAAGACTGATGCTCCTTTCACGCAGGCCCGCTCAGGGCCTGCGTTTTTTTATCGCCCCCCCTCCCCCTTTTGTTTTTCCACACTCGGAGATCGTCCCATGACGCTGGGTAACCTGAGCATCGCCAAACGCGCCGTGATCAGCTTCGGCGTGATTGCCCTGCTGGTCCTGCTGCAGGGGCTGTTCGCCCTCAAACAAGTGGCCGAAGTCCGCGCCACCGGCCAGCACACCGAAAACATTTCCCTGCCCAGCACCCGCTACCTGGGAGAAGTGCGCGACTACGTGTTGAGCATCCGCGTGCTGAGCCTGCGCATGGCCCTCAACCGTGAACCCAAAGTGCTGGAAAGCACCATTGCCCGCCTGCATCAGGTACAAACCTGGCTCGACCAGGCCCTGGCCAGGTTCGCGCCGCTGGTGGGCGATCACAACCGGGTGCAATACGAGACATTCCTCGCCACGGTAAAAAGCTACCAACAGGCCCTGGCCCAGTACGAAGCCCTGTCCCAGGACAATCGCAGCAGCGAGATGACGGCCCTGCTCAACGGCAAGATCCAGGATTACTCGACCCAGACCGGCGACCAGTTCGCCGAACTGATGAACCTCACTGCCGAGGAAGTCAGCCAGTCGGCCCAGCATGCAGACGCGCTGTACACCCAGGTAAAAATCACGGTGATCGGCGCCCTGATCGCCGTCGCCCTGCTGACCCTGTGCCTGGCCTGGCTGTTGATTCGCAGCATCGTCGTGCCCATCCGCCAGGCCGTGGGCGTGGCCGAGCAAGTGGCCGCCGGCGATCTCAGCCGACCGATCCACAGCGAGGGCCGCGATGAAACCGCGCGCCTGCTCAAGGCCCTGGCCAGCATGCAGGCCAGCCTGCGTGAAACCCTGCAACTGATCAGCAGCACCTCGACCCAGCTGGCCGCCGCCGCGCAACAGATGAGCCAGAGCACCCACCAGGACTCCAGCCGCCTGCAGCAGCAACACAACGAAATCGAGCAAGCAGCCACCGCCGTCAACGAAATGACCGTGGCCGTCGAGGAAGTGGCGCGCAACGCGGTGTCCACCTCCGACACCACCCGCCAGTCCACCACCCAGGCGACCCAGGGGCAGGCCCGGGTGATCCAGACCCTGGACTCGATCCAGGCCATGAGCAGCGATGTCGGCACCGCCTTGCAGCAAGTGCAGACCCTGGCCGAGCAGTCACGGGAAATCGGCAAGGTGCTGGACGTGATCCGCGCCATTGCCGAACAGACCAACCTGCTGGCCCTGAACGCCGCCATCGAGGCCGCGCGGGCCGGGGAAGCCGGCCGCGGCTTTGCCGTGGTGGCAGATGAAGTGCGGGCCCTGGCCCATCGCACCCAGCAGTCGACCCAGGAAATCGAACAGATGATCGGCCGGGTCCAGGGCGACACCGACAGCGTGGTGCAGTCCATGCACGGCAACAATCAGCGGGTGGCCCAGACCCTGTCCATCGCCGAACAGGCCGGGCTGGCCCTGGGGGAAATCACCCGGGCCATGGAGCAGATCCACGAGCGCAACCTGGTGATCGCCAGTGCCTCGGAAGAACAGGCCCAGGTGGCCCGTGAAGTGGACCGCAACCTGCTGAACATCCGCGACCTGTCCCTGGAAAGCGCCGACGCCGCCACGCGCACCAACGCCACCAGCCAGGAGCTGTCGCACTTGGCGGCCGGCCTGCAGAACCTGGTGGTGCGCTTCCGTTTCTGAGTCGTCTCAGCGGCGGCGTTGCTGCCAGGCCGCCGCCAGCCCGCTGAGGCAGATCACGGCGATGCCCACTTGGGTAATCGCATCCGGTGTGTGGTTGAACAGCAGCCAGCCCAGCAGCCCGGCAAAGACAATCTGGCAATAGCCGAACGGCGCCAGCAGCGCCGGCGCCGCGTGACGAAAGGCCTGGGTCAGAAACAGATGGGCACTCATGCCGCAAGCCCCCAGCGCCAGCATCAACAGGCCATGAACCAAGCCCGGGGTCTGCCAGAAGAACGGCACCAGCGCACTCATCACCAGGGTGTTGCACAGCCCGGCGAAGAAGTTGCTGGTGGTGGGGCTGTCATGCTCGGCCAGCTTGCGGGTCAGCAACTGATAGAAGCAGAAGAACAGCGCCGAGCAGAACGGCAGCAACACCGCCGGCGTGAACAGCTCGCCCCCCGGATGCACGATGATCAGCACCCCGATGAAACCGCAGATCACCGCCAGCCATTGGCCGCGGGTCACCTGTTCGCCGAGCAAGGGCACCGACAACGCGGTGACCAGCACCGGGGCGAGAAAGTTGACCGCCGTGGCCTCGGCCAGGGGAATGAACAGCAGTGCCGAGGTGAACAGCAAACTGGTGCTCAGCAGGCACAAGGCCCGCAGCAATTGCAGCAATGGTCGCTTGCTACGCAGCACCCGCAGGCCCGATTGCGGCAGGAAGATCCCGGCCATCAGCAAGGTATGGATCAGGTAACGGGCCCAGACCACCATGATCACCGGGAAAAACCCCGAGAGGTATTTGGACAGGGCATCGTGGCTGGCGAACAGAAAGGTCGCCAGGACGATCAGCAGGATGCCCTTGAAGGGGTGATTGGTCCCGGAGAGGGGCGTGCTGCGGGTCATGGGCATTCCTTGAAGGTGATTGAAGACACAGCTTCGCCAGCAAGCCGGCTCCTAGCGGGTATTTGTAGGAGCCGGCTTGCCGGCGAAAGCCCTCCCGCCGTCTCAGGTCCTGGCCAGCAGCGCGCGGGTTGCATCCAGCGCCATCTGTGCCCGCTGCAAGGCACTCACGCCCTGTTCGAGCAATTGCACCGTGGGAATTTCCAGACTCAGGGGCAACTCCGGCGGCAGACACTTGAGCAACCCCGCCAGATCACAATCGCCCTCCCCTGGAAAGCGCCGCTCGTTACGGGCCTGACGCAGGATCTCCTGCATATCGTCCGGCCGTGGCCCGGCAACGTCGCACAACTGTGCATAACGTAGGCGCGCCGGATCAACCTTGGCCAGGTCCTCCAGGCGCGAACCCGAACGGTCGAAATGGAAGGCGTCCACCAGCACGCAGCCATTGTCACGGCCGGCGTTTTCCACCACCCGCAGCGCCTGTTCCAGGTTGCGTGCATCGGTCCAGGGCATGAATTCCAGATGGGGATGCAGCCCGTACTGCCGCGCCAGATCGCACAAGGCGGCGAAGTTGTCGGTCATGCGCGCCTCATCGGGATCATTGCCCGCCACCAGCAACTCGCTGGCGGCAAACTCGGCGCCCACCGCCAGCACCGCCTCGAAGTCGCGGACCCGGGTCTGTGGCTTGAGCCGCAGGATCTCCACATCCAGCACCCGCACGCCGGTATCACGCAGGCGCGCCAGGGTCTGGCGCCGCAAGCCGGCATCGGCCACCAGCGGGAAGTGATGTTCCTCCGGGGTTGCCGGCACCAGCCGCAGGCCCACATGGCTGTAGCCGGCACGGGCCGCCACGTCCACCATCTCTGGCGGCGACAGCTCCAGCACGGTCAGGCTGGCCAGGGAAAAAATCCGCTCACTCATCAGTCGTTCACTCAATAGGGGTGGGGGTGCAGGCGCGGCCCGTGGCGGCGGCCTGGCGAATGGCTTCAATCAGCGCCAGGGTGCGCGCGGCATCGGCGGCGCTGACCAGGGGCGCGACTTCGCCCCGGGCGACCTTGACGAAATGCTGCAGTTGCAAGCGCAACGCCTCATCCGGCACGAAGCTTTCCTGCTGCATCAACAAGGGCTGGTGCCAACCGGCGCCCGCCTCGGCGTAGTGCCAGCGCTTGAGCTGAGGAATGCTCAAGGCCCCCTGAGTGCCGGCCAGCAGGTAGCAAGGCTGATCGGCCTGGCGCGGGTACACCGGGTTCTCCCCGGAATCCAGCTCCCAGCTCCAGGGCGCGGCCACCGCGTCGGAACCGGTGAGGCTGCCCAGGGCGCCATTGTCGAACTGCAGCAGCACCGCGGCGCAATCTTCATTGGCGTAACCACGCACGTGATTGCTGGTGATGGCCTGCACCTGTTGCACTTCGCCGCACAGGTGGCGCAACAGATCGAGGTCGTGGATCAGGTTGGTCAGCAACATGCCGGCGCCGGGCTCACGGCGCCAGGGGATGTCGAAGTAGCTCTCGGGCTTTTGCAACTGCCAGAGTGCAGTGACCGTGGTTAGCCGGCCCAGAGCGCCGCTGTGCACCAGTTCATGGGCACGGGCGATCAACGGGTTGTGTCGTCGATGGTGCCCCACCAGCACCGGCACGCCAGTGTTGCGCGATGCCGCCACCAGCTCGCGCACTTCATCCAGGTGCACGCCCACCGGTTTTTCCAGCAGCACCGGCACGCCTGCGGCCAGGCAATCCAGGGCCGTGCTGACGTGGAGGTTATTGGGGTTGGCGACGATCACCGCATCCGGGCGCACGTCCTTGAGCAAGGTCCGGTGATCGCTGTAATGCGGCACCTGCCATTGCCCGGCGATGGCTTGCGCCTGGGGCCCGGGATCGGCCACGGCGCACAGTCGGGCATCGGCCAGGGTCTTGAGGTGCTGATAGTGCTGCTGCCCCATATTGCCGACGCCGATCAGGGCAATGCGCAGTGGCGGATTCAATGGAAGATCCTCTTGTGATTGTTATAGGGACAATGAATTCCAAATATTTAGAACTCAGTTCCATTTTCATACAAGAGGGATAAAAAATACCGTCCGATTATCGAACGGCTTTGTGCCGAGGCGAAGTCTGTGTAGCCGCTGCCGCAGGCTGCGAACGGCTGTGCAACAGACGCGGCGATATCAAAGCCACCACCCGCCCGACGGTAGATCGACAAGCAAGGCCCTGCGGGCCTTTGCGCAGCCTCGCAGGCTCGGCAGCGGCTACAGGTTGAACAGTTCGGAAGCCTGGCTGGCGGCCGACAGCTCTTCGGCAAATCGCAGCAGCAACGGCGCCATTTCATGCAGCCGCGCCAACGGTAGGCGCGCGCTGGGACCGGCGATGCTGAGCACGCCCACCACCCGGCCATCGATGGGATGGCGCACCACCGCGGCAATCGCCGAGGTGCCGACCGCCGAGCTTTCTTCGACCCAGGCATAGCCCTGCTCGCGGGCCAGGCGCAGGCGCTCCAGCAACTCGATGTTCGAGCGCGGTGCATTGGGCCCCAGGTCCGCCGGGGGCTCCACACCCTGGCGTTCCACCAGCGACAACGCCTCGGCGTCACTCAGCGTGGCCAGCCAGGCATGCCCGGAAGCGGTGTAGAACAGCGGCGCCTCGCGGCCCATGTCCGGGTCGTAACGCAGCCCGGAACGGGCGCCCTGGGATTTGGCGATCCAGGTCTGGCGCTCGCCCTCGATCACTCCCAGGCGCACCAGCTCGCCGGACTCCTGGGCCAGACGATCGAGCACCGGCTGGACAATGTCGGCGCCGCTGACCGAAAGGTAGCGAAAGCCCATGGCCACCAGCCGGGTGGACAGCTGGTAACGCAGGTTGTCCGGGTTCTGGCGCACGTAGCCCAGGCGAATCAACTCCGCCAGCAGGCGATGGGTTGCACTTTTGGGGATCTCCAGTTGTTCCGCCAGGGTCTGCAACGGCAGGCCGCGGGGATCACCGGTAAGACGTTCGAGAACGCTGAAGACGCGTTCGATTTGACTGCCAGCCATGGTCGGGTCCCGACAAAATTTGGCCGATTCTAGTGACAACGGGCCGGTTGGGGAACTGCGCGGCAGGGTTCGATGACCGCCCAGAAGCGACGAGGCCGGACCTTGGGGCCCGGCACAACGTCTTGTGCGCAGATTAGCCGAGCCCGGCTATTTTTTGGAACAACCTTCCATAAACCAGTCAGGACCGAAGCTTGCCATCCGTGGCGGGACGCGGGGTCAAAAATCGAAGAACACCGTCTCGCCCTCACCCTGAATGCGGATATCGAAGCGGTAGGCGCGCTGGCCGTTCACTTCACAGGGGTGAGCCAGCAGGGTTTCCCGACGTTGCGGCTGCTCGATCAGGTTCAACACCGGGCACTGGGCGTTAGCCTCCGGCTCGTCGGCAAAGTACAACCGGGTATGCAGGTGGATGTTGATCCCCCGGGCAAACAGCGACAGGTTGATGTGCGGCGCCATCGGCACGCCGGCGGCGTTGTTCACCACCCCGGGCTTGACGGTATGGAGGGTCCATTCCCCGGCATCGAAGGTGGTGGCGGTGCGGCCAAAGCAGTTGAAGGGCTTTTCCGTGTCGAACACCGGGTCGTAGACCCCGGCAGAATCGGCCTGCCAGAACTCCAGGAAGGAGTCGCGCACCAGGTGGCCGTTGCCGTCGTACACATGGCCAATCAGCAGAATCCGCTCGCCCGGCGCATCAGGCTTGGCCATCTGGTTCCAGATTTCCTCGGGACGGGTCGGATTTCCCGCCGCCGCCAGGGCCAGGCCGATGTGCACGTAGGGGCCGGCCGTTTGCGAGGGGGTTTCAGGCAGCAGTTGAACAGGCATGGCAGGCTCCTCAGCAGTTTTCGAAGTGGGTCTTGCGCTGGCCGCGCAGCACGATATCGAAGCGGTAGGCCAGGCAATCCATGGGGTTGGCGTTGCCCATGTCCAGGCGCGCGATCAGGCTCTGCACCGCGTCCGGGTTGGCGATGGACTTGACGATCGGGCACAGCGGGATCAACGGGTCGCCTTCGAAATACAGCTGGGTGATCAGCCGCGTGGCAATCGACGGGCCGCTGATGGAGAAGTGGATATGCGCCGGGCGCCAGTCGTTGGGACCGTTGCGCCAGGGGTAAGGCCCGGGCTTGATGGTGCGGAAGCTGTAGTAGCCGTCACGGTCGGTGAGGGCTCGGCCGACGCCGCCGAAGTTCGGATCGAGGGGCGCCAGGTAGCGGTCGTTCTTGTGCCGGTAACGGCCACCGGCGTTGGCCTGCCACATTTCCACCAGGGTGTGGGGGATCGGCTTGCCATATTGATCGCAGACCCGCCCGGAAACGATGATCCGCTCGCCCACTGGCAAGCCGCCGTGGTTGAAGTTGAGCAGCAGGTCGTTATCGAAACGCCCGGTGCGCAAGTGGGAGAAGTCCGGGCCGCTGGTTTCGCTGGCCGATTGCGGAATGCTCACCAGTGCCTGGCGCGGCGAGCGGGCGACGGAGGTCTTGTAGTCGGGGGTCAGGGCCTTGGGGTGCCAATTACGGTCGCGAATCACGAAGCGACTGCTGTCTGCATCAGACATGTCGATCTCCTGTTGTTTGATTTATGGAGCGCAGCCGGCGCAGTTTCAAACAAACCAGGAGCGGGGAAAATTGAAAAGCCGCCCACCATCCATAACCAAAAGGTTATGGATAACTGCCCTCGTGATAGGCCCGCCCCACTTCCCTGAGCACATCCACCGCCCATTGCGCCGCCAGGGACAGCGGCAGGCTGGCATTGCTGGAGATACCCACCGAACCGCCGGGCTCGCGCAGGCCCAGATCCAGCTCCTGCAACTCGCCATTGGCCAGGTCCAGGCGCACTGCATCCAGCGGCGCTATCCACAGTGCATCGCTGGACAGGGTGTAGCGCCGGCTCAGGGCCACCGACAGGGTTTCCAGGCGTTGTTGCGACTGGGCGATACCGCACTGAATGAACAGGCTGTCGGCGTGCTTGCGAATGCTGGTGCCAGCCAGGGGCAGTACCAGCGGATAGGCGCTGAGCGCGTCGCGATCCAGGGGCCCGGTCGCCAGGGGATGCTCGGGGCGGGCCACCAGGGTCATGGATTCGCTGTACAGGTGCTCGAAGCTCAGGCCGTGGATCTCCGGACTCTCGGTCATGCGGCCGACCACCAGATCCAGATCACCGACTCGCAGTTGCGAAAGCAGATGGGCGCTGGGGCCGGTCAGCACACTCACGGTCAACGCCGAATGCCGCTGGTGCAGGCGCCGCATCACCTCCGGCAGCAGCAGGCTTTCCACCGTGGACAACACGCCGATACGCACCAGCCCGGCAGCGTATTCGCCGCCGCGCAAACTGCTGACGCCTTCGCGCAGGGCCTGCACCGAAGGCCCGGCATAGCGCAGGAAGGCTCGCCCGGCTTCGGTCAGGCTGAGCCCGGCCTTGCTCCTGGCAAACAGCCGAGTGTCCAGCAGCTCCTCCAGTTCCTTGAGGGTTTTCGACATTGCCGGCTGGCTCACCGACAGCACGTCGGCGGCCCGCGCCAGGCTGCCTTGGCGGGCCATTTCAAGAAAACACACCAAGTGACGGAATTTGATGCGGGTATCGATGTTCAATAGGGAGCCCCGAATGCGCCAGGAGCGGAGAGATCCGCAATCGGGCCATGGTAGCGTGCGCAAAAATCCCTGACGACCGGACTGGCGCCGCTTCATGCCAGCAGCAACACTGACCAGCAGAAAAAAACGAGGACTCCCCCATGCTTTGGAAAAAAGGCCGGCGCAGCGACAACGTCGTGGATGCGCGAAATGACAGCGGTGGCGGCGGTGGTGGCGGCCTGCGTTTTGGCGGTGGCAAGGGGCTGAGCCTGACGGCGATCATCCTGATCGTCGGTATCGGCTGGGCCACCGGCCAGGACCCGCTGCAGATCCTCGGTCAACTGGTGGGCCAGAGCGGCCAGACCTCGGCCCCGGCCACCACCCAGGCGCGCAAGAGCCCACCGGCCAATGACGAGCAGGCGGAGTTCGTCCGCGCCATCCTCGGCGACACCGAAGACACCTGGGGCCAGATCTTCCAGCAGGCCGGCCGCCAGTATCAGGCGCCCAAGCTGATTCTGTTCCGTGGCCGGGTCAACTCCGCCTGCGGCTCCGCCACCTCTGCCAGCGGCCCCTTCTATTGCCCTGCCGATCAGCAGGTGTACCTGGACATGGACTTCTTCCGCGAGATGGCCCAGCGCTTTTCCGCTGCCGGCGACTTCGCCCAGGCCTACGTGATTGCCCATGAAGTCGGGCACCACGTACAGACCCTGCTGGGGGTCTCGGCAAAAATGCAGGCCGCACGCCAGCAAGGCCGGCAAATGGAAGGTGACGGCGGTCTACTGGTGCGCCAGGAATTGCAGGCCGACTGTCTGGCTGGGGTCTGGGCCTACCATGGGCAGAAGCGCCTGAACTGGCTGGAGCCCGGGGATGTGGAAGAAGCCCTGAACGCTGCCAATGCCATCGGTGACGACCGACTGCAGCAACAAGGCCAGGGCCGGGTCGTACCGGATTCCTTCACCCACGGCACCTCGGCGCAACGGGTGCGCTGGTTCAAGACCGGCTTCAGCCAGGGCCAGGTTGGCCAGTGCGATACCTTCGCCGCCAAGAGCCTGTAGATGGGCCGACTGCTGGCGGCATTACTGTGCCTGGGCTGCCTGGGTGCCCAGGCCGCGGAACACACAGTCAAGGTCGTCAGCCCCGAACGCCTGCCCCTGGAGGGCGGGCAACTGGCCCTGGGCCTGAGCCAGGACTGGCGCCAGCCACTGCCCGGGGTGCAGCGCGCGCTGATCATGGTTCATGGTCGGCTGCGCAACGCCCAGACTTACCTGAAGAGCGGCGAAAGTGCTTCACGACAAGCAGGGCAAAGCGCCGCAACCCTGGTGATCGCCCCCCAGTTTCTCAACCAGAGTGACATCGCCCGCCATCAGCTACCGGACGCGCTACTGCGCTGGAAAGGTAATGACTGGATGGCCGGCGAACCTGCTGCCGGCCCCGTGGCCATCAGCTCCTACGCGGTACTGGATGCCGTCCTCCAGCGTCTGCAGGACCGCCAGTTCTTTCCTGCACTCAAGGAAGTGGTGATTGCCGGCCACTCCGGCGGCGCCCAGGTGGTGCAGCGCTATGCCCTGACCACAGGGCAACATGCCGAGTTGAAGCAGTCCGGAATCGAACTGCGCTACGTGATCGCCAATCCGTCGTCCTACGCCTACTTCGATGCAACGCGCCCGGTGGCTTTCGAGCCGGCCAGTTGCCCGGGGTTCAACGACTGGAAATATGGCCTGAACCGGCTCCCGGCCTATGCCAGCGCCCCATCCCCGGCGCAGCTCGAACAAGGCTACGTCACACGCCACATCACCTACCTGCTGGGCCAGCAGGACATCGACCCCAACCACCCGGCCCTGGACAAGAGCTGCGCGGCCGAGACCCAGGGCGCCTACCGGCTGATTCGCGGGCACAACTACTTCGACTACCTGATGCGGCGTCACCCGCAAGGCTTGCCACAACGGCTGGTGGAAGTGCCCGGGGTCGGGCATGACGGCGACAAGATGTTCACCTCCCCCGCAGGGCAGGCGGCGCTGTTCAAGTAGAGAAAGGCGCTGTCTGAAATGACGCTTTCGCCGGCAAGGCGGTTCCTACAGGACGGGTAAGAACCGACTTACCAGCGAACAGGCCCTCAGGCCGACAGCAGTTCGCGCAACTGCGCGCAATCCCGGGCATGCCAGTCGGTCAGCTCCGGCCAGGGGTTGTCCGGCAGGTTCACCAGCACCGTGCGCGTCCCCGCTGCCCGTCCACAGTCCAGGTCGAAGCGGTAGTCACCGACCATGACCATGCGCTGCGGCGCCACATCCCAAGCCTCGGCCAGTTTCAGCAAACCACCGGGATGGGGTTTGGGCGGGGCCTCGTCGCGCCCCAGCACATCAGCTTCGGCAAAGCAGTCCGCCAGGCCGATGGCTTCCAGGGTCACGTGGGCCAGCTCCCGGGCATTGCGGGTGAGGATGCCCAGGCGATAACCGCGTCCGGCCAGCTCCCGCACCAGTTCCACCGCACCCGGCGCCGGGCGCGAACCCAGTGCCAGGTCGCGCTCGTGCTCCAGCAGCCAGGCGTGCTTGGCCGCAGACTCCTCTGCCGGCAAGGCCGCCAGGTGAGTGAGGATGTCGTCCTCCGGAGGAATCGACAGCGCCTGGCGGATCGCCGCGAAATCATGCACGGCGATGGTCAGGGTGCCGTCCATGTCGAACACCCAATGTTCTATGTCTGAAAGACTCATGCCCAATCCTTGCGATGACGGATCAACCCTTCCTGAGTCACCGAGGCTACCAGTTGACCGGCACGGTTGAACACGCTGCCCCGGGAGAAGCCCCGGGAGTTACCGGCCCAAGGGCTGTCCATGGCGTACAGCAGCCAGTCGTCGGCCCGCAGGTCGGCGTGGAACCACAAGGCGTGATCGAGGCTGGCGACCTGCATGTCCTTCTGCCACACCGACTTGCCATGAGGCAGCATCGAGGTGGTCAGCAGGCCGAAGTCCGACGCGTAGGCCAGCAGGTACTTGTGCAGCGCCGGGATGTCCGCCAGAGCACCGTCGGCGCGGAACCAGACGTACTTCACAGGATCCATCGGCTGCGGATTGTAGGGGTCCTTCTCGGTCACCGGGCGCACTTCGATGGGCTTGGGGCACAGCAGCTTCTCGCGCATGTGCTCGGGAATCAGGTGCGCGCGCTGGGTGGTGATTTCCAGCTCCGACGGCAGGTTCTCCGGCCCGACCACCTGGGGCATGCTGTTCTGGTGCTCGAAGCCTTCTTCGTCGTACTGGAAGGAAGCACTGCAGGTGAAGATCGGGTTGCCCTTCTGGATCGCCGTCACCCGCCGGGTGCTGAAGCTGCCGCCGTCGCGCACCCGATCCACCTGATAGACCACCGGCAAGGCGGCGTCGCCGGGACGCAGGAAATAGCCGTGCATGGAATGCACGTGACGTGCTTCCTCTACCGTCTGACTGGCCGCGGACAACGACTGGCCGAGCACCTGGCCGCCAAACAGCTGGCGAAAACCCAGGTCCTGGCTGCGACCGCGAAACAGGTTTTCTTCAATGGCTTCCAGGGTCAACAGATCGACCAGATCATCCAGCACATGACTCATTCAGACTCTCCTCACACAGGGCAACACCGCGCAATCTCGGCTGCGGCGGTGATATCAATTGGGGCCAGGTATCTCGTCGGCACATTCTAAACGTGCGCGCCTGCTATCCATGCAAGGTTTCCAGCCATTGTTCGCGGGTAATGCGGTACAGCACATGCTCGCGCAACGGATGATCGTCGGCGAGTTTCGGGTGTTCGAAATCCTCCTGGGCCGCGTGATGCATGCCAATGGCCTGCATGACTTTCTGCGACGGCAGGTTATTGCGGGTGGTGAAGGCCACGACTTCGTCCAGGGCCAGTCGATCGAAAGCGCAACGCAAGGCAGTCCAGGCCGCTTCGCTGGCATACCCCAGGCCCCAGTGTTCCCGGGCCAGGCGCCAGCCGATCTCCACCGCAGGGGTAAAGGGCGCTTCGAAGCCCACCTCCAGCAGCCCGGTAAAGCCGATAAAGGCACCGTTATCCTTACGTTCAAGCGCCCAGAGGCCAAAGCCATGTTCGGCGAAATGCCCGCGTATGCGCCCGATCAGCGCGGCACTTTCCAGACGACTCAGGGGCGCGGGAAAGTAGCGCATGACCTGCGGATCGGCACACATCGCGGCAAATGCCGGCAAATCATCGTCACGCCACTGGCGCAGCAGCAGACGCGCGCTTTCGAGTTGCAGTATTGGCTCCATCAGGCCCCTCCGTTTCCGTGGGTGCAAGTCTACATCGCTGGTAGGATCCTTCACGGGTTCCTCTAAGAAAATGCCATGTCATTGCCACTGATCTATCACGACGACTACAGCCCCGAGTTCCCGGCGGAGCACCGCTTTCCCATGGACAAGTTCCGCCTGCTGCGCGACCACCTGGTGGACAGTGGCCTGACCCACGATGCCGATCTGCTGCGCCCCGAGCTGTGCCCGGCCGACATCCTCGCCCTGGCCCACGACCCTGGCTATATCGAACGCTACATGAGCGGCGAGTTGTCCCGGGAAGACCAGCGGCGCCTCGGCCTGCCCTGGAGCGAAGCCCTGGCCCGGCGCACGGTGCGCGCTGTCGGCGGCTCCCTGCTGACGGCCGAAAAGGCGCTGCAACATGGCCTGGCCTGCCACCTGGCCGGCGGTACCCACCACGCCCACTACGACTACCCGGCGGGGTTCTGCATCTTCAACGACCTGGCGGTGATCAGCCATTACCTGCTGCAAAGCGGGCGAGTGGGACGGGTGCTGATCTTCGACTGCGACGTGCATCAGGGCGATGGCACCGCTCGGATCCTGCAACATACCCCCGACGCGGTGACCGTCTCGTTGCACTGTGAAAAGAACTTCCCCGCACGCAAGGCCCAGAGCGACTGGGATATCCCGCTGCCCATGGGCATGGGCGACGCCGACTACCTCAAGGTGGTGGACGACGCTCTCAACTACCTGCTGCCCCTGTATCAGCCGGATCTGGTGCTCTACGACGCCGGGGTCGACGTGCACCAGGACGATGCCCTGGGCTACCTCAAGCTCACCGATGCCGGCCTGGCCGAGCGTGACGAGCGAGTCATGCGCCACTGCCTGGGCCGCGACATCCCGGTGGTCGGCGTGATCGGCGGCGGCTACAGCAAGGACCGCCAGGCCCTGGCCCGACGCCACGGCATCCTCCATCACAGCGCACAACGCGTCTGGGAGTCGTCAGGCTGCTACTGAGCCCTTGCGGCCTTACCCACATCCACTGTGGAGCCGCTTGTGGATAACCTGGGAGAAAGCCTCTACAGCCCTTGCTCTACGGGGCCTCAAGGCAATCGCCTGTTTTTTGATCAATGTCACCAGACGGTCATGTTGTTGTGGATCGCTTACCCCCAATACCTGTGGAGCTGCCTGTGGATAACCTGAGTGAAAGGCGCTAGATCCCTTGCTCTGCAAGGCTTGCAGAGCAGTGTCTGTTTTTTGATCAGGGTAGCGACACACCTCCCTGGCGTTTTTCGACGCCCACACTCGTTGCCAGATAACGGTTTGCTCGATAAGCCAGGTGGGGCCGTAAACCTTTTCTGCCCCTCGAAGCTGTGCGTCGCGTCCTTGAGCCAGTCACTCAACCACGCATCGGTAAAGCTCGATGGAGCTGCCGAAGCATGATGCAGTCCCACGATTATGTGCGTCATGGCACCGCCACGCTGTTCACGGCCTGAACTAACTACAGGGGCATTTGATTAGGAATATTGAATATCAACATCGGCATCAACAGTGGCTGGAAGTTGCTCAAGAAGATCAATCGAGAAATACCCAAGCATCTACAACTGCATTTGATGACCGACAACTACACCCCCCACAAGCATCCCAATATGAAAGCGTCGCTGGAAAAACATAAACACTTCCAAATGCATTTCCCCCCCGACGTTCAGCTCTTGGATGAACATGGTCGAGCGCTTTTTCCGTTACATAACCGTGTACTTGTGTGAGGGGACCACGTTTGCGAGTGATCAAAAGCAAGATCCTGCGATCTGACAAGCGCACTGGACATCGGGCTTGACGCGAGCAAATTTTATTATGTTGTCCGAATGAAAGCGTTAAAAACCTATTGGCAGTGCTGTATCATTTTTCAAAATCCACCATCAGATCCAGATAATACTGCGGCCGGACTGTCAGCACTCACTTGAAACAGGCTCATAACTATGCGGTTCTTAATAACTGGCGGTGCAGGGTATATTGGTTCACACACATTGCTGGAATTGCTTCAAGCAGGCCACGAGGCGGTGGTTCTGGATAACCTGTGCAATAGTTCCATGCTCTCGCTACAGCGCGTGCAACAAATTACCGGTCGCACCCCTGTATTTGTTCAAGGTGATGTTTGCGACCGCGCCATCCTTGACCGTATTTTTACCCAGCACGAGATTGATGTGGTACTGCACTTCGCTGGCCTGAAAGCCGTCGGTGAGAGCGTAAAGCAACCCTTGTCCTACTATCAGAACAACGTGAGTGGCAGCATCACCTTGTGCCAGGCCATGGCCACCGCAGGCGTCTACCGCCTGGTGTTCAGTTCCTCCGCCACAGTGTACGGCGACCCGGTGCAGATACCGATTGTCGAGAGCTGCCCGCTGGGAACACCTACCAACCCCTATGGCACCTCCAAGTTAATGGTAGAAAAGATGCTGCAGGATATGGCAGCAGCCGATCCACGCTGGTCAGTTGCCCTGCTGCGCTACTTCAATCCGGTGGGCGCACATCAGAGTGGACTTCTGGGCGAGGACCCCAACGGCCTGCCGGAAAATCTACTGCCCTACATAAGCCGTGTCGCAGTGGGAAAACTCGAAAGACTTTCCATCTATGGCAACGACTATCCGACCCCCGATGGCACCGGTGTTCGGGACTACATTCATGTAGTTGATCTTGCCAAAGGGCACGTAGCAGCCGTGAACTACATTTCCCAGCACACCGGTATAAATGCCTGGAACCTCGGGACTGGGGTGGGTTACTCAGTACTGGAGATGATCCAAGCCTTCGAGGACGCCTCTGGCTGCAGCATTCCCCACACTTTCTCCCCACGCCGCCAAGGCGACATTGCGCAATGCTGGTCAGACCCGTCCAAGGCACTTAAGGATCTGGGCTGGAGGGCGGAGCTAGGGTTGAAGGAGATGATGGAGGATACGTGGCGTTGGCAGTCGAATAACCCAGATGGATACCGGTCGTCTTAAATGAAGACTGCACTGGCCGGCGCGACTGTTTCATGCGTTTACGGGGTTCGTGCAGATTTAATCAAGGACTTGGTTACTGCCGGTCATGACGTTGTACCAATGGCCGGCAACTCATCCAGCAGGTGCTGTTCCCGAGCATTGCTTACAATAACCACCCCTCCCATTTTCTAGGCTTTTTGATGTCCCCCTCCCCTACTTCCCACGTCGCGATCATCGGCGGCGGCCCTGCCGGTCTGATGGCTGCCGAGGTACTGAGCCAGGCCGGCGTTCGGGTCGATCTGTACGACGGCATGCCATCGGTGGGCCGCAAGTTCCTCCTGGCCGGGGTCGGTGGCATGAACATCACCCACTCCGAAGCCTACCCGGCCTTCCTCTCGCGCTATGCCGAGCGAGCCCCGCACATCGCCCCGCTGCTGCGCGAGTTCGGCGCCGAGGCCTTGTGCCAATGGATTCACGGCCTGGGTATCGACACCTTCGTCGGCAGCTCGGGACGGGTGTTCCCCACCGACATGAAAGCCGCGCCGCTGCTGCGCGCCTGGCTCAAGCGCCTGCGCGACGCCGGGGTGGTTATCCACACCCGGCACCGCTGGCTGGGCTGGAATGCCGACGGCAGCCTGCGCATCCAATACCCCGAAGGCGAGCGCGCGGTAGAGGCCGATGCAACCCTGCTGGCACTGGGCGGTGGCAGTTGGTCGCGCCTGGGTTCCGATGGAGCGTGGCTGCCCCTGCTGCAACAGCGCGGAGTGCAGGTAGCCCCCTTGCAACCAAGCAATTGCGGGTTCGAGGTCAATGCCTGGAGCGAGTTGCTGCGCAGCAAATTCGCCGGGGCGCCGCTGAAGAACGTGGCCATCGGCCTCAATGACGACATCCCCCGGCTGGGGGAATGCGTGATCACTGCCAGCGGCATCGAAGGCAGTCTGATCTATGCCCTGTCGGCGCCGATCCGCGACAGCATCCACCAACACGGGCAAGCCACCATTCATATCGACCTGCTGCCGGGCAAGCCTCGGGACAAGGTCCAGGCCGCCCTGGCCAAGCCGCGTGGCTCGCGCTCCATGGCCAAGCACCTGCAGAGTCAGTTGGGGATCGAGGGGGTGAAAGCGGGGTTGCTGCGTGAGCTGACGGGCGCCGACACCTTCAACGATCCGGCGCGCCTGGCGGCGGCGATCAAGGCTCTGCCCTTGACGCTGGTGAAGACCCGCCCATTGGACGAGGCCATTAGCAGCGCCGGCGGCGTCGCCTTCGAAGCGCTGGATGAACGACTGATGCTGGAGCAACTACCCGGGGTGTTCTGCGCCGGGGAAATGCTCGACTGGGAAGCCCCCACCGGCGGTTATCTGCTGACCGCCTGCTTTGCCAGCGGCCGTCGGGCCGGGCTGGGAATGCTGGAGTGGCTGCAACACCGGCCATAAATAGCTTCGCCGGCCAGCCGGCTCCTACGGGGGATTGTAGGAGCCGACTGGCCGGCGAAGAGGTCAGCACAATTCAGATCAAGGCTTGCGCTTGCGTGGCCCGGTGTTGAACGCCGGGACCTTGCGTACCGGTTTCACCGCTGGCGCTTCGGCCACTTCACCACTGTCCACCCACTTGCCCAGGTTGCGCTTGCCGCCACCGCCGGAAGTTTTCGGTTTCTTGGGCTTCTTCGGTTTTTTCACCACCTGGCCACTGGCGTCGGTTTCCGGCACCCGGTGCTCGGGCTCGAAGTCCTGCTCTTCATGGCGCTTCAAAGTCTGGCGAGTGAGCATCTCGATCGCCGACAGCAGGTTGACTTCGTCGGCACACACAAGGGAGATTGCCTCACCGGTGGAGCCGGCACGGCCGGTACGACCGATGCGGTGGATGTAGTCCTCAGCGACGATCGGCAAGTCGAAGTTGACCACCAGCGGCAGGTCTTCGATGTCCAGGCCACGGGCCGCCACGTCGGTGGCCACCAGGATCTGGATCTCGCTGGCCTTGAACCGGTCCAGGGCGCGCTGGCGCGTGGCCTGGGGCTTGTCGCCATGGATGCCGTCGGCGTTCACGCCCTGGCCCTGAAGCTTTTCCACCAGCGCATCCACGCCGTTGCGGGTCTTGGCGAACACCAGCACCTGCTTCCAGCGGTTCTTGCGCAGCAGGTGGCTGAACAGTTCCGGCTTGCGCTTCTTGTCCACCGGCACCACCCATTGCTTGACCGTGTTGGCGGCCACGTTGCGCGGGCTGACCTCGATGCTCAGCGGGTCGCTGAGCATCTGCCCGGCCAGTTGGCGGATGGCGTCGGAGAACGTGGCGGAGAACAGCAGGGTCTGGCGCTTCTTCGGCAGCGCGGCATAGATGCTCTTGAGCTCCTCGGAGAAGCCCAGATCCAGCATGCGGTCGGCCTCATCCAGCACCAGGGTCTGCAACTGGCTGAACTTCACCGCGTTCTGGCGGAACAGGTCCAGCAGACGCCCCGGGGTCGCCACCAGCAGATCGATACCTTTGCGCAGCTTCATCATCTGCGGGTTGATGCTGACCCCGCCGTACACCGCGTAGGTGCGCAGCGGCAGGTGCTCGGCGTACTGACGCACGCTTTCGTGGACCTGTTCGGCCAGCTCGCGGGTCGGCACCAGGATCAGCGCGCGCACCGAGTTGCTGTCGACCTTCGGCCCTTCCATGGTCAGCAACTGCAGCAGCGGCAAGGCAAAACCGGCAGTCTTGCCGGTGCCGGTCTGGGCCGCCGCCATCAGGTCACGACCGCCCAGCACCGCCGGAATGGCTTGCGCCTGCACCGGGGTCGGGGTCTGGTAGCCGAGGGTTTCGAGGGCGCGCAGCAGAGGTTCGATCAGGCCAAGAGTGGCGAATGTCATGGGGGGGGTACCGTAGGAAAAAGTCAGCACTGAAGAGGCAATGGGCGGCAGTTTACCGCAATTTTAAGCGCTTGCTTTCCCTACCGCCGCTTGGCATCCCCGCGCATCCGCTGCTTCGTACATGACCGAAAAGGCCTGGCGGACATGTACAAGCAACAGGTCGATTCATAAGATTCACCGCGCCGGCAAACCTCCCAAACTCACCTCATCAGCGCCCGTCATCTAACGATTCCCAAAACTGGTTTCGCGCTGCGCTGTGCTTGCCCTGGAGTGGTTATGCCCCACCGCCGACTGCCTTACCTTTCCCTGGCCGATGCCATCCGCGCCGCTAGCCTGGGTGCGGTCCTGCTCATGCCCTTGGCCAACCCGGCCCTGGCCGACGAGACATCACCCGCCACACCTGCCGTTGCCAGCGCCGCTGTAATCAGCGGCCCGTTCATCGACATCCAGGCCTTGAACCCCGATCCCAGGCTGCGCAACGCGCCCGCCGCCAGTACCGAGCGCCTGACCCAGGCCACCGGACTAAGTATCGGCGCCCTGCGCCTGGAGCAGGACGATCGCTTCAAGGACATCAAGGTCCTGGTGGGCCGGGCCCAGGGCCCCGCTCGCCTGGCATTGGGTGAAAGCAACGTCGTCGTCACTGCCCGCAGCGATGGCAGCTTCATTGCCCTGCTGCCCAATGCCACCATTCGCGGCGACGCCAATGGTCAGCAGACGCTGATCCCCGCCGAAACCAGGCACTCCCATGCGCCCGGCAACATCGACTATGTGCAGTCCGAGCAAGCCCAGGAGCCCAACCTGCTGCAGACCCGCAACGGCCAGCGCAGCTTTCAGGTCGACCGCAACGCCCAGGGCGAAACCGTCATCGACCTGCTGGCCGGCTTCTCCCAGGCCGCCGCCGACTACATCGGCGACCACGAAGCCTACGCCCTGGCCCAGGTCGCCTCGGTCAACCATGCCTTGCGCCAGTCACAGATCGAAGGGGTACGCCTGCGCCTGGTGGGCACCCAGGTCATTGCCGAGGATCACCCGATCACCTCCGGCACCGACGGAACCATGCGCAAGGTCAGCACCCTGTTCGCCGAAGGCATGCGGCAATACAGCCCCGATCTGGTGACTGGGTTCTTTGTCGGCACCCCGGGGGTCGACACCATGCTCGGCTGGGGCAATGTCAATGGCCGTTACTCGATCAACAACATCAAGTCGCCCACCACCTTTCGCCACGAGGTGGGACACAACATCGGCGGCGGTCATTGCTCGGACGGCAGCAGCGACCGTTTCGGCTACCACAACGGCCGGGTGGGCACGATCCTGTGTGGCAACCACGTGGGCTACTACTCCAACCCTGATGTCAGGGACAACCTGGGCGTGCCCCTGGGCCAACTGGGCACCGCCAACATGGCTCGCCTGTGGCGTGAAGGCGCCCAGCGCATGTCCGCCTACAGCCCGGCGGTGATCCCCATGGACCACGAACAGGTCACACCGCTGCTGAGCAAGTCCATCGACCTGAAACAGAACGTCATCCACTACGAGGCCCTGGATATTCCCGAGGGCACCGAGCGCCTGGCGTTGTCGATCAACCACGGCCCGCGCCATGAACGAGCGGGCAAGGTGCAACTGCTGCTCAAGCACGGCGCCCGCCCCACCGCCAGCGACTATGACTACCGCTCCCTGGAAAACCATGGCGTCGCCCTGGGAGTGAGCCATCCCAAGCCCGGACGCTGGTACGTCGGGGTACGAGCCGAGAAGAACAAGAGCGCCAGCGACCAGTTGCTTGAAGGCCATGTCTTCACCAAGACCCAGGAAACCAGCCAGGCTCGCTACCTGCGTTTTGTCGCCACGTCGTCGATCAACGGCAGCAAAGTCGCCAGCATCGCCGAACTGCTGCTGGCCGACGCCAAGGGCAAGCCGCTGCCGAGAAACGGCTGGCGCGTCCACTCGGTCAACGGCAAGACCTCCGGCATCGACAACAGCCTGTGGTTCGTCGATGGCAGACCAAACTCGTACTGGAGTTCGGGCAGTGCCAGCTATCCCCACGAGATCATCATCGACCTCGGAGCAGAGCGGGGCTTCTCTTCCTTGAATTACCTGCCGCGGCAAAACAACGATACCGCCGGCAACATCAAGGGCTACGAAGTGTATGGCGGTGACAGCCCGACCAGCGCCTGGGCGCTGCTGGCCAAAGGCGAGTTCAGTGCCGACAACGAGGTCAAATCCGTTGCCCTCAAACCAGTCGAGGCCAGCCTGCCACCTGTCGCCGTGATCAGCGGTCGCAGCCAGGCCAACGCCGGTGAACGGGTGCTGCTGGATGCCTCGGGTTCCAGCGACCCGCAAGGCAAAGCCTTGAGCTTTGCCTGGCAAGTCACGCCGGCACTGGACTTCAGCCATGACGGCGCAAGCGTCAGCTTCAACGCCCCGCAGCTCAAGCAGGACACCCGCTACCGCTTCACCCTGAGCGTGGACAACGGCCAGAAAACCGCGACCGCCGAGCACAGCATCACGGTCCTCGCCCCCCCACCGCAAACGGCGCCTGGCTGCACAGCTGCCTGGACGCGCAGCACGGCCTACCTGGGCGGTCAGAAAGTCAGCCACAACGGGCGCTTCTTCCTCGCCCGCTGGTGGACCCAAGGCCAGGAGCCGGGCAACCCGGCGTTCACCGGGCCGGACTTCAGCGGCAAGGTCTGGAACGACCTCGGCCCCTGTCACTGACAGCCGCCGGGGGCTTCACGTCCCCGGCAACCAGCCCCCTTCCCCCAGCGCAGGCGGCGGCCCCGATGGCCGCTGCCTGCATGACCTCGCCCCCCTCTCTATGGCAGCGCACCCATGCCGTGGTGTGCCGGCCTGGACGCTCCGGCGATTGCGCCCGCTGCCTAGGACCGGTACGAAAAGCCCCCTGTTCGATGTACGCCCGCAGCGCCCCTGCCTATGATGCCCTCCGCCGGCAAAACTCCTTATCCACCTCCTCAGCGCGGACGCTTTAGCGGTCCTGTTCGCCAGGTTTCGCACCGCGCTGAGACTATCCAGGAATAGTTATGTCGAGCTTCAGATTGACCGCCTTGTCCCGCGCGACCCGCCTTTGGGGCGCCAGCCTGGGCGCTGCCCTGCTCTTGCCGCTTGGCGGCATGGCGCAGGCCGATGTCGTCCAGCACAGCCCCGATGCCGCTCTCGGCGCGACGGTGATCCAGGGTCACTTCATCAACCTGCAGTTGCCCGGCGCCAGGGCGATGCCATTCGGCGCCGCCGAAACCGGCACCGAACAGCTGCAACAGGTCACCGGGATGCGCATCCGCAGCCTGATCGCGCAACAGGACGATACCTTCAAGGACCTGCGGGTCATGACCGGCCAGTTGGAGGGACGCGCCCGTACCCTCAGCGCCCCCGGAGAGATGACCCTCGCCGCGCGCCCCGACGGCAGCTTCATCGCCCTGTTGCCGGACGCCAATGCCATCATTCGCGGCGACGCCAACGGCCAGCAGTCGATGATCCACTTCGACGCCGGAGCCGCCTTTGACCCGTCGAGCGTCGACTACATCGCCGATGACGGCAGCGAAACCCCAGCCCTGAAGGAGTCGCAGAGCGGCCTGCGCAGTTTCCAGGTCAACCGCAACGTCCAGGGCGAAACCGTGATCGACCTGCTGGCCGGGTTCTCCCAGGCCGCCGCCGACTATATCGGTGACCACGAAGCCTACGCCCTGGTCCAGGTGGCCTCGGTCAACCGCGCCTTGCAACAGTCCAAGGTCCAGGGCGTGCGCCTGCGCCTGGTGGGCACTCAGGTGGTGCCCCAGGATGCGGCCATCACCGGCACCAACCTGGGCCAGGTCAGCAAGGTCTTCGCCGAAGGCATGCGTCGCTACAGCCCCGACGTGGTGGCCAGTTTCGTCGTGGGCACCCCCGGCCAGGACACCGCCGTAGGGTGGGGCTACATCAACGGCCGCTACACCATCAACTCCATCAAGTCGGCCACCGTCTTCCGTCATGAGCTGGGCCACAACATCGGCGGCAACCACTGTTCCGATGGCAAGAGCTACCGCTTCGGCTACAACAACGGCCGGGTCGGCACCATCCTCTGCGGCAACCATGTGGGCTATTTCTCCAACCCGGACGTCAAGGACAGCCGGGGCGTGCCGCTGGGCAACGCGACAACCGCCAACATGGCCCGGGTCTGGCGGGAAAACGCGGCGCGGATGTCGGCTTATAGCCCTTCCGTGGTCCCGCTCGAACAGGAGCAAAGCACCTCGATCCTCAACCAGAAAGTCAGCCTGGCCAGCGGCCAGACGCGCTACTTCCCGGTGGATGTTCCCGAAGGCACCCGGCGCCTGGTATTCACCGTGGTGGACGGCGAACTCACCGAGAAGGCCGGCCAGATCCAGTTGCTGCTCAAGCGCGGCGCCCAGCCCAGCGGCTCAAGCTACGACTACCGCTCGACACGCAGCCACAACGTGTCCCTGGGGGTGAACGACCCGCAGCCGGGGCGCTGGTACCTGGCGATCAACACCGACAACCGGGCCACCCAGGATCAGGTGCTTGAAGGCCACGCCTACGGTCTGACCCAGGACACGGCCCAGGGCCGCTACCTGAAGTTCGTCGCCACCTCCGCGGTGGACGGCAAGGACAACGCCAGCGTCGCCGAACTGCTGCTGGTGGATGCCAAGGGCAAGGCCCTGCCCCGCGATAGCTGGAAGGTCATGTCCACCAGCAGCGCGGTGCCTGGCGCTGCGGTCGGCAACCACGCCATCGACGGCAACCCCAACTCGTACTGGAGCACGGCGGCGGGTGCGCGCTACCCCCATGAAATACTGATCGACCTGGGGGCCGACAGCCGCTTCTCGCAACTGCACTATCTGCCGCGCCAGGACGCCGGCCTGAGCGGCAACATCAAGGGTTATCAGGTCTATGGCAGCAACAGTGCAAACGGCGCCTGGACCCTGCTGGCCGACGGCGAATTCAGCGCCGACAACGACATCAAGGCCGCGTCCCTCAAGCCCGTGAATGCCGGTCAACCTCCGGTGGCGGTGATCAGCGGCAAGACCGAAGCCAATGCCGGGGACAAGATCGTCCTCGATGCCTCGGCCTCCAGCGATCCCCAGGGCAATGCCCTGAACTTCGCCTGGGAAGCCTCGCCGCGCCTGGACTTCGACTTCGACGGCGCGCGCATCAGCTTCACCGCGCCGGAACTGCAGAGCGACACCCGCTACCGTTTCACCCTGACCCTGAGCAACGGCAAGCAGAGCAGCACCCGAACCCACGAGGTGCTGATCAAGGGCAAGGCCGCCAATGCCAGCTGCAAACCAGAATGGACGCTCAGAGGCACTTACGTCGGCAATGATGTGGTGCAGTGGAAAGGTCGTCAGTACCAGGCTCGCTGGTGGACCTCCGGCGCCGAGCCGGGCCTGGCCAGCACCACCGGCCCGGACGGCGCCGGCAAGGTCTGGCGTGACCTGGGCCCGTGCCAGAGCGAGGGCGAGAAACCGGTCGAGCCACCGGTGGAAGAGGTCAAACCGCCGGTGGCGGTCATCGGCGGTGCAACCGAGGCCAAGGCTGGTGAAACGGTCTACCTCAATGCCACCGCCTCCAGTGATCCGGCAGGCCTGGCACTGAACTACAGCTGGAAAATCAGCCCCAGTGTCGACTTCCAAGCGGCAGGCACCCTGATGAAGTTCGTCGCCCCGAAGGCCGAGCAGGATGTCACCTACAACGTCAGCCTGACGGTGAACAACGGCAAGCACAGCGCCACCCGCACCCATCAGGTCAAGGTCCTGGCCGAGAAGCCGGCACCGGTCAAGCCGCCGCTGGCGAGCATCGCCGGGGCCAGTCAGGCCAAGGGCGGTGAAACAGTGACCCTGGACGCCGCCGGTTCCAGCGACCCGGCCGGTCTGGCGCTGAGCTACCAATGGACAGTGACGCCCAGCGTCGCCTTCCAGGTCTCGGGTTCGAAACTGACCTTTGTCGCGCCCAAGAACGACAAGGACATCAGCTACCGCTTCACCCTGAACCTGGGCAACGGCAGCCATACGGTCAGCCGTGACCATAGTGTGACCGTGCTGGCCGACATCGTGGAAACGCCGGCCGGTTGCCTGGGCGCCTGGAGCCGTCAAGGCACCTACCTGGCCAATGACAAGGTCAGCCACAACGGCCGCTACTACATCGCCCGCTGGTGGACCAAAGGCAACGAGCCGTCTGCTGCCACCGTCGGCGGTGAAGGCAGTGGCAAGGTCTGGCGCGACGCCGGCGCCTGTAACTGATGCCAGAGGCGTGACCGCTTGCTCCGCAATCCGGTCACCCTTTCCCGGCCACTTCAGGTAAAAGGGTGGACGGCGACTGCCATCAGTCGTCGTCCACCCTCTGCCGCTGAACGCCGTTGATTCCTCCAAAGCGCGCCCCCACTGGCAGAACACCGATGCTTTGCCAATGGAGATCTGAATGCGCAAATTTGCCCTGTCCGCATGGATGCTAGCGGGCCTTTGCCTGCACCTGCCCCTGGTGCATGCCGCCGAACTCATCGGCTTTCGTGAAGTGACGCTGGCCGACGCCAGTCAGCAGCGCCCCCTGCATGTCGCCCTCTGGTACCCCACCACGACCACCGCCCCCCTCCGACCATCGGCTGAAAACCCGATTTTCCAGGGTGTAGCGACCATCAAGGATGCCGCCCCTAGCGGCTCTGCCCATCCGCTGGTAGTGCTGTCCCATGGCTATCGCGGCAACTGGCGCAATCTCAGCTGGCTGGTATCGAGCCTGGTGGACCAAGGCTATATAGTCGCGGCCCCCGACCATCCGGGCACCACCACATTCGACCAACGCCCTGCAGAAGCGGCGAAGCTCTGGGAACGCCCGCGCGACCTGAGCCGGGTCATCGACAAGCTCACCCGCGATAACACCCTGGCCGGCACGGTCGACCCGCAACGCATCGCCGCCATCGGCCACTCCCTGGGCGGCTGGACGGTCACCGCGCTGGCCGGCGCCCGCTACAGCCCGCAACGTTACCTGGAGGAATGCCGGCTGCATCCCAATCCACGCCTTTGCCAAATAGCTCCGGAACTGGGAATCACCGCGCACAATCAAGGCCCGCTGAGCGCCGATCTGCGAGACCCGCGAGTCAAGGCCGTCGTTGCGCTGGACCTGGGGTTCGCCCGCGGCTTTACCCCCGAGAGTTTGTCGACGCTGCACACACCGGTCCTGGTCCTGGGGGCCGGAGTGAACATCGCGGACATGCCCGTGAAAGAAGAGTCGGGCTATCTGAACGCCCATCTGGCGTCCCCGCCTTCGCGCTATGAGGTGCTGGCCAATGCCAGCCACTTCAGCTTCATGCAAGTCTGCAAGCCAGGCGCCCTGGCCCTGCTCAAGGAAGAGGCGCCTGGGGACGAGATTATCTGCCGCGATGGCGATGCCGGTGATCGCCAGGATATCCACCGGCGGGTGGCAAAGCTGATCGGCGACTTTCTGGATCAGAAGCTTGCCGGCCAACCACCGGCAGGCTGATCAGACAACCTCTTGCTGAGGAGCGGCTTTCGGCTTACGCCACTGGGGCAGGCCGATCAGCACCACCGCGCTGATGATCACCAGCATGGCCAGGCCCTCCTCGATGCCGATGGTTTCACCGACAAAGACGATCCCCAGCAGCACCGCCACCGCCGGATTGACGTAGGCATAGCTGGTGGCCGCGGCCGGCCGTACGTGCTTGAGCAGGTACATGTAGGCGTTGAAGGCGATGATCGACCCGAAGCCGGCCAGATAGGCCAGGGCCAACCAGCCTTCCAGGGGCGGCATGGCATCCAGATGCTCGCCGCTCAAGACGCTGCCGATCATCAGCACCACGCCACCGACGAGCATTTCCGCAGCGCTGGCCATGGCCCCCTGGGGCAGCGGCAGGTGCCTGCTCCACACTGAACCGAAGGCCCAGGCCGCCGCCGCGAACAGCAACAAGGCCGCACCCAGCGGACTCGATTGCAGGTTCGAACCCAGGTTGAGCATGCCGATACCGATCATCCCGAGGATGATCCCGGCCCACTCCAGACGCGTGTTGCGTGCACCCCAGAAATAGCCGCAGAGCAAGGTGAACAAAGTCACCGTGGCCACCGCCAGGGCCGCCACTCCAGAGGTCACCCCGGAGTGTTCGGCCAGCGTCACCGCACCGTTGCCGCAACTGAGCAGCAACACGCCGATGATCCCCGCGGCCTTCCATTGCGCCCAGGTCGGCGCCGGAACCCCGCGCCAGCGCAGGAAGGCGTACATCAAGCTGCCGGCGATGATGAAACGCACGCCGCCGAGCATCAACGGTGGCCAGTACTCGACGCCGATGCGGATCACCAGATAGGTCGACCCCCAGATCACGTACAGGGCAAAAAAGGCGGCGATCAACGGCAAGGGAAAACGGCTTTGGCCAGGCATGGGAGGCAGCTCGGAGCAGGCAGGGGGAGAACTATTCTAGAAAGGCGACCCGGGGAACTTAAGTTACAAAACCTGTTTATAACGGCAGTACACTTTCCAAAGCATGGAGTTCAGGGCTATATGCCGTGCTTTCGAAAGTCGTACCTATTAGAGGCCTTCCATGGACAAATACGATCGCTTGCTCCTGGCCAGCCTGCTGGAAAACGGCCGGGCGAGTTATGCCGAGCTGGCGCGCAAGGTCAACCTCTCGGCGCCGGCAGTGGCCGAGCGCGTGGCCAAGCTGGAGGCCAGCGGCGTGATCACCGGTTATCAGGCCAAGGTCGACATGGCCAAGGTGGGGTTGCCGATCCAGTGCGTGATCGAACTGCGCCTGGCCCAGCATGGCAACCAGAAGAACTATGACGAACTGATCAAGATCCCCCAGCTCACCGAGTGTCATCGGGTGACGGGAGATCCTTGCGTGATCATGCAGGCTGCCGTGGGCTCGATGCCGGAGCTGGAGGAACTGATCAACCGCGTGGCCCAGTTCGGTTTCAGCAAGACCTCCATCGTGCTTTCCAGCGCCATCGAACGGCGTGTCCCCCTGGGGCAACTGGAAAACAACGGCAAGTGAGCCGCAGCTCTGCCTCAGAAACCGCGCTGGCGCTTGAGGTGCTCGGGGATCTTGGCAGCCGGGACCTTCTGCAACTTGCAGAGGAAGTCGTGGGACAGTTCACGCAAGCCATGCTTGTGGCGTAGCTCGCCGGCCAGGTGCGCCACCAGGTTGGCGGCCATTTCCGCGTCGGCCATGGCCCGGTGCGCCTGACCGGTGTGGGGCAAGCCGGCAAATGAGGTCAGGGTGCCCAGCTTGTGGTTCGGCGCCGCCGGCATCAGGCGCCGGGCCAGCAGCAGGGAACAGGCGAAATTCTGCAAGCGGGTGCGCTTGATCCGCCCCAGCTCGAAATCCCAGAACTTCTGGTCGAAGGCCGCGTTGTGGGCCAGCAACGGCGTGGTGCCGACAAACTCGTTGACCTCGTTCATCACCTGCTCCGCTGGCGGGGCGCTGCGCAGCATGGCGTTGCTGATGCCGGTCAGTTGTTCGATAAAGCCCGGCACCCGCACGCCGGCATTCATCAGGCTCTGGTAACGCTCGACGATGCGCCCCTGCTCAAGAATCACCACGGCGATTTCCGTGGCCCGGCAACTGCTGCTCGGGGAGATCCCGGTGGTTTCAAAGTCGATGACGGCAATACGTTCCAAACCTGTGCAGCTCCGTATAAAAAATGATCAGCTTTTCAGCAGCAAGGCGCCTTCGATCGGCACATAGCGGGTGGCGGCGCGAATCAGCGAATTGGCAGTCAGACCCGGCACGCCATAAGCCACCGCGCTGACCCCATGCTTGTGGATGATGCGCTCGAGCAGCAGGTCGAAGTCGCCGTCGCCGGAGGCCAGCACCACTTCGTCGACCTGGGCGGCAGCGTCCATGATGTCGATGGTGATGCCCACGTCCCAGTCGCCCTTGGCCGAGCCATCGCTGCGCTGAATGTAGGGTTTGAGTTTTACCGTGAAGCCCAGGTTGCGCAGGATCTGCTGAAACTGCTGCTGCTTGCTGTCACCGCGATCGATGGCATAGGCATAGGCTTCGACGATCTGCCCCTCCTTACTGATATCCGCCCACAGCGCCGCGTAGTTGAAGTGACAACCATAGGCCTGGCGGACGGTGTAATAGAGGTTCTGGACGTCGGCGAACACCGCGATTTTCTTCACCGCTAATCCTCATGGCGCAGCAGCGCAAGGGCTGGAACGGGGCTCAAGACCCGAAAAGTCGCCCAGTATGCCAGTCACAAGGAATGTTCCGCGAATAATCGGTCCGGGGCAGGCGCCTGCCCCGGACCGACGGAGCCTCAGACGAAGGAATCGTCGTCGGAGAAGAACGAACTGTCGTCGTTGCCGTAATCGGCGTTGCTGAAGCCGCCCTGGTCGCTGTTGCCCCAGGAGTCGTTGTTGGCCAGCCGCTGATCGTCATTGCCCCAGCCACTGTTGTCGCTGGCCGGTGCCGGTTCTTCCTTGATGACTTCGACGACTTCCTGAGGTTGCTGGTTGCTGTGGAACAGGCTGCTGATGCCCTGGGCCAGCATCACCCCGCCGGCCACCCCGGCAGCGGTTTTCAAAGCCCCGCCGAGGAAGCTGCTACCGGCGGCCGGTGCCGGTTGCGGCGCATAGTTCTGCTGCGGGGCGCCGAAATTCTGCTGCGCAGGCGCGCCGAAGGAAGAACGGGACGGCTCACGCCAGCCACCGCCGGAGGATGGCGCCACACTCGGGGCCTGCGCGGGAGCCGGTTGCGGCTCGCGGGAACCGCCGAAGATGCTCGACAGAAAGCCGCCACTGGCCGCCGGAGCCGCAGCGCGGGCCTGGGAGCGAGCCTGTTGCAGTTCGGCCTGCAACTGCTGCACTTGCTGGCTCAATTGTTTGTTCTGCTCATCGAGGCTTTTCAGGGCAGCCTCCTGCACCAGGATCGCCTGGGTCATGAAATACCCGGCCGCAGGCTGGCGGATCAGGTGTTCCTTGATCCGCGCTTCGGCCTGGGCGTCACGTGGAGCTGAGTCCGTCTCGGCTTGTTGCAACCGTGAAAACAGTCCATCGATCAGGGTTTGCTCTTCGCTGTTCATGGCGACCTCTTTAGATTGCCGGTAAAAATCTGGTCCGTGCCCCCACAGGGCTGCGGTACGCACCAGTTATGGGGTTGGGGCGACGACTTTCAATGGTCTTTACTCAAGGTTTACGTTTGCTCCCGAAGGGCCTGCTTCGGTTAAAGTGTTCAACCGCTTGGTCAACTGCGATCCCCATCAATGACTCCGTTAGATGTTCTGCGCGACTCTTTCTATTTTTTCCAACGCAACTTCGGCCGCATCGCCCAACTGTGCCTGCCCCTGGTGATTCTCGAAGCGCTGCTGCAACAAGGCGTCAGCAGCGCCCTGGGCGAGAATGCCTTTCCCGGCTCCAGCGTGGTGGTGGGGCTCTTGCTCTATCCGCTGTACACCGGCGCGCTGATCCTGTTTCTCGACGCCCGCACCCGGGGGGAATCGCCCCGCAACCGTGATCTTTGGGCCATGGCCCTGAGCCTGTGGCCGCGCTTCGCCGTGCTGACAGCGGTCAGCACGCTGCTGATTCTGCTCGGGCTGTCGCTGTATTTGCTGCCGGGGCTGTGGCTGATGGTGGTGCTGGCCTTCGCCGAGTACCTGCTGGTGCTCAAGGGCCTGGCGCCCCTGGCGGCCATCAAGGAAAGCCTGCGCCTGAGCCGCGGACACTTCCTGCGCATCCTGTTGTGCATCCTGGCGGTCATGGCCCCGTTGTGGCTGCTCAAGGGGGCGAGCGAAGCCGCCTATCCCGATCCGCACAACCCGATCCTGTCCCTGGCCATCGACAGCGCTTACAGCTTCCTGCAGCTGTTCACCAGCGTGGTGCTGTTCCGCCTGTTCATGCTCATCAACGAGCCAACGGACAACCGCTGATTCACCTTGCGGCCGCTCTACCCCTTGGGTGACGGCCGCGCACTCGGTTATGCTCCGGCCCATCCTGCAACGCCATAAGCCGAGCCGATGACCCGTCTACTGCGCATCACCCTGTTGAGCCTGCTCCTGATCGGCCTGGTACTGACCGGCCTGATCTACAGCCTGACCTGGCGCCCTCTGCCCAAGGAAACCCTGATGGTCAGTTGCAGCGCCCAGGCCACGCCGCTGGTGCCGGGCCAGGCACTCAAGGTGATGACCTGGAACCTGCAGTACCTGGCGGGCAAGCGCTACGTGTTCTGGAACGACCAGGCTCGGGGCGAGGACGAACGTCCGACCCTGGAAGACATGGCCTTCAGCCTCGACGAAGTGGCCCGGGTCATCCGCGACGAACAGCCGGACCTGGTGCTGCTGCAGGAAGTGGACAACGGCGCCAAGGCCAGCGCCTACCAGGATCAACTCAAACTCCTGCAGGAGCGGCTCGCCGACCTCTACCCCTGCAGCACCCAGGCTTACGATTGGAAGGCGGACTTCGTGCCTTCGCCGCACATTTTCGGCAGCGTCGGCCGACAACTGGCGACCCTCAGCCGCTACCGCATCGATCACGCCGAACGCTTGCAACTGCCGGTTGCCCCGCACTCGCTCATCAGCCGGCAATTCCAGCCCAAGGACGCCCTGCTGCTGAGCTACCTGCCCCTGAGCGATGGCGGCCAACTGGTGGTGCTGAACACCCATCTGGAGCGTGCGCAGCGCGCCGACGACACTCAGCACAAGCAGGTGACGGCCATTGCCAAGGTTCTGGACAAACTGGAGAGCCGCGGCACCCCCTGGCTGATTGGCGGCGATTTCAACCTGCTGCCCCTGAGCCAGTACCAACGCCTGAGCGAAGAACAGCGCGCGCCCTACAACGCTGACAGCCCGCTGCACCTGCTGTGGGACAAGTACCCGATGATCCCCAGCAACACTCAGGCCAGTGGCGTCGACCGTGCTCGCTGGCTGACCCACTACCCCAACGACCCGAGCCTCGACGGCCCGGATCGTACGGTGGACTACCTGTTCTACAGCCCACGACTGAAGCGGGTTGAATCCCGAGTACGCCAGGACGACACCCAGCGCATCTCCGACCACCTGCCGGTGCTTGCCCGGTTCCTGTTGCCGGCGTTGTAACCCCGCTTTACTTGCGGGGTTTGATCCGCGCCGTAGCCTCGGCAATCAGTGGATCGTCTGGCCAGTAATGCTTGGGATAACGGCCCTTGAGATCCTTCTTCACCTCGGCGTAAGTGCTGCGCCAGAAGTTCGCCAGATCCTGGGTGACCTGCACCGGACGCCGCGCCGGCGACAGCAAGTGCAACTTGACCACTTGGCGGCCACCGGCAATCCGCGGCGTGTCCGACAGCCCAAACAGCTCCTGCAGGCGCACCGCCAGAATCGGCGGCTGCTCGCTGTAGTCCAGTCGGATCGAGGAGCCCGAGGGCACTGTCAGATGATGCGGAGCCAGCTCGTCCAGGCGCTGGGGCAGCGGCCAGGGCAACAGGTTGTGGACGATGCCGGCCAGCTCCAGGTTGGCAAAGTGACTCAGTCGCGACACCTTGCCCAGGTAGGGCTGTAGCCACTGCTCCAGCCCTGCGAGCAAGGCGCCATCACTGACATCCGGCCATTGGCTCTCGCCCTTGTCCGCCAGATCCAGCTGCCGCAGCAAGGTCACCCGAGCCTGCCACTGGCGCAGCTCCGGGGTCCAGGGCAGCAGCTCCAGGCCCTTGCGCCGCACCAGATTGACCAGGGCCTGGCTACGGGCTGACTCGTCCAGGCCGGTGAGCGGTTCACGGCTGAGTACCAGCTCACCAACCTTGCGTTGACGCTCGGCCCGCAGCACGCCTTCACGCTCGTCCCAATCCAGCTGGTCGACGTTGCGCACCTGCTCTGCCAGCACGGTATCGAACAGGGTCGGATCAAAATCCGCGGCCAGGTAGATGCGCTCCTCACGCTGGCCCTGGCGGCTGCCCAGGTCGGCGATCACCAGCCAGGGCTGCTTCATCAGGTTGTCGGTTTCGCTGAACAGCGCCGCGCGACCGTTGGCCAGTCGATACTCGGCACCACCGGGACGGCGCTGCTGGGCCACGCGATCGGGATAGGCCAGGGCCAGCAAGGCACCAAGCCAGCGCGGATGCTCGGGATCGGCGACGGCTGCCTCGGGCTGCCCTCGCAGGTAGCCACGGTACTGCCGCGCCAGTTGCCGCGCACGCTGGACACCACCCTGGGCACCACGGGCCGCGCGCTCCTCCCCGGAAAGCAGCACCAGGCGACTGTGCAGGTCGGCGCCGGCACCGCGCAAAATGTCCCGTTCCCCCAGCAGGGCCGCGACGTCGCAGGCCATCTGCGCCAGCCCCAGGGACTGGCCGCGCAACAGCAAGTGGGCAATGCGCGGATGGGCCGGCAACTCGGCCATGGCCTGACCGTGGCGGGTCAATGTGCCGTCATCGTTGAGCGCTCCCAGGCGCTGCAACAGGTCCTGGGCCTGTGCATAAGCGGCGCTGGGAGGCGGGTCCAGCCAGGCCAGCTGATTCGGGGTCACGCCCCAGCGCGCCAGTTGCAGGGCCAGACCGGCCAGGTCGGCCTGAAGGATCTCCGCGCCGGCATAGGCCGCCAGTTGTTCCTGCTGATCGGCCGACCACAAGCGATAGCACACGCCAGGCTCCAGGCGCCCGGCCCGGCCGGCGCGCTGGGTGGCGCTGGCCCGGGAGATGCGCTGGGTGTCGAGGCGGGTCATGCCGCTGCCGGGATCGAAGCGCGGCACTCGGGCCAGCCCGGCGTCCACCACCACCCGCACGCCGTTGATGGTCAGGCTGGTTTCGGCGATGTTGGTGGCCAATACCACTTTGCGCCGCCCCGCCGGGGCCGGATCGATGGCTGCGCGCTGGGCGGCCAGGTCCAGCTCGCCATGCAGTGGACAGAGCAGAATCTCACTGCGTTGTCCCAAGGACTCGGCCAACTGCTGATGCACTCGACGAATCTCGGCCTGGCCTGGGAGAAACACCAGCAGGCTGCCGCTTTCATCGTTGATGGCTTCAAGCACGGTCTGCACCACCCGCGGTTCGATGAACTCGCCGGGCTGGAACGGCCGCCCCCAGCGCTGGGTCACCGGGAACATGCGCCCCTCACTGCGCAGGATCGGCGCATCGCCCAGCAGCGTGGAAAGACGCTCGCCCTCCAGGGTCGCCGACATCAACAGAATCTTCAGGGGCTGCTCGTCACGAAACAGCTCCCGGCCATTGAGGCTCAAGGCCAGGGCCAGGTCGGCATCCAGGCTGCGCTCGTGAAACTCATCGAAGATCAGCAGGCCAACCCCTTCCAGGGCAGGGTCGTCCTGCAGGCGTCGGGTGAGGATGCCTTCGGTGACCACTTCGATACGGGTCCGTGGGCCGACCTTGCTCTCCAGGCGGATGCGGTAGCCCACGGTTTCACCGACTTTCTCCCCCAGTTCGCTGGCCAGGCGCTCCGCCGCAGCCCGGGCCGCCAGGCGCCGGGGTTCGAGCATGAGGATGGTCTGTCCGGCCAGCCAGTCCTGATCCAGAAGCGCCAGGGGCACACGGGTGGTCTTGCCGGCACCGGGCGGGGCTTCGAGCACCGCTTCATGGCGCGCCGCCAGGGCCTCGCGCAATGCAGGCAAAACTTCATCAATTGGCAAAGAATTCATGCTGGCTCCAAAACAGAGGCGCGAGTATAACGGCGAACTGCCTGGGGTTAATCATGGTCTGAGTGCTGATCGACAAGACTCAATGCCCCGCTCCATTTCGCTTTGTCTGCATATTTACCAGGAGATATCCATGCGTATTCCCCACCGAGTCATTGGCGGCGTTCTGGTGACCACTCTGCTGACCCAACTCACAGCCTGTGGCTCGATCTTCTTTCCCGACCGCCGCGGCCAGATCGACGGCAAGATCGATCCAGTGGTGGTGGTGCTCGATGCCGTGGGCCTGCTGTTCTATGTCATTCCGGGGCTGATCGCCTTTGGCGTCGACTTCGCCACCGGGGCGATCTACCTGGAGCCGGGCAAGACCGCGCAAATCGCTCCGGAAAAACTCCAGCAGGCCATTGGCGCCGACGGTAAAGTCGACAACCGCAAACTGCAGGCCATTCTGGAAAGCGAACTGGGGGGCAGCTTCCCTCTGGATGACCCACGCCTGATCCAGCACAAGGGCAGCGTGCAGCAATTGGCCTTGTACGGTCTGCAGCCTGCAGCCTGACCCCACCTTCAAGGAACCCGCCGCCGATGATTGGCAACCCGGAACACGCTCGCCTCCTGCGCCTGGCCACCCGCGCCTCGGTTACGGTGGCAGGCATCCTGATTGTGACCAAGGCCATCGCCTGGTGGCTCAGTGGCTCGGTGAGCATGCTGGCGGGGCTGACCGACTCGGTGCTCGACGGCTTCACCTCGCTGCTCAATCTGTTGGCGGTGCATTACGCCCTGCGCCCGGCCGATGATGATCACCGCTACGGCCACGGCAAGGCGGAGTCCCTGGCGGGCATGGCCCAGGCGCTGTTCATCGCCGGCAGTGCGGTGCTGATTGCCTTTCAGGCGTTCGAACGCCTGCAGCACCCGGAACCGGTAGGTGCGCCCTGGCTGAGCATCGGGGTGATCGGGCTGTCGTTGGTGCTGACCATGGCGCTATTGATCCTGCAACATCGGGTGATCCGCGAAACCGGCTCCAACGCGGTACGGGCCGACTCCCTGCACTACCGCTCCGACCTGCTGCTCAATGGCAGCATCCTCCTGGCCCTGGTACTGGCGGCCTTCGGCTGGCATCAGGTGGATGCCTGGTTCGGCCTGGGGATCGCCGTCTACATTCTCTGGAGCGCGATCCAGATCGCCCGGGAAAGCTTCTCGGTGCTGATGGACGAGGAATTGCCCGCCGATGTCAGCCAACACATGCTGGAACTGGCCTGCAGTGTGCCCGGCGTGCTGGGCGCCCATGACTTGCGCACGCGGATTTCCGGCAGCCATTGGTTCGTCCAACTGCATCTGGAACTGCCCGGCGACCTGAGCCTGTCGGTGGCCCACGCCATCAGCGATCAGGCCGCCGACGCGATCCACCAGGCCTATCCACGGGCCGAGGTGCTGGTACACGCCGATCCGCAGGAAGTGGTCGAGGCCGCCAGGGCTCAGTAAGTGACCTGGTAACCCCGCGAGCTCAGGCAGTTGCCCTGGGCCTGACGGTAGGCCTGCACCACTTGCGGGGCCGGCTGATAGGTTGCGCTAGCCGGATCGAAGCCACTCTGCTGCACCGCCCAGCGATAGCAGTCGTAGCGATCCTGATCGATCTGCTGTGGCGACTGGCCGTTGACCGGGTACGCCAGCACGTCATAGCCATTGCCAGCCGGCTGCTGGTCCGGCGGCGGCACACCCACGGGCGGTTCGACCACGACATACTGCTGGGTGTTGGCTTCATAGGTGTAATAGGCTCCGGCGGCGAGGAAAAACAGCGCGCTGCCGATCCAGACTTCCCGTGCATAGTCAGGCAGGTAGGCCACTCGAATCCCATAAGGCGGGCGCACCACCACATACCGTGGACCTTGTGGACGATACCAGTAGCCCCCCGAGAAAAAGTAATCCTGACCACGGTAAGGCACCCGGTAATTGCGCTCGGGGAAACGGTCAATCACGTAGCCCGGGCGATACTGCGGACCTGGCCCCCAGCCGTTGCCATGCCCGTCGGGACGGCCCGGCCAGCGATAGTCGTTGGGGCGACCATGGTCGGGACGCGAGCCTGGACCACCGGCCTGCCAATGCGGGTTGTAGTCATTGCGCCGGGGAATGTCCTGGTAGTAGCCGCGCTGGGGTTCCTGGGTCTGGCGCACGGTATCGGGCCGGCTCTGGATGGGCAGCCCTGGCGCCGGCTGCGGCTGCTGAGGAGCCGGTCGCCCCTGCTGATTGGGATCATGCTGGAGACGGTTCTGCCACTGCCCACCCGTATTCTGGCCGTTGTGTTCGAACTGCCGGCTGTTATCGCCACGAATGATCTCATTCTGCGGACGCGGCTGCTGCGGGGCAGGTTGCGCACGTTCAGGCGAGTTCGCCGGACGGCCCTGATGGCCCTCGCCACGCCCTTCGGGGGCATGCTCACGCTGCCCGCCGGAAGGCGTTCCCTGCAGTCCCTCGTCCCGCTCATCGGCGAGCACTTGCGCGCTGACGCTCACGCACAACACACCAACACCTGCCAAACGCCAGATGCGCGACTTCATGCTATTCCTCACTGCGGATTGGGGCCTGTACCTAAGACTGAAAAAGCCCGGGGCGGTTCTGCAGCAGATTATCAGTCACGAGACTTATTTCGCAGGCAATAAAAAAGGGCGGCCCGTCGGCCACCCTTTGAGATTTTGTCCGTGCTCGACGCTTGTGGCGCCGGCTCACCTCACTCCGTCTTCTGGACAGGGTGTAGCCCGGGGGCCGGATCAACCCTGTGGGGTTGGCGGCCGCGGCAGGCCTGATTCGGCGGGCCGCAGTGGACTCTATGTCCGGGCAGTGATTCTGGTGATAAGAATAGGCTTGGGTCGGCGACAGCGGATTGCGAAGATTGCTTGCAAAAACACCTCTTGCGCAATTTTTAACTCAAGATAGATAATTCAACGCAATACTTATGACAAAGGCCTGATTGATGAGCAAACTCGACCGCTATGACCTGAGTATTTTGGCGGAATTGCAACGCGATGCCCGCATCTCCAACCAGGAACTGGCCGAGCGCATCGGTCTGTCGCCCTCGCCCTGCTCGCGCCGGGTCAAGCAACTGGAAGACGACGGTTATATTTCCCGCCAGGTCGCCCTGCTGGACCGCAAGATGCTCGGCCTGAGCCTGACCGCCTACGTATTGATCGGCATGGACCGGCACACGCCGGAACGCTTCGAGAACTTCGAAGCGGCCATCCGCAGCCTGCCCCAGGTACTGGAATGCAGCCTGGTGACCGGTGTGGACGCCGACTACCAGCTCAAGGTGGTGGTGCCGGACATGGATCACTATCAGAAGTTGCTGCTCGGCCACCTGACCCGTATCGACGGCGTGACCAGTGTGCGCTCCAGTTTCGTGCTCAATCAGGTACTCAACAGCACCGAACTGCCCCTGACCCACCTGCGCAGTTGAATAGCGGCTGTGGCGACGTAACGCAGGCAGATCAATGCTCGGCAAGTGTCCCTTGGCGTATACTCGCCCGGCATTTTTTGACCTGCCTGCAATGGAGATGATCGATGGACCCAGCAGTATTCGAAGAGTGGATGATGACCGGTCTGGTCAGCATCCTGATCATATTCATGGGTTTCATCGTCTGGGACCTGGCCAAGAAGTCCAAGGCCGGACGCTTCGGCTCCTTTATCCTGTTCTTCGTGCTGGGCCTGGGCGTGGCCGCCTTCATCATCAAGAGCGTGGTGATCGGCCTGATCGAATCCGGCGCTCTATAAGCGCGCCGGCACTTCCTTCCACTGGCCCTGATCCAGGCCATCCAGGGTCCAGTCGCCAATCCTGACCCGCACCAGCCGCAAGGTCGGCAAGCCGACGGCGGCGGTCATGCGCCGTACCTGGCGATTGCGCCCCTCACGAATCACCAATTCCAGCCAATGGGTAGGCACGCTCTTGCGAAAGCGCACTGGCGGATTGCGTGGCCACAGCTCTGGCTCTTCCAGCCGTCGCGCCTCGGCCGGCAAGGTCATGCCGTCGTTCAACTCCACACCGTCACGCAAGCGCTGTAACTGCTCAGCGCTGGGTTCGCCTTCGACCTGCACCCAATAGGTCTTGGCCAACTTGTGCTTGGGATCGGCGATCCGCGCCTGCAACTGCCCGTCATTGGTCAACAGCAGCAACCCTTCGCTATCGCGATCCAGGCGCCCGGCCGGGTAGACCCCGGGAATGGCGATGAAATCCTTGAGCGTCGCCCGTCCCTCGCCATCGCTGAACTGGGTCAGCACGTCGAAAGGCTTGTTGAACAGGATCAGCTTCGGCTCGGCCGGTGGCGCCTTGGCCACGCGCTTGGAGGGAGAAACGGAAAACGGCTTCGCGCCAGGGCGACGGGAAGCAGGACGGGACGGACGGGACATGGGATCAGGAACATTCAGCGATCAGGACCGACAATGCTAGTGGCCTGATCGCCAAATGACCATGGATTAAACGCTTAGCGGAAAGGCGGCTCGTCGAAGCTGCGCAGTTTGCGCGAGTGCAGGGAGTTGAGCTCACTGCGCATCAGGTCCACGGCTTCGATACCGATCTTCAAATGCTGGCTGACCGCCCGCTCGTAGAAGGCATTGGCCGCCCCCGGCAACTTGATCTCACTGTGCAGGGGTTTGTCCGAGACACACAGCAAGGTGCCGTAAGGCACCCGCAGGCGATAGCCCTGGGCCGCGATAGTGCCGCTTTCCATGTCCACCGCCACGGCCCGGGACAGGTTGATGAACGGACGTTCCTCGGCCCAGCGCAGCTCCCAGTTGCGGTCGTCGTAAGTCAGGACGGTGCCGGTGCGCAGGCGCTTCTTCAGTTGCTCGCCCTTCTCCCCGGTGACATTGGCCGCCGCTTGCTGCAACGCCAGCTGGACCTCGGCCAAGGCCGGAATCGGAATATTCGGCGGCACCACACGATCAAGAATGCCGTCACGCCGCATGTAGGCGTGAGCCAGAACGTAATCGCCGATGGTCTGGGACTGCCGCAGTCCACCGCAGTGGCCAATCATCAACCAGCAATGAGGGCGCAGCACCGCCAAGTGGTCGGTGATGTTCTTGGCATTGGAGGGGCCGACGCCGATATTCACCAGAGTCACACCGTGGCCATCGCTGGCCTGCAGGTGATAGGCCGGCATCTGGTAGCGATGCCAGACAACACCGGCGGCGATTGCCGAAGCCTCGCCGTGATCCATGCTTTTTTCAATGATCACGTTGCCCGGCAGGACCATGCGCACAAAACGCGGATCACTGCGCAGTTGCTCCAGACCATGGACGATGAACTGGTCGACGTAACGGTGATAGTTGGTTAGCAGGATCCACGGCTGCACATGACGCCAGTCGCTGCCGGTGTAATGCACCAGGCGCCGCAAAGAGAAATCGACCCGCGCCGCATCAAACAGCGCCAAAGGCAGCGGGTGAGTGTTTTCCCAGTCGTAGAGACCGTCGGCGATACCGTCGGTGGCAGCCGACAGGTCGGTGCTGGGGAATACCCGGGCCAGGGCCGCCGCGGTTACGCCGGAACCGGCCAGTTCGTCGCCCTGTTCCACCACGTAGGGATAAGGAATGTTCTGCTCACTGACACCCACTTCCACCGTGACGGTGAAGTCATGCATCAAAGGCACCAGTTGCTCGAGCAGGTAATTGCGGAAGGCCGCGGGATGAGTGACGGTGACGCTGTAGGTGCCCGGCAGTTGCACCTTGGCATAAGCCCGGGTGGTCTGCGGAACTTCGCCATGGCAGAGGTAGGTCAGGCGCAATTCGGGATAGCGAAACAGCGCTCTTTGCTCAGCATCCGGCTCGACCCGGTCCTTGAGGTAACGCTTGAGCGCCTGGCTCAGCGCCGTAGTGGCCCGCTCATGCAAAGCAGCAAGCCGATCCACGGCTTGCTCGGCGGTTTGAACGACAATAAAAGCTTCGGTCACGGTAAGCATCCTGTGTTCTGATCTTGCAGGCGTTCATCTTGCCTGCAACACCGCCCCACGGGAACAGCGGAGTTACAGGAGCCGGCGTGTCGGCGCTGACCATGGCGACAACACCTCTTCGTCGACAAGCCGGCTGCTACGAAAGGTCAGAAGCCTTGAGGCGTGGAGCGGGCAACAATGGCGGCTACGTCCAGCCCGCGGGGCAAGGTACCGTAGACCCGACCGCTCTGCCCTCCAAGACGACTGGCGATAAAGGCATCGCTGACCACCTCGTTACCGGCCTCCAGCAGCAGCTTGGCCTGCAGGCCCAAGGCAATGTCCTCGGTCAGTTGGCGGGCGCGGTACTGGATGTCGTCGGTGTCCCTGAAGCTGTCCTTGAGCGCCGCAATATGCGCCGCCAAACGCTGCTCGCCATGCCCGTCTCCCAGCTCGGCAAACAATACATCGAGTACCCCGGGCTCTTTCGACAAGGCCCGCAGCACATCCAGGCATTGCACGTTGCCTGAGCCTTCCCAGGTGGAGTTCACCGGCGCCTCGCGGTACAGCCGCGGCAGGATGCTGTCTTCGACATATCCGGCGCCTCCCATGCATTCGGCGGCCTCGTTGATCATGGCCGGGGCGCGCTTGCAGATCCAATACTTGCCCACTGCCGTCACTAGCCGAGAGAACTTCGCTTCCTGGGCATCGTCCTGATGATCCAGGGCTCGTCCCATGCGCATGCTCAAGGCCAGGGCCGCTTCGCTTTCCAAGGCCAGGTCGGCCAGCACGTTCTGCATCAGCGGTTGCTCACTGAGCACCCGCCCGCCGACGCGGCGATGGGCACAATGATGGCTGGCCTGGGTCAAGGCCTGGCGCATCAGCGAGCTGGAGCCGACCATGCAGTCAAAGCGAGTCATGGCGACCATTTCGATAATGGTGGGTACGCCGCGCCCCTCGTCACCGATCATCCAGGCCAGAGCGCCACGGAACTCCACTTCGCTGGAAGCATTGGAGAGGTTGCCCAGCTTGTTCTTCAAGCGCTGGATATAGAACTGGTTGCGGCTGTCATCCGGACGATGACGGGGCAGGAGGAAACAAGTCAGGCCCTTGTCGGTCTGGGCCAGGGTCAGAAAGGCATCGCACATCGGCGCCGAGCAGAACCACTTGTGCCCCACCAGTTCATAAGCCTGCCCCGGTCCCGGGGCTCCCACCGGATAGGCTCGGGTGGTATTGGCACGAACGTCGGTCCCGCCCTGCTTCTCGGTCATGGCCATGCCAATCGTCAGCCCGGTCTTGTGCTGCATGCCAACATTACGCGGGTCGTATTGAGTGGCGAGGATCTTCGGCAGCCACTGCTCGGCGATGTCCGGCTGCAGTTTCAGCGCCGGCACGCAGGCAAACGTCATGGTCAACGGGCAACCGCTGCCCGCCTCGGCCTGACTGTGCAGATAGGTCATGGCGGCGCGGGCTACATGAGCCCCCGCTTGTGGGTCGGTCCAGGGCAGTGAGGTCAGCCCGGCCTCGATGGCCGCCTGCATCAACTGGTGATACGCCGGATGAAACTCCACCAGGTCGATCCGGTGACCAAAGCGGTCGTGACTGGAAAAAACCGGTTTGTTCTGATTGGCCAGGAACCCCGCCTCCATCAGCGGACCACCCGCCAAGGCGCCATAGGCATCGACCCGGGATTCGGCCCAGCCGGCATCGAAGCGCCGCATCCACTGCTGCAACGGCAGGTCGATCCGATAGAGGTTGGCGCCATCCAGGGCGGGCGGCTGGTTGGTGACTTCGTGAGTTTCAGCGAACTGGTGGAGGTTCATTGCGGGACTCCTTCAGGGTGTGCCAAGACCCCAGTTAAGCACCCGCTCTACCCCGAACAAAGTGGCATATCAGCCTAAATATCGGCACTTTCGCCTTGCTCAACACAAAGTACCCGCTTCAACAACACCGCTTGCAGTGCCTCGAATTTCACCGGTTTGCCCAGGCAGTCGGCCCCTGCTGTCGCTGCACAACCTTCAGTACCAGGAGCGCAAGCCAGCAAGATGGGCAGGTGGGCGTATCCGGGCATTGCCTGGGCCTGAAGACGAAATGCCCCCAGTTGCGCTGCAGTGATCTGGCCATCGATCAGCACCGCGCTGACAAGTTCACGCCCCAGCAGTTGCAGCGCATCGGTGGGACTGCCGACGGTGCGAACTCGGTACCCCAGCTTGAGCAACATGCCCCGCACCACCAGTTGATCGACGTCGTTATCATCCATCAGCAGCACGGTACAGTCCTGGGGCGCACGCCGATGAAGGGCTGTCGGCGCCCGAGGAGTGGGTTCCTGGACATCGAACTCCACCAGCAAGCGGAAACAACTGCCCTGTCCAGGCGTGGACTCATGGGTCAACTGCCCGCCCAGCAAGTCCACCAATTGCCGGCAGATCGCCAGGCCGATGCCCAATCCGCCGTATTCACGCGTCATGGAACCGTCGAGCTGGAAGAAACGCTGGTACAGCGTCGCCTCGTCCAGATTGACAAAACCTATCCCGCTGTCGATCACCTCAAAGCTCAGGCTCACCCGCTCGGCCGAAACAGACCGGGTGACCACCCGCAACACCACGCCACCGGAATGGGTGAACTTGACGGCATTCTCCAGCAGGCACTCCAGGCAATGGCTGAGTTTGCAGCGATCGCCCTGCAAGCGGTCGGGCAGCCCGGCACTGAGGTCGACCTGAAAGGACAGGGACTTGGCCGCCGCGCTGGCGCCGAACTGGGTTTGCAGTGCGCTGAGCATCGAACGCAGGCTGAACGGCTGGCGCTGGGCGCTGAGCTTGCCGGCTTGCAGTTCGGTCAACGTGAGGATGCCGTTGACCATGCGCATCATGTCCCGTGCCGAGCCGGCGGCGGTCTGCTGGTACTGCTCCATCTCCGGGTCCAGTTCCAGGGTCTGCATCAGCTCAAGCGAGCCGATGACACCGTTCATCGGCGTACGCAACTCGTGGGTCAGGGTAGCCAGGAACTCATCCTTGAGACGGTTACTGTGAGCCAGTTGCTGGTTCAGCACTTCAAGCTTCTGCCCGGCCTCAAGCAGCGTCTGGGCTTGTTGCTCACGCATCGAGTTGATCCGGTCGGCCAGGGCCAGCGATAGCAGCGCCACCTCGATCGCCGAGCCGATCTGGCTGGCGTACATGGTCAGGAATACGTTCGGCAGGTAACCCAGCACCATCAAGGTGTTGATCACCCCACCGAACAGAAAGGCCGACCAGGCAATGATGAAATAACGCGCCACCCGCAATCCGCGACACCAGGCGACGATCCCCGCCACATAAATCACCACGGTAAACAGCAGCGCCAAGGTGGTTGCCAGGCGCAAGGCCAGGGCGTAGCTGGTCATCAGTGACAAGGCCATGACCACTGCGCCGAACGCCATCAGCGCCAGCAGCACCCGGTCAACCCAGGGACTGTGCCGGGAGGTCTGCAGGAAACTGCGGGCGAACTGACTGCCGAACAGCCCCGCGGCGCCGATGAAGAATGGCGTCGCCGCATTGGCCCACCACGGACTGTTGGGCCAGAAGTACTCCACTGCGGCACCGTTGACCGACAGTTGATAAAGACCGAACGAAGCGATGTAGACGATGTAGTAGAGGTAGCTGGTGTCACGCACGCTGAGATAGATGAACAGGTTGTACACCAGCATGCCCAGCAACACCCCGTAGATCAGCCCCAGCACGTAGAGCCGCACTGGCTGCGCCTCGAGGTAGGCCGTGTTGGACCAGAGGCTCAGCGGCGCCTGGATCGAACCTTCACTGGCCAGGCGCAAATAGACAGTCTTGTGCTCATGGGGGGAGAAATTCAGGTTGAACAGGTAATTGTTCTGGCGAATCTGTCGGCTGTCGAATGGCAAGGCATCGCCGGTGCGCTCCGCCAGACGAAAGCCACCGGCTTCATCGGGGACGTACAGATCCAGGTGATCCAGGGGCGGATAGGCCAGTTCCAGCAACCAGCTGCGCTGTGCCGTGGGATTGCCGGGGCGGTATTGAAGGTCGATCTTCAGCCAGAAGGCCGAACGTGAGTAACCGGCATTGAGGGTATCTTTATCGTGGGGTTTGAAGTGCTCAGCCAAGGGCCCCGAACTGACATCGGCAATTGTTGCTTCGCTACCCGCGTCTTCGAATACTTGCATCACTCGGCCCAAAGGCAAGCGTTGAGTGAACTCGTCGAACTCGACGGCGCCAGCCAACATCGGCAAGCTCAACAGCAACATCAGCAAATAGCGCATTAAAGCCCCAGCGTGGCTTGTCCGGTGGTGTCAGGAAGTCCCCCATTTCCCTTGAGCAGACGCAAGACCGGCATGACCTGTTATTGGTTTGAATGCACTCTAGCATAGCCGTTGATGGCCAATGAACACCATTGAAAATTTTAGTCTAAAGGCTCTAGAACGGGCCTTTCAGCGCAATCCAGCGAGCTAGAGCTGTTGCATCGGTCAAGAAGATCGAACACGGCAAAGCGACAACTTCCATTGCGCACCAGGCGCCGCGAAAAAAAGCGTTTGGTGGTAAGCTCGCCGCCCATGAATATCTACAGCTCTCGCCCCGTTGTCCTCTGTCTCTCCGGCCACGACCCCAGTGGTGGCGCCGGCTTGCAGGCAGATATCGAAGCCCTGCTGGCTCAGGGTTGTCACGCAGCTCCGGCTGTCACCGCCCTGACCGTGCAAGACACGGTCAACGTCAGCGATTTCCGCGTTCTGGATCGCGAGTGGGTATTGGCCCAGGCCAATGCCGTGCTCAACGACTCCACTGTCGCCGCGGTCAAGCTGGGCATGCTGGGTTCCCTGGAGATGGTCGACACCGTGGTCGAACTGCTCCAGGCGCACCCGCACCTGCCCCTGGTGTGCGATCCGGTGCTGCGCGCCGGCGGCGGCGGCCGACTGGGCAAGGATGAAGTGGGCTACGCCATGCGCGAACGCCTCCTGCCCCTGGCCACCATTGCCACTCCCAACCTTCCCGAAGCCCGAATTCTTGCGGAACTGCCCGAAGGCAGCGCCGACCAATGCGCCGAAAAGCTCCTGCCGTTCGTCAAGCACCTGCTGATCACCGGCGGCCATGGCGATGAACACGAAGTGCACAATCGCCTGTACAGCCGTGACGGCCTGCGCGAGACCTACACCTGCCAGCGCCTGCCGGGCAGCTACCACGGCTCCGGCTGCACCCTGGCCAGTGCCCTGGCCGGACGTCTGGCCCAAGGCGAACATCTGGCCAGCGCCGTAAAGTCGGCCCTGGACTACACCTGGCGCACCCTGCGCGACGCCGAGCAACTGGGCCGCGGCCAGTTTGTCCCGCGCCGCTTGCCGTTGGATTTCTGCTCGTAATGTCATGAGGCCCGCTCAATGAAACTACGTGGTCTGTACGCCATCACCGACAGCCAGCTGTTGGCCGGCAAGTTCCTGAAGTACGTGGAGGCGGCGCTGGAAGGCGGCGTCACCCTGTTGCAGTACCGCGATAAGAGCGACGACCAGGCCCGCCGTCTGCGGGAAGCCGAAACCCTGCTGACCCTGTGCGAGCGCTACAAGACCCGCCTGATCATCAACGATGACGCCGAGCTGGCGGCACGCATCGGTGCCGGCGTGCATCTGGGCCAGAGCGACGGTCCCCTGACGCCGGCCCGGGCCCTGCTGGGGCGCCAGGCCATCATCGGTTCGACCTGCCACGACCAATTGCCACTGGCCGAGCAAGCCGCGAAGGAAGGCGCCAGCTATGTCGCCTTCGGCCGCTTTTTCAATTCCACCACCAAACCCGGCGCGCCCACGGCCAGCCTGGAGTTGCTGGATCAGGCCCGGGCCAGCCTGCATCTGCCGATCTGCGTGATTGGCGGCATCACCCTGGAAAATGCCGCCCCCCTGGTGAACCACGGCGCCGACCTGCTGGCGGTGGTTCACGGCCTGTTCGGCGCCGATAGCGCCGACGAAGTGACCCGTCGCGCCCGCGCCTTCAACGCCCTATTCAACAGCTGATTTTTTGAGAGCCCGATCATGTCCCGTTCCGAAACCCTGTTTGCCGACGCCCAGAAACACATCCCTGGTGGCGTCAACTCGCCGGTCCGCGCCTTCAAGAGCGTGGGCGGCACCCCGCTGTTCTTCAAGCACGCCGAAGGTGCCTACGTCACTGACGAAGACGACAAGCGCTATGTCGACTATGTCGGGTCCTGGGGCCCGATGATTCTCGGCCACAGTCACCCAGACGTGCTGGACGCGGTACGCAAGCAGCTGGAGCATGGCCTGTCCTACGGCGCCCCGACTGCCATGGAAACCGAAATGGCCGATCTGGTGTGCTCCATCGTTCCCTCCATGGAAATGGTGCGCATGGTCAGCTCCGGCACTGAAGCCACCATGAGCGCGATTCGCCTGGCCCGTGGCTTTACCGGCCGCGACAGCATCATCAAGTTCGAAGGCTGCTACCACGGACATTCCGACAGTCTGCTGGTCAAGGCCGGTTCCGGCGCCCTGACTCAAGGCGTACCCAGCTCTGCCGGTGTACCTGCAGCTTTCGCCAAACACACGCTGACCCTGCCCTTCAACGACATCGCTGCAGTGGAAAAAATGCTGGCGGAAGTGGGCCAGGAAGTGGCCTGCATCATCGTCGAGCCTGTGGCCGGCAACATGAACTGTGTGCCGCCGGCGCCGGGCTTCCTCGAGGGGCTGCGCACTCTTTGCGACCAACACGGCGTAGTGCTGATCTTCGACGAAGTGATGACCGGCTTTCGTGTCGCTTTAGGCGGCGCCCAGGCCCATTACGGCGTGACTCCAGACCTGTCCACCTTCGGCAAGATCATCGGCGGCGGCATGCCAGTGGGCTGCTTCGGCGGCAAACGCAAGATCATGGAACACATTGCGCCCCTGGGTCCGGTCTACCAGGCCGGCACCCTGTCCGGTAACCCGCTGGCCATGGCTGCCGGCCTGACCACCCTGCGCCTGATCAGCCGCCCGGGCTTCCACGCCGAACTGAGCGACTACACCAGCCGCCTGCTCGAAGGCTTGCAGCAACGCGCCGATGCCGCGGGCATTCCGTTCGTCACCACTCAGGCGGGCGGCATGTTCGGCCTGTACTTCAGTGGCGCCGACGATATCGTCACCTTTGACGATGTGATGGCCAGCGATGCCAACCTGTTCAAGCGCTTCTTCCACCTGATGCTGGAAGGCGGTGTATACCTGGCGCCAAGTGCCTTTGAGGCCGGTTTCACCTCGATCGCCCACGGCGAGACTGAGCTGCAACTGACCCTGGATGCCGCAGAGCGCGCATTTGCCGCCCTGAAATAAGCGCCATATGGCTGGCATGGTGATCAACCATGCCAGCTTCGTGCTTTACTCGAACTTTCCCTTGGCAAAGGGGGAAATACGCGGCAAACCAGCGGATATCGCGGCCACGCAGCAGAAAAACGAGTAAAGACTTTGTAAGGTTGGCCCTGCTTATTTCATAATGCGCGCTTATTGGACCCCCTCGCCGGGTCCGCGCGCCCCTCAGAGGTAAGTCGATTCCCATGAACCGCACCGGCCGCGCCCTGACATTGGGCTGCCTGTTGCTCCTTCAGCCCCTGCTCGCGCACGCACAAGCAGGCGGCAACTCGTTGTTGATCCCAGCGATGGGTCGCTGCACCCTCGATCCCCAGGCACAGGAACAGGCCGAGGCGCTAGCCGCGTGCCAGAAAGCCGCCGATGAAGGGGACGCACAGGCGCAATACGAGTTGGGTGAGTTCTACTACGAGGGTAAAGGCGCGCCGCAGGACCTCAATCAAGCCCTGAGCTATTTCGAAAAGGCCTCGTTGCAAGGCCATGCCCAGGCGCAGTTCAAGCTCGGCACCATGTTCTTCCACGGCGAAGGCGTGCCGGCCAACAACGTTCAAGCCTACATCGTGCTGAAGATGGCTGCGGTCAACGGTGCCGAAGACGCCCTGGACACCGCCGACGAAGTCGCCGAGCACATGCAGCGTGACGAACTGGAAGTTGCGACCCAAGTGCTGGGGCAGATCTTCCGTAAATACCTGATGGAACTGCAAAGCGCCGATGGGCGTTCGCCTTTCTCGCCCCTGCCGTAACACCTTCGCGTCACTCACCGGCAAACTGGCGCCTACGCAAACTAGGCTTACTTTTCGGGCATTGGCATGGGAAACGGCATGACGTTGCTTACGCCGCGGGCCTCGCTGATCTTCGGTGTGCCCAGGCGCTCCACTTCGTCGATGCGCACAATCGAATGCATCGGCACAAAACTGCGCACAACGCCCTCGAATTGAGCCTTGAGCTTTTCTTCGCTCGGATCGACGACCACTTGCGTGCGCTCGCCAAAGACGAACTCTTCCACTTCCAGAAAACCCCACAGATCACTTTGATAGATCTGCTTGGCGTACATTTCGAACACCTGGCCCTGGTTGAGAAAAATCACCTTATAGATTGGGGCTTCACGTTTGGTCATGGTGGGCGGGCAACACATCGGGGGATAAAAATAGGGCGCGAACTATAGCATAGCTACCCGATGCACAACGCTAGGAACCTGTAGGTATGGCCCCTATAATGCGCGGTTCTTTGAATCACGTGAGACCGAGGTCCATGGCCAAGAAGCTTTACATCGAAACCCACGGTTGCCAGATGAACGAGTACGACAGCTCGCGCATGGTGGACCTGCTGGGTGAACATCAGGCCCTGGAAGTCACCGCCCGCGCCGAAGACGCTGACGTCATCCTGCTCAACACCTGCTCCATTCGCGAGCGCGCCCAGGACCGGGTTTACTCGCAACTGGGTCGCTGGCGCGAGCTGAAGCTGGCCAACCCGGACATGGTGATCGCCGTCGGTGGCTGCGTGGCCAGTCAGGAAGGCGCGGCCATCCGTGATCGAGCGCCCTACGTGGACGTGGTCTTCGGCCCGCAGACGCTGCACCGCCTGCCGGAAATGATCGACGTCGCTCGCGCCACCAAACTGCCGCAAGTGGATGTCTCGTTCCCGGAAATCGAAAAGTTCGACCACCTGCCCGAGCCGCGCATCGACGGCCCCAGCGCCTATGTGTCGGTGATGGAAGGCTGCAGCAAGTACTGCACGTTCTGCGTAGTGCCTTACACCCGCGGCGAAGAAGTCAGCCGGCCATTTGACGACGTGATCGCCGAGATCATCCACCTGGCGGAGAACGGTGTGCGTGAAGTCACCTTGCTGGGCCAGAACGTCAACGGCTACCGGGGTCAGACCCACGACGGGCGCATGGCGGACCTGGCCGAGTTGATCCGCGTAGTGGCCGCTGTCGATGGTATCGAACGAATTCGCTACACCACCTCGCACCCTCTGGAGTTCTCCGACAGCCTGATCCAGGCTCATGCCGAAGTACCAGAGCTGGTGAAACACCTGCACCTGCCGGTGCAATCGGGCTCGGACCGCATTCTGGCGGCGATGAAACGCAACCACACAGCTTTGGAATACAAGTCCAAGCTGCGCAAGCTACGGGCGGCAGTCCCGGGAATCTGCATCAGCTCGGACTTTATCGTCGGTTTCCCCGGCGAGACGGAGAAAGACTTCCAGCAGACCATGAAGCTGATCGAGGACGTAGGCTTCGACTTCTCCTACTCCTTTATCTACAGCCAGCGCCCAGGTACCCCGGCTGCAGACCTCGCCGACGACACACCCGAAGCGCTGAAGAAGGAGCGCCTGAACGCACTGCAGCATCGCCTGAACCAGCAAGGATTCGAGATCAGCCGACAAATGGTCGGCTCGACCCAACGCATTCTGGTCACCGATTACTCCAAGAAAGACCCTGGCGAATTGCAGGGCCGTACCGAGAACAACCGAATCGTCAACTTCCGTTGCGACAATCCCACACTGATCGGCCAGTTCGCCGACGTGCACATCGATTCGGCTCAGCCCCATTCGCTACGCGGCTCGCTGTTATCGTAAGCACTGACTTGTGTAGGAGCGGGCTTGTGCAGGAGCGGGCTTGCCGGCGAAGAAACCTTCAAGAGCACCTTCGCCGGCAAGCCGACTCCTACAAAGAAAGCATCACCGGCCATTGCACCGCATAAGAGCTTTCGCACCCAGGCCGCTGGCGTTATCCTTGAATTCATCTTAATTGCCGTTGGGCGGCTAAAAAACGACCTTGAACGCACCCATAGAACCTCATCGTTTCATCCTCGAGCCCTTCGAGGCTCGCCGCTTCGCCAATCTGTGCGGGCAATTCGACGAGCATTTGCGCTTGATCGAACAGCGCCTGATGATCGAGATCCGCAACCGCGGCAATCAGTTCGAGCTGATTGGCGAACCCAAGCACACCACCTCCGCGGAAAATCTTCTGCGCCGTCTCTACCGGGAAACCAAGGGCACCGAGCTATCGCCGGACCTGGTACACCTGTTCCTCCAGGAATCCGCCGTGGAAGAGTTGGACAACCCATCGGTGGCCGATGCCGCCATAGCCCTGCGCACCAAGAAAGGCATGATTCGCCCTCGCGGCCTGAATCAGCAGCGCTATGTCAAAGAAATCCTCGGCAATGACATCAACTTCGGCATTGGCCCGGCCGGTACCGGCAAGACCTACCTCGCGGTGGCTTGCGCTGTAGATGCCCTGGAGCGCGAGCAAGTGCGGCGCATCCTGTTGGTGCGGCCAGCCGTGGAAGCGGGCGAGAAGCTCGGTTTCCTGCCCGGCGATCTGGCACAAAAAATCGACCCGTACCTGCGCCCGCTGTATGACGCGCTGTATGAAATGCTCGGTTTCGAACAAGTAGCCAAGCTGATCGAGCGCCAGGTCATCGAGATCGCGCCTCTGGCCTACATGCGCGGCCGGACCCTGAACAACAGCTTCATCATCCTCGACGAAAGCCAGAACACCACCGTGGAACAGATGAAAATGTTCCTCACCCGAATCGGTTTCGGCTCCACCGCAGTGATCACCGGCGACATCACCCAGGTCGACCTGCCCAAGGGCACCAAGTCGGGCCTGGCCCAAGTGATCAACGTGCTCAAGGATGTACCCGGCATCAGCTTCACTCACTTCATGCCCAAGGACGTGGTGCGCCATCCACTGGTGCAACGCATTGTCGAAGCCTATGAACGCTTCGAGCTGCGAGCCGAGGACGAGGCCGCCAAGGCTTCAGCCGACAGAGGCAACCGCCGCGATGCTTGAGCTTGACCTGCAACGCGCCAGCCAGCAGCCGGCCCCCAGCGATGAAGAGTTCCGCCAGTGGTGCGAGCTGGCTCTGCGCCAGCGCACCGCCGATTCGGAACTGACCATCCGCCTGGTGGATGAAGACGAAGGCCGTGAGCTGAATCACACCTGGCGTCACAAAGATTACGCAACCAATGTGCTGTCTTTTCCTGCCGACGTGCCGGATGAACTGCTGGATATCCCCTTGCTGGGGGACCTGGTGATCTGCATTGCGGTGGTCGAACGCGAGGCCGCCGAACAAGGCAAGGAACTTAAGGCCCACTGGGCCCATCTGGTCATTCACGGCTGCTTGCATCTGTTGGGTTACGACCATATAGATGATGACGAAGCCGAAGAAATGGAAGCACTGGAACGAACGTTGCTTGCTGAGCTGGGTCACCCCGACCCGTATGCAGACGACGAAAGCTGATCAACAACCACCTGTAACAACCAAGGATTCAGAGCAATCGCTATGAGCGAAGATCGATCGAGCAACGGGCAAAAGTCATGGCTGGGCAAACTGACCCAGGCTTTTGCCCATGAGCCGAAAAACCGCCAGGAGCTGCTGGAGCTGCTGCGCGAAGCCCATCAGAACAAATTGCTGGACAGCGAAGCGCTGGCCATCGTCGAAGGCGCCATCCAGGTAGCTGACCTGCAAGTCCGGGACATCATGGTTCCGCGCTCGCAGATGATCAGCATCAAGGCGACCCAGACACCCCGGGAGTTCCTGCCTGCAGTCATCGATTCGGCGCACTCGCGCTACCCGGTGATCGGCGAAAGCCATGACGACGTGATGGGCGTCCTGCTGGCCAAGGACCTGCTGCCGCTGATCCTCAAGGAGAACGGCGACAGCTTCAACATCAAGGACCTGCTGCGCCCGGCGACCTTCGTCCCCGAGTCCAAGCGCCTGAATGTGCTGCTGCGCGAGTTCCGCGCCAACCACAACCACATGGCCATCGTCATCGACGAGTACGGCGGCGTGGCAGGCCTGGTGACCATCGAAGACGTGCTGGAACAGATCGTCGGCGACATCGAGGACGAGCATGACGTCGAGGAAGACAGCTACATCAAACCGCTTCCCAGCGGCGACTTCCTGATCAAGGCGCTGACGCCGATCGAGAACTTCAACGAGTTTTTCGACAGCGACTTCTCCGATGACGAGTTCGATACCGTGGGCGGCCTGGTGATGAGTGCTTTCGGCCACTTGCCAAAACGCAACGAAATCACTGAAATCGGCGCCTATCGCTTCCGCGTGCTCAACGCCGACAGTCGGCGGATTCATCTGCTGCGCCTGACCCCTATCTCCCGCTAGGGACAAGGGGCATCAGCCCTCCCCCGCACAGAATCATCGTCCCCAGGCCAACGACCTGGCCTGGGGACGACAGATCTCGGGGGCGGACTGTCAAACAGCGCTGCAGGATTCGCCGCTCATCTGAATCCACCCACCCCATCTCCTCGTGCCCCGCCCGGCGCGAAACAGGAAAGAGCTGATGAAACGCCTCTTGCAGCGCTCAACCCGACCCGGCTGGCCCGGCAACCTGCTGGCCGTTGCAGCCGGCGCCATTACCACCCTGGCCTTGGCGCCCTATGACATCTGGCCGCTGGCGCTGCTGGCGGTAGGACTGTTCTATGCCGGTCTGCGGGAGCTCACGCCCCGCCAGGCCCTGGGCCGTGGCTGGTGCTTCGGCTTCGGCCTGTTCGGCGCCGGTACCAGTTGGATCTACGTCAGCATCCACACCTACGGCGGCGCGTCGGCTTTGCTCGCCGGTGTGCTGATGCTGGCCTTCATCGCCGCCATTGCCTGGTTCTTTGCCCTGCCCGCCTGGCTCTGGGCCCGCTGGCTGCGGCGCAACGAAGCACCGCTGGCGGATGCTCTGGCTTTCGCTGCCCTGTGGCTGGGGCAGGAAGCGTTTCGCGGCTGGTTCCTTACCGGCTTCCCCTGGCTCTACTCCGGCTACAGCCAGCTCGACGGCCCCCTGGCCGGACTCGCGCCTGTGGGCGGCATCTGGCTGATTTCCTTCTCCCTGGCGTTGACAGCTGCATTGCTCTACAACCTGCCGCGCCTGATCAAGGCCGGACGCAAGGGGTTTATCGCCGCCGGCCTGTTGCTGCTGGCTGCGCCCTGGGCAGTTGGCCTGGCACTCAGAGGTCACGCCTGGACCAGCCCTTCGGGTGATCCGCTTTCGGTCGCCGCCATTCAGGGCAATATCGAACAAAGCATGAAATGGGACCCGGCCGAGCTCAATGCCCAACTGACTCTGTACCGCGACATGAGTTTCAGCAGCAAGCGGGTAGACCTGCTGGTCTGGCCGGAAACCGCGGTTCCGGTGCTCAAGGAGTCCGCCGAGGGCTACCTGACGATGATGGGCAACTTTGCCGCCGACCGTCATTCCGCACTGATTACCGGCGTTCCGGTGCGCCAGCTGGTGCACCATGAAAAACGCTACTTCAACGGCATCACCGTGACCGGCGAAGGCGATGGCACCTACCTGAAACAAAAACTGGTGCCCTTTGGCGAGTATGTGCCCCTACAGGAGCTGCTGCGTGGCCTGATCGACTTCTTCAACCTGCCAATGTCGGATTTTGCCCGCGGCCCGGCCGACCAGCCGTTACTGCAAGCCAAGGGGTATCAGATTGCGCCGTTCATCTGTTACGAAGTGGTCTACCCTGAGTTCGCCGCCGGTCTTTCGGCCCGCAGCGACCTGCTGCTGACCATCAGCAACGACACTTGGTTCGGCACCTCCATCGGCCCTCTTCAGCATTTGCAGATGGCGCAGATGCGCGCCCTGGAAGCCGGACGCTGGATGATCCGCGCCACCAACAACGGGGTCACCGGGCTGATTGATCCATTCGGCAAGATCACCGTGCAGATTCCACAGTTCGAACGGGGCATTCTCTATGGCGAAGTGGTGCCCATGCATAACCTGACACCGTACTTGCAGTGGCGCTCATGGCCACTGGCAGTGCTCTGCGCCCTGCTGTTTGGCTGGGCCTTGTTGGCCAGCCGCATCGCCAAAACCGTTTAGAAGCCTTCGCCCGCAAGCCGGCTCCGACTGGAGTCGGCCCTGTGATCAGCGATAAAAGAGGCGATAACCTAACTGGCCCACCGCCTCGTTCAGCAACTGGCCGCTCTGCCAGATCGACTTGAACTCCGGCATCCAGCCTCCCAACGGCCGGGCGTTGTCCACGCCCAGAAAACCTACCGGTGCTGGCACCACAACAAACCCTGCGCGCTCAAAACTCCAGACCGAACGTGGCATGTGCCAGGCCTGGGTCACGACCACCACGCGCTTGATACCCAGTGGCTGCAAGACTTCGGCGCTGAACTGGGCGTTTTCCCAGGTGGTGCGGCTACGACCTTCCTGCCAGCGCACGCTCACGCCAAAGTCATTGAGCAGCGATTCGGCCATCAGCGCAGCTTCGGTGGGCGGCGTACCGTAATGCAGGCCGCCGCTGGTCAATAGGGGTAGCCCGGAAGCCTTGGCCAGCCGCGCGGCATAACGCTCGCGCTCCAACCCCACGCCCGTGGGCTGATCAGAACCCCAAGCCGGATCACCCCGCTCACGGCCGGAACCCAGGACCACGATCGCGTCCGCCTGCTCTGCCAGGCTGGCCCATTGGCTCTGTGGCAAGGGCGGCACCCGTTCAAGCCCACGGGCACCCCACTCCACCATTACCGGCAGACTCATCAACCAGAAGCCGCCCAACCCCAGGACAAAGCACCATCGCGCCAGCCGAGGCCTGGACCGACGCAGACTCCAGGCCAGTAGAAGCAACAGCAAGAGAATGCCGGGCGGCAGCAGTAACTGTTTGATGAAATAACGAAAAGGCATCGAGCATCTCCAAAAGATGCTCGAAGCCTAAAGGGGATACCCATGCGGCAACAACCGCTGCCAGGCACTTTCGCTTTCGAGGTCCTCGGCAACGACCTCTCAACCCAATGAAGGGCTCGGGACCTACTTGAACTGCTGGGACCGGACGCTTACCGAATCCCTGAGGGGCGCCTGATCCTTCAACCAAATGACCTTGGCCGAACGGGGCCTTTCCTGGTGTTGCGGACAGCCCGATACATTGACCTGCATTTCATGCTGACTGCGGGCCAGGTAGGCCCTGATCAACTCGAACTCAGCAGGGCTCAACCCCCGCAGCTCCAACTCGACCGGCCGTTCATTGCGCAGTCGATCCGCAGTTCTTGCCGCATCCAGGGCCAGAGCCAGTCGATTCAGCAGCCTTTCATACACCTCCGGTTCTGTTACTTTTCGCTGCGACTCAAGCATCCGTTCACCTCATCGAAGATAAGAATCACTCCCCTTTTTGAGCTTAGTCGGACAGCTGGAAGCGACGCGCCGCCGCGACCAACGGCCCGCGCGAGCAATCAGGGTTTCCCTCGGCAGAGTGCGGTCATGTATGCTACGGCGCTTCCTGTAACTCCACTTCCAGCTCCACCGGGCCCTGAAAAACGCCGTATTTGGCGCCATCACTACCCGAGGTTGCGTTGAAGAGGATTAGGCCACCCCTATTCAGTACAAAAGTAGCCATGCACGAACACTATCAGCCCCGTGAAATCGAAGCCGCCGCCCAGTCGTTCTGGGATGAGCAAAAGTCCTTTGAAGTCAGAGAACAGCCAGGCAAGGAAACTTACTACTGCCTATCGATGTTCCCTTACCCCAGCGGCAAGCTACACATGGGGCACGTGCGCAACTACACCATCGGCGACGTGATTTCCCGCTACCAGCGCATGCAAGGCAAGAACGTCCTGCAACCCATGGGTTGGGACGCCTTCGGCATGCCGGCGGAAAACGCTGCGATGAAGAATAACGTCGCACCGGCCAAGTGGACCTACGAAAACATCGCCTACATGAAGACCCAACTGCGCAGCCTGGGCCTGGCGGTGGACTGGTCTCGTGAGGTCACCACCTGCAAGCCGGACTACTACCGCTGGGAACAGTGGCTGTTCACCCGCCTGTTCGAAAAAGGCGTGATCTACCGTAAGAATGGCACCGTGAACTGGGACCCGGTCGACCAGACCGTCCTGGCCAACGAACAGGTGATCGATGGCCGCGGCTGGCGCTCCGGCGCGCTGATCGAGAAGCGCGAAATCCCGATGTACTACTTCAAGATCACCGCCTACGCGGATGAGCTTCTGGAGAGTCTCGACGAGCTGCCGGGCTGGCCCGAGCAGGTCAAGACCATGCAACGCAACTGGATCGGCAAGTCCCGTGGCATGGAAGTGCAGTTCCCCTATGACCAGGCATCGATCGGCGAAACCGGCACCCTGAAAGTCTTTACCACCCGTCCCGACACCCTGATGGGCGCGACTTACGTCGCCGTCGCGGCCGAACACCCGCTGGCCACCCTGGCCGCACAGAACAACCCCGAGCTGCAGGCGTTCATTGCCGAATGCAAAGGCGGCAGCGTTGCCGAAGCCGACATGGCGACCCAGGAGAAAAAAGGCCTGCCGACCTCGCTGTTCGTCGAGCACCCACTGACTGGCGAGAAGCTTCCGGTCTGGGTCGCCAACTACGTGCTGATGCACTATGGCGATGGCGCAGTAATGGCAGTGCCGGCCCACGATGAGCGCGACTTCGAATTCGCCAGCAAGTACGGCCTGCCGATCAAGGCCGTGGTGCGCACCAGCGCCGGCGATGAGACGCCTGCCCCTTGGCAGGACGCTTACGGCGAGCACGGCGAACTGATCAACTCCGGCGAATTCAACGGCCTGGACTTCCCCGGCGCGTTCGATGCCATCGAAGTGGCCCTGCTGAAGAAGAACCTCGGCCAATCGCGTACCCAGTTCCGCCTGCGGGACTGGGGCATCAGCCGCCAGCGTTACTGGGGCTGCCCGATCCCGATCATCCACTGCGACAGCTGCGGCGATGTGCCGGTGCCGGAAGACCAATTGCCGGTCGTGTTGCCGGAAGATGTGGTGCCGGACGGCGCCGGTTCGCCCCTGGCACGCATGCCTGAGTTCTACGAGTGCAGTTGCCCGAAATGCGGCGCACCGGCCAAGCGTGAAACCGACACCATGGACACCTTCGTCGAATCGTCGTGGTACTACGCCCGCTACGCCTCGCCGCACTATGAAGGCGGCCTGGTGGAAAAATCGGCAGCCGACCATTGGCTGCCGGTGGACCAGTACATCGGCGGTATCGAACACGCCATCCTGCACCTGCTCTACGCGCGCTTCTTCCACAAGCTGATGCGTGACGAAGGCCTGGTGAGCTCCAACGAGCCATTCAAGAACCTGCTGACCCAAGGCATGGTGATCGCCGAGACCTACTACCGTCGTGAAGCCAACGGTGCCTACACCTGGTTCAACCCGGCGGACGTCGAACTCGAACGCGACAGCAAGGCCAAGGTCATCAGCGCCAAGCTGATCGCGGACGGCCTGCCGGTGGAAATCGGCGGCACCGAGAAGATGGCCAAGTCGAAGAACAACGGCGTCGACCCACAGTCGATGATTGACCAGTTCGGCGCAGACACCTGCCGCCTGTTCATGATGTTCGCCTCGCCACCTGACATGAGTGCCGAATGGTCGGACTCCGGCGTTGAAGGCTCGCACCGTTTCCTCAAGCGCGTCTGGCGCCTGGCTCAAGCACATGTCACCCAGGGCCTGCCGGGCACACTGGACATCGCCAGCCTGAACGACGAGCAGAAAGCCATTCGCCGCTCGATCCACCAAGCCATCAAGCAGGCCAGCCACGACGTGGGCCAGAACCACAAGTTCAACACCGCAATCGCCCAGGTGATGACGCTGATGAATGTGTTGGAAAAAGCCCCGCAAGGTACCGAGCAGGATCGCGCACTGGTTCAGGAAGGTCTGGAAACCGTAACCTTGCTGCTGGCGCCGATCACCCCGCACATCAGCCACGAACTGTGGAATCGCCTGGGTCACGCCGACCCGGTGATCGACGCAGGCTGGCCGGTATTGGACGAAAGCGCCCTGGTTCAGGACAACCTGCAACTGGTCATCCAGGTCAACGGCAAGCTGCGCGGCCAGATCGAAATGCCGGCCAGCGCCAGCCGTGAAGAAGTCGAAGCCGCGGCGCGCAGCAACGAGAACGTGCTGCGCTTCACCGAAGGCCTGACCATCCGCAAGGTCATCGTGGTGCCTGGCAAACTGGTCAACATCGTCGCCAGCTAATTGGATCAGGCGCCCGGTCCGGTACCGGGTGCCGAACAAAACCTTCAGGGCCACAAGGTTGGCCCATATGGTTTCAAGGGGAGCAATACATGATCAAACGTAACCTGCTGGTGATGGGCCTGGCTGTTCTGCTGAGCGCCTGTGGCTTCCAGTTGCGCGGCACGGGAACCCAGGAGCTGACCATCAAGGAGCTCGACCTGAGTGCTCGGGACGCCTACGGCACCACCGTGAAAATGCTCCAGCAGCAACTGGAAAACAGTGGCGTACGGGTCCATGCCGGCGCGCCCTACAAGCTGGTGCTGCTGAATGAGGAAAACTCCCAGCGCACGCTCAGCTACACCGGCGGTGGCAGCTCGGCCGAATACGAGATCAGCACAACCCTCAGGTACGAGATCCTGACTCACGACAACCTGCACCTGCTCAACGACAAGCTGGAAGTGCAGAAAGTCTTCCTGCACGACGGCAACAACATCACTGGTTCGGATCAGGAATCGTCGGAAACCCGCAAGGAAATGCGTCGCGACCTGATCCAGCGCATGCTGATCCGTCTGCAACTGCTGACCCCGGAACAGCTTGCTCAGTTGCAGGCGACCGCCGAGGCCAAAGCCAAGGCAGAAGCCGAGGCCCTGGAAGCCGCACGCAAGGCTGAGGCGGAAACTCCGCAACAGTCTCCCTTGGAACTGCCGAACCAGTAAGCCTTGCGGGGCGCTCAGGCGCCCCTCTGGCCCCCGCCTATGAAACTCGCCCCCGCCCAACTCGGCAAACACCTGCAAGGCACACTAGCGCCGGTCTACGTGATCAGCGGCGACGATCCCCTGCTGTGCCAGGAAGCCGCCGACGCCATTCGCTCTGCCGTGCGCCAGCAGGGATTCGACGAGCGCCAGGTCTTCAGCGCCGATGCCAGCTTCGACTGGGGCACCCTGCTGCAAGCAGGGGCCAGCATGTCGCTGTTCGCAGAAAAGCGCCTGCTGGAGTTGCGCCTGCCTTCGGGCAAGCCTGGGGACAAGGGTGCAGCAGCACTGATCGAATACTGTTCGCGTCCGGCCGAAGACACGGTGCTGTTGATCAGCCTGCCCAAGCTCGACGGCAGCGCACAGAAGACCAAGTGGGGCAAGGCCCTGGTCGAAGGTGCCCAGACTCAGTTCGTGCAGATCTGGCCGGTGGACGCCAACCAGCTTCCACAGTGGATTCGCCAGCGCCTGTCACAGGCCGGCCTGTCCGCCAGCCAGGACGCCGTCGAGCTGATCGCCGCCCGGGTAGAAGGCAACCTGCTGGCGGCCGCACAGGAAATCGAAAAGCTCAAGCTGATGGCCGAAGGTGGGCAGATCACCGTCGAAACGGTACAGGCCGCCGTGGCCGATAGTGCTCGCTTCGACGTGTTTGGGCTGGTGGATGCGATTCTCAACGGCGAGGCCGCCCATGCCTTGCGCATGCTTGAAGGGCTGAGGGGCGAAGGCGTCGAACCGCCGGTCATTCTCTGGGCCCTGTCCCGGGAACTGCGACTGCTGGCCAACCTGGCACTGCAATTCAGCCAGGGCGTGCCACTGGACAAGGTGTTCAGTCAGGCTCGCCCTCCCGTCTGGGACAAGCGCAAACCCCTGATGAGCAAAGCCTTGCAGCGCTATTCGGCGCAACGTTGGGGTCAATTGCTACTGGATGCCCAGCGCATCGATGCCCAGATCAAGGGCCAAGCCAGTGGTTCGCCCTGGAGCAGCCTGAGCCGCCTGTCGCTGCTGATGGCCGGCCAACGCCTGGCCCTGCCTGCCGAATAATCGCGCTACTTATCTTTTGCTTGCACTAGGGTCTGTTCTCGTTTGGCCCAGCAACGCGGCTCGTCACCAAACGGGAACAGACCCTAGACAGCAACGCCACTCTGGCCGATGATTCGCACCGCAACACTTCTCATCCTGAAACAGCGAGCACTCACCATGAGCAAGCCATCCAAGCATGGCCCCAACAAGGCCAAATCCATCATCGCCCAGCCACTGTTCCGCAGCCGTCAGGAACGCCCGGCCAAGGGCAAAGGCAGCTACCGCCGCGAAGCCTTCCAGTCTAAAAGCTGGGAGGCTTCTTACTTTCTGGCCGCCTAAAGCCCTGAACCCCGTTGGCATGATAAGGTCTGCACCTGATTGTTATTCTCTCTGGACCCGTGCATGCCCTTTTGTCTTTCTCGTCGTTGGCACATGCGCCAACTGATCGCTGCCTCCAGCCTTGTTCTACTCGTCGCCTGCGCGGAGAAACCCACTGCCGCCGACGCCCAGCCGCTACCCAACCTCCAGGCAGCCCCCCTTGCCGCACCTGCCACCGTCGCACCACTGGCCGTCGACAATCTGGACATCCAGCCCACTCAGACCTTCGATGAATGGATGAACGCGTTCCGCGCCGAAGCCTTGGGCGCCGGGATTCGCGCCGATGTATTCGACCGCGCCTTCGCCGGGGTCACCCCGGATATGAGCGTGATCAAGGCCGATCGCAGCCAACCGGAATTCACCCGCCCCGTCTGGGAATACCTGGATGGCGCGCTGTCCCCGGTACGGGTACGCAAGGGCAAGGCACTGCTGGTCCAGTACAGCGACATCCTGCAACGGATCGAACAGCGCTATGGCGTTGATCGCCAGACCTTGGTGGCCGTTTGGGGCATGGAGAGCAATTTCGGTGACTTCCAGGGCAACAAGTCGGTGATTCGCTCCCTGGCAACCCTGGCATATGAAGGACGGCGCCCGGCCTTTGCCAACAGCCAGCTGATTGCCGCCTTGCAGATCATTCAACACGGCGATATCCAGCCAGAGAAGATGCTGGGTTCCTGGGCCGGGGCCATGGGCCAGACCCAATTCATTCCAACCACCTACAACACCCACGCTGTGGACTTCGACGGCGATGGTCGTCGCGATATCTGGAACAGCCCGGCCGACGCCCTGGCCTCCACCGCCCACTATCTGCAAAGCTCAGGATGGCAAAAGGGCCAGCCCTGGGGTGTTGAAGTCCAGCTCAACAGCGGCTTCGACTATGCCCTGGCCGATGCTTCCACCCGCAAGACCGTGGCCGAGTGGATGCGCCTGGGGATGACAACCGCCAATGGCAAGGCGCTGCCTTACGGATCAGAGCAATTGTCCGCCTCCTTGCTGCTGCCTGCGGGTTATCGGGGGCCGGCGTTCCTGATCCTGGATAACTTCCGAGCGGTGCTCAGGTACAACAACTCATCGTCCTACGCCCTGGCAGTCAACCTGCTGTCCGAACGCTTCGGCGGCGCCGGCCTGATCAGTGGCGACTGGCCCAAGGACGACCTGCCTCTGAGCCGCTCCGAGCGCATCGAATTGCAGACCCTGCTCAACGCCAACCAGTATGACGCCGGCAACCCCGACGGCATCATCGGAGCCAACACCCGCAAAGCCATTCGTAGCGCCCAGCAAGCATTGGGTTGGCCCGCAGACGGCTACCCTACTCACAAGTTGCTGGACAGCCTGCGCAACCGCTAAGCCCGGAGCTGGCGAAGGGTTCCCCCTTCGCCAGGACCAGTCCTACTTGAACACCACGTCCTGTGCCAGGGTCAACTCCCTCGCCCCTGCGTCCAGCCTGACCAGAGCGCCCATGGGCAAAGTCAGGTTCGGGTCACAATGGCCACTGCGCCATCCTGCCAGCACTGGAATCCGCAGCGGCTCGAAGGTCTGCTTGAGCAGGCGGCACAATGCGCTGAAGTCCACACCGGCCACATCCCCCACCAAGACGCCCCGCAGGTTGTCCAGTTTGCCGGCCAGCCGCAGGTGATTGAGCAAGCGGTCAATACGGTACAACGGCTCGTTGACGTCCTCGATAAACAGGATGACGCCGTCGGTATTGATTTCGTAAGGCGTGCCCAGCGTGCAGGCAATCATCGACAGATTCCCCCCCAACAGCGCACCCAACGCAATGCCCGGCTCCACAGTGGTCAATGGGAAAGCCACGGGATGAGACAGCAGACTACCCGCCTTTACCTGGCCCCGGAGCAGGTTGAAAAAGGACGCCTCGGTTGGCGGTTGCTTGTCACCCAGCAGGTCGGCATTGAGCATGGGTCCGTGAAAACTCACAAACCCGGCATAGCGGTTGATCGCCAGGTGCAGGGCGGTGATATCGCTGTAGCCGACAAAGGGCTTGGGGTTGCGCCGCAGCAACTCAAAGTCGATCTTGTCCAGCAAACGCGGGCTGCCATAGCCCCCGCGCAGGCACACAATGGCGTCGACTTGGCTATCGGCAAAGGCGCTGTGCAAGTCATCGAGGCGCACCTCGTCGCTGCCAGCCAGATATCCCTCCTGCTGCCCGACGCCGGGAAAGATCCGCAGCGTATAGCCACGGGAACGCATCCATTGAAAAGCTTTTTCGGTATCCAGCACTGCGGGACCGGCGGGGGCAATAAGGCCGATGACGCCTTCCGCAGCCAGTGCCGGCACCGGCAGGTGAGCATGAAGGGCAGCAGTCGGTTGGATGGGCATGCAGATTCTCCCTGTGTGAATTCACTCAAGCACAGTAGCCATGAATCTCGTTAAACAGAAGAGGAGGACGCGACCGGAGGGGCGAAAAACAACCGAGACTGCAGAGGTGCTCGAAAGAGCCGGGAAACTGCCCGCAAGACCCAAGCCTTGCGGGCAGGCAAATCAGGAAACCAGGCCTTCTCTGGCCAGTTTCGCTTGTTCGTCGGCGTGATACGAGGAACGTACCAGCGGGCCCGAAGCGACATTCTTGAAGCCCATCTTGTAACCTTCCTCGGCGAACCAGGCGAAGGTATCCGGATGCACGAAACGCTGAACCGGCAAGTGGTTGCGGGACGGCTGCAGGTACTGGCCAAGGGTCAGCATATCGATGTCGTGCTCACGCATGCGCTTCATGACTTCGATGACTTCGTCGTCGGTTTCGCCCAGGCCCAGCATCAAGCCGGACTTGGTCGGTACATGGGGCACCAGTTGCTTGAACTTCTGCAGCAAGGTCAGCGACCACTGGTAATCCGAGCCCGGACGCGCAGCCTTGTACAGGCGCGGCACGGTTTCCAGGTTGTGGTTGAACACATCCGGTGGCGTGGCAGCGGTGATTTCCAGGGCTACATCCATGCGACCGCGGTAGTCGGGCACCAGGGTTTCCAACTGTACGTTCGGCGACAGCTTGCGGATCTCGCGAATGCAATCGGCAAAGTGCTGGGCACCGCCGTCACGCAGGTCGTCGCGGTCCACCGAAGTGATCACCACATACTTCAGGCGCAGGTCGGCGATGGCCACTGCCAGGTTCATCGGCTCGTCGACATCCAGAGGTTTTGGACGACCGTGGCCAACGTCACAGAATGGGCAGCGACGGGTGCAGATGTCGCCCATGATCATGAAGGTTGCGGTACCGCCGGAGAAGCATTCGCCCAGGTTCGGGCAGGATGCTTCTTCGCAGACGCTGTGCAACTTGTGCTTGCGCAGCAGTTGCTTGATCCGGTCGACTTCCGGGGATACCGGAATACGTACCCGGATCCAGTCCGGTTTCTTCGGCAGCTCGGTGGTCGGAATGATCTTCACCGGAATGCGCGCAACCTTTTCCGCACCGCGCAATTTGACGCCGGCTTCAACTTTCGGACGTGGCGCCCGCTCGGAGACATCCACCGTCGGGATCAGGGTTTGAACAGCGTCTTGCGCAGTAGTCATATCAGTCGATTCCGCCCGTTAGGGTCGTCTGCTCAGCATAGTCGAGGTGTTTGACGAGCTGCGCACGCAGCCGGGCACTTACCTCGGCAAATTCAATCGGCCCTGCATGGTCGCTCAGTTGGGTCATCGCCAACCCGGCATAACCACAGGGGTTAATCCGTCGAAACGGCTGCAAATCCATGTCCACGTTCAAGGCCAGGCCATGAAAGGAACATCCATGGCGGATACGCAGGCCCAGGGAGGCGATTTTCGCCCCTTCGACGTAGACACCCGGTGCATCGGGCTTGGCCGCCGCCGGCACGCCGTAGCTGGCCAACAACTCCACCAGGCATTGCTCCATGCGACTGACCAGGTCACGCACGCCGAACCCCAGCCTGCGCACATCCAGCAGCAAGTAGGCCACCAACTGGCCGGGACCGTGATAAGTCACCTGTCCGCCGCGATCGGCCTGCACCACCGGTATATCTCCCGGCAGCAACAGATGCTCGGCCTTGCCCGCCTGGCCCTGGGTAAACACCGGCGGGTGCTGCACCAGCCAGATTTCGTCTGGGGCGCTGGTGCCACGTTCATTGGTAAAGCGCTGCATGGCCTGCCAGACCGGCTCGTAAGCCATCAGGCCAAGCTCACGAAAGCCCAGCGTCTGTGGCATCACAGCACCATGTGGACGACACCGGTAGCACGCAGGGCACTATTGATATCACGCAGTTGGTCTTCACCGGTGGCGGTGATGTGCAGTTGTACCGTGGTGTACTTGCCGTTGCTGCTCTGACGCTCGGCCAGGGACTTGATGTCCAGCTTGGCGTACTTGGCGAGGATCTCGATCACGGTGTCCTTGAAGCCGACAACCGTGTCACCGATCACCTTGATCGGGTAGTCATCGACGGGGAATTCAATCTTGTGCGACTTAACGTCAGTGTCTGTCATGGCAGTAACGGCCTCGTAAGCCGGACGACGGACATGGCCCCCGCTCCACTTCGGAGCGAGGGCCATGCAGGTCGACAATATCAGTTGAACAAGCCGTAGAAGAATAGACGGATGCTATCCCACATGCGGCGGAAGATACCACCTTCGTCGACCGCTTCCAGGGCGATCAGGTCAGCGCTGTGCACCACCTTGTCGTCCAGTTTCACTTCGACTTTACCAATCACGTCGCCCTTGGCGATCGGCGCAACCAGTTGCGGGTTCATGGTCATGCTGGCGGCGAGCTTTTTCAACTGGCCTTTAGGCATGGTCATGGTCAGATCTTCAGCCAGACCGGCCTTGACCTGATGAGTGGTGCCCTTCCACACCGGCGCCTGAGCCAGCTCGGTGCCTTTCTGGTAGAAGGTCTGGGTTTCGAAGAAGCGGAAACCGTAGGTCAGCAGCTTCTGGGTTTCGGCGGCGCGGGCCTGCTCGCTGTTGGTGCCGAACACTACGGCGATCAGACGCATGCCATCACGTACTGCCGAAGACACCATGCAGTAGCCGGCTTCATCGGTGTGGCCGGTTTTCAGACCATCGACGGTCTTGTCGCGCCACAGCAGCAGGTTACGGTTAGGTTGCTTGATGCCGTTCCAGAAGAACTCCTTCTGCGAGTAGATCGCATAGTGGGCAGGATCTTCATGGATGATCGCGCGAGCCAGCACCGCCATATCGTGGGCCGACGAGTAGTGCTCAGGGTTCGGCAGGCCGGTCGGGTTCATGAAGTGGCTGTTGCTCATGCCCAGATCGGCAGCCGTCTTGTTCATCATGTCGGCAAAAGCGTCTTCGCTGCCGGCAATGTGCTCGGAAACCGCAACGCTGGCGTCGTTGCCCGACTGAATGATGATGCCGTGCAGCAAGTCGCTGACGGAGACTTGCGAACCCACCTTGATGAACATCCGCGACCCGCCGGTACGCCAGGCGTTCTCGCTGACGGTTACCGGATCGTTCTCGCCGATCTGGCCGCGACGGATTTCCAGGGTCGCGATGTAGGCGGTCATCAGCTTGGTCAGACTGGCTGGTGGCAGGCGCTGGTCACCATTGTTCTCCACCAGCACGTTACCGCTGCTGGCGTCCATGAGCACATAGGATTTGGCGGCCAGTTGCGGTGGCGACGGCATCGCTTCGACCGCCCAGGCGGCGGGCGTGATGATCAGCGGGACAAGCAGGCACAGGCGTTTGGCAAAGGTGGTGATGTTCATCCGTCTCTCGAAGTTGCTAATGGAAACTTGCCCGAGGGCAAAACTATTTCAGACAGCCTTCTAAAGGGCTGTCGCGTGTTCAGTTGTTCACTCACTGACCCTTGCCGGGCTTTTGTTGTTCGACGAGCCAACAACCAGGGTCCACCCCCCAATACCGCAAGCGGACCTTCAATCTTCTTACTCGGCAGTGACCACGCTGGGCTGGCCAAGGTTAGCCAAGCGCACACTGTTCTGCGCTTGCTGAGCCTCACCCGGCGTGCCGAATGGCCCCAGGCGTACCCGATGCAGCGTCTGCTGATTACGTACGATCGAGCTGATGAACACCGGGGCGCTCACCATGCTGCTCAATTTAGACCTCAACAGCTCCGCAGCGTCCGGGTTGGCGAAGGCCCCCACCTGCAGATACTGGCCTGAGGCGGCTGCAGGAGTGTTTTTAACTTGTACGGGAACCACTGCGGCAGCGTGTTGCTGGGGCGGCGGCGTCCATTGCTCGACAGTACCGGCCGAAGCCGTGATCACCGGCGCGCTATTTTGCGCCACTTGCGGCTCATTGAGCATCAACGGCGCCGGACGGCCACGCTGGGCCCACCACTGCTGCGGATCGATGCCTTCGACCTTGACCCGAGCGGTGCCGGTCTCGGCATAACCGAGCTTCTTTGCAGCCGCGTAGGACAGGTCGATGATGCGGTCAGAGTAGAACGGACCACGATCGTTGACCCGCAGGATCACGCTGCGATTGTTGTCCAGGTTGGTGACCTTCACGTAACTGGGCAAGGGCAGGGTCTTGTGTGCGGCACTCATACCGTACAGGTCATAGACCTCGCCATTGGCGGTGTTTTGACCATGGAACTTGGTGCCGTACCAGGACGCCGTACCGGAGGCCACGTAGTTCTTGGACTCCTGGATGGGGAAATAGGTTTTGCCCAGTACCGTATAGGGGTTGGCCTTGTACGGGCCGGTGTGCAGGGTCGGGGTCGCATCGGGAATGCGCGAGACGTCGACGTCCCACCAGGGCGCGCCATCCTTGTGCGCACGGTTGACGTCCAGGCCCGGCATGGCGCGCACGCCACTCGTGGACTTCTGCTGCGGCGAGCGGCTCGTCGAGCAACTGACCAACAACAAGGACAACGCGGCAAAAGCCACCAGCTTCAGGGGTTTGCGGATTGGCATTGCCAGCATTACTTGACGCCCCGTGCTTGGACCAGTTGTTCAGACAACTGATGTACGGCCATGGCATACATCACGCTGCGGTTATAGCGAGTGATCGCGTAAAAGTTCTTCAGGCCCATCCAGTATTCCGGGCCACTGTCACCTTCCAGACGGAAAGCGGTGACCGGCAGATCATCGCGCAGCGCATCATGACTCGACCAGCCCAGGGCCCGCAACTCCCCGACCGTCTTGGTCGGCTCTATCCCTGTGGTCAAGCCTTCGTCCACGCGATCGCCACGCACGTCGGCGCGACTCACCACCGGCTCGCCGGCCACCCAGCCATGACGCTTGAAGTAGCTGGCAACGCTGCCGATGGCATCGTCCGGGTTGGTCCAGATATTGATGTGGCCATCACCGTCGAAGTCCACCGCATAGGCGCGAAAACTGCTCGGCATGAACTGCGGCAGCCCCATGGCTCCCGCGTAGGAGCCCTTGAGGCTCAAGGGATCAAGTTGCTCTTCACGGACCAGCAGCAGGAACTCGCGCAGTTCCTTGCGGAAGAATTCGGCACGGGGCGGATAATCGAAGCCCAGGGTAGATAACGCATCGATCACCCGGTAATTGCCGGTATTACGCCCAAAAAAGGTCTCAACACCGATAATCGACACTATGACCTGGGCCGGTACGCCATATTCCTGCTCGGCGCGAGCCAGAACCGCCTCATGCTGACGCCAGAAATCCACACCGCGGGCAATGCGCGCGTCGGTGATGAACATCGGCCGGTATTCTTTCCACTGCTTGACCCGCTCGGCCGGCCGGGAAATGGCGTCAAGAATCGATTGCTTGCGCTCGGCCTCGCGGAACACCCCCATCAGCTGTTCCCCGGCAAAACCATAGTCCCGGGTCATTTCGCCAACGAATTCGGCCACTTGCGGCGAACCTTCGTAATCACCGGCGAACGCGGGTTGCGCTGCACCAAGGATGCTTACCAGGCCGACCCACGGCGCATGCCGAGCAGCCCAGCCACGCATTACTTGCATTGAATTCTTCACCTTAATCAAACCTGCGCGATCCACTTGCGATGGGTATGGATCGACATCAAAACCCCAAACGCTGACAGTAGCGTCACCAGCGAAGTTCCTCCGTAGCTAATGAACGGCAACGGAACCCCCACTACCGGCAACAAGCCACTGACCATACCGATGTTGACGAAAACGTAAACAAAAAACGTCATGGTCAGGCTGCCTGCGAGCAACTTGCCGAACAGCGTCTGCGCCTGGGCGGTGATCACCAACCCGCGCCCGATCAACAGCAGGTAGATCAGCAGCAGCGCACAAATGCCCACCAGGCCGAACTCCTCGCCCATGACCGCAATAATGAAGTCGGTGTGGCTCTCCGGCAAAAAGTCCAGGTGCGACTGCGTACCCAGCAGCCAACCCTTGCCGAAAACCCCGCCGGAACCGATGGCCGCCTTGGACTGGATAATGTTCCAGCCCGTGCCCAGGGGGTCGCTCTCGGGGTCGAGAAAAGTCAGGATTCGCTGTTTCTGGTAGTCATGCATGATGAAGAACCACATGGCGATGGCCACCGGCACCGCGGCCGCCAGCACACTCAGAATCCAGCGCCAGCGCAGGCCACCCATGAACAGCACGAAGGCGCCACCGGCCAGGATCAGCAGGGCGGTGCCCAGGTCCGGCTGACGCACAATCAGGATGAACGGAATGCCGATCAGTATCAGGCTGATCCCCACATGCTTGAGATGGGGCGGCAAGGTGCGCTTGGACAAGTACCAGGCGATGGTCGCCGGCATGATGATCTTCATGAACTCCGACGGCTGGAAGCGGATCACCCCGGGAATGTTGATCCAGCGGGTCGCGCCCATGGCGTTGTGGCCCATGACGTCCACCACCACCAGCAACACCACGCCGAACACATAGCCCAGAGGCACCCAGCGCGCCATGAAACGTGGCTCGAACTGGGCGATGACAATCATCGACACCAAGCCGATGCCGAAGGACGTGGCCTGCTTGGCCAGCAGATCCCAACTCTTGCCACTGGCGGAATACAGCACGAACAGGCTGCCGGCGGCCAGCGTCAACAGCAACACCAGCAAGGGACCATCGATATGCAGGCGCTGCAACAGCGTCGCACGACGGCGCATCACATCCTCACTGGAGAGGATGCGGTCAAAATTACTCTTCACGGGCCGTAGCCTCCGCGCTGATAGGGCTGGCGAACTCAGGCTTGAGCTGGCCGTCCTGGCCGAGAAGCCAGGCATCCATCACCTGGCGCACCACGGGAGCCGCGACGCCGGAGCCCGACTCGCCGTTCTCGACCATGACCGAAACCACGATCTTGGGGTTTTCCGCCGGGGCGAAGCCGACAAACAGGGCGTGGTCGCGATGGCGCTCCTGAACCTTGGAGCGGTCGTATTTCTCGCCCTGCTTGATCGCCACCACCTGGGCGGTACCACTCTTGCCGGCAATCCGGTACTGCGAACCAACCGCAGCCTTGCGCGCAGTGCCGCGGGCGCCGTGCATCACCTGCTGCATGCCGTGATTGACCCTCATCCAGTCCGACGGGTCGCGCAGGACGATGTCCGGCATCGGGTTGTGATCCACCGGCTTCTCGCCTTCGATGCTCTTGGCCAGGTGCGGTCGGTTCCACTTGCCCTTGCTGGCAACCAGAGCGGTCGCCTGGGCCAGTTGCAACGGCGTCGACTGCATGTAGCCCTGGCCGATCCCGAGAATCAGGGTTTCTCCCGGGAACCAGGCCTGACGCCGGGTGGCGCGCTTCCACTCGCGGGTCGGCATCAGCCCGGGGGATTCCTCGAACATGTCCAGGGAGACCTTCTGGCCGATGCCGAACTTGGTCATGTAGGCCGAGAGCCGATCGATCCCCAGCTTGTGGGCCAGGTCATAGAAATAGGTGTCGTTGGACCGCATGATCGCGGTGTCCAGGTCGACATAACCGTCACCGCTTCGGTTCCAGTTGCGGTACTTGTGATCGTAGTTGGGCAGTTGGTAGTAGCCCGGGTCGTAGACGCGGGACGAGGCCGTCACCACCCCGGCATCCAGCCCGGCAATCGCCACCGCCGGCTTGATGGTCGAACCCGGTGGATACAGACCGCGCAGCACCCGGTTGAACAGCGGCCGATCAATGGAATCACGCAATTCGGCATAAGCCTTGAAGCTGATACCGGTGACGAACAGGTTCGGATCGAAACTTGGCTGGCTGACCATCGCCAGAACTTCACCGGTGCTCGGGTCCAGCGCCACCACCGCACCGCGGCGGCCGCCCAGAGCCAGCTCCGCGGCCTCCTGCAACTTGATATCCAGGCTCAGGACAATGTCCTTGCCGGGAATCGGATCGGTGCGCTTGAGCACCCGCAGCACTCGGCCACGGGCGTTGGTTTCAACTTCCTCGTAACCCACCTGGCCATGCAATTCCGGCTCGTAGAAACGTTCGATGCCAGTCTTGCCGATATGGTGGGTGCCGCTGTAGTTCACCGGGTCCAGGGACTTCAGCTCTTTCTCGTTGATCCGTCCCATATAGCCCACGGAGTGCGCAAAGTGCGCGCCCTGCGGGTAGTGCCGGACCAGTTGCGCAACCACTTCCACCCCGGGCAGACGGAACTGGTTCACCGCAATGCGGGCTATCTGCTCTTCCGTCAACTCGAACAGGATCGGCACCGGTTCGAAAGGGCGCCGCCCCTGTTTCATGCGCTTTTCGAACAGCACCCGGTCTTCCGGGGTCAGTTCCAGCACCTCGACAATCACATCGAGGACCTGCTGCCAGTTGCCGGAACGTTCGCGGGTCATGCTCAGGCTGAAACTGGGCCGGTTATCAGCAACTACCACGCCATTGCGGTCAAAAATCAGTCCGCGAGTCGGAGGAATCGGCTGCACATGCACCCGATTGTTCTCCGACAGCGTGGAGTGATAGTCGTACTGAATCACCTGCAGGTAATACAGCCGGGCAATCAGCACGCCAATCAGGCAGACCACCATAATGGCGCCGAACACGACCCGGCTACGCACCAGACGGGCGTCTTTTTCGTGGTCCTTGATGCGGATCGGCTGGGACATTAGGGGCGCGGGCTACTTGTGGTAAGGGTGCCCGGACAACACGGTCCAGGCGCGATACAGCTGTTCACCGATGAGAATCCGCACCAGCGGGTGCGGCAAGGTCAGCGGCGACAGCGACCAGCGCTGATCCGCTCGCGCACAGACTTCCGGCGCCAGCCCTTCCGGGCCGCCGACCATGAAATTCACGGTGCGCGAATCGAGACGCCAACGATCCAGTTCCACCGCCAACTGCTCGGTGCTCCAGGGTTTGCCGTGCACCTCGAGGGTGACGATGCGCTCGTTATGCCCGACCTTGGCCAGCATGGCTTCGCCTTCCTGACGGATAAAGCGAGCCACGTCGGCGTTCTTGCCCCGGGTATTGAGCGGAATTTCCACCAGTTCCAGCGCCAGCTCGGAGGGCAGACGCTTGGCATACTCGTGCCAACCCTCTTCCACCCACTTGGGCATGCGTGAACCAACAGCGATCAGACGCAGGCGCACAGCGGTCCCTTATTGCTGGTCTTTGTTGAGCTTGGTGAAGTGCTCGTGGCCATGCTCTGGGCTGTGGTGCTTGCCATCGGCCGCGCGGCTCTGCTCGGCGCCCTGCCACAGACGCTCCAGGTCATAGAACTGACGAGCCGAGGCAGTCATCATGTGCACGATCACATCGTCCAGGTCCAGCAGCACCCAGTCGCTGTCGCCCTTGCCTTCTTCACCCAGCGGACGCACGCCCTGGGCCTTGACCATTTCGCGGACCTTTTCCAGCATCGCGCCGATCTGGCGATTGGAGGTACCGGTGGCGATGATCATGTAGTCAGTGATGCTTTGCTTGTCGCGAACATCGATCACCAGGACATCCTGGGCCTTGACGTCTTCCAGCGCGGCAACAGCCACCTTGACCAGCTCTTCGCCTTTCATTACTTGGTTAGTCATATAAAACTCGTTCAGCTCGTATGTTTGGAGCGCCGCTCAGCACAGGCCGGCAGCGTTCCCTCAGTTCGGCGCACGGTAAAGTCCGTGAGCATCGATATAGGCCAGGACCGCGTCAGGCACCAGGAAACGTACCGACTTACCGCTGGCCAGCAGTTGACGGATCTGGGTGGCGGACACCGCAAGCGGCGTCTGCCAGACGAATGCAATGTGTCCCCCCGGCCCTTGCAGGGCCAGTGGGTCGCTCACCGAGCGCGCCGCCAACAGGTTGCGCAAGGCATCCGGTGGCTCGCTGTCGGCATCCGGGCGTTGCAGCACCAGGATGTGGCAATGCTGGAGTAATTCTTCCCAACGATGCCAGGTGGGCAGGCCGCAAAACGCGTCCCAGCCCAGTAACAGAAACAACTGGTCATCCGCGGCCAACTCGGCCCGCATCTGCTCCAGGGTGTCGATGGTGTAGGACGGCTTGTCCCGTTTCAGCTCACGGTCGTCCACCACCAGGGGTGAAACGCCCGCCACCGCATATTCGACCATCGCCAGACGATCGAGCGCCGACACCTGCGGTGTATCCCGATGCGGCGGCCTGGCACTGGGTGTCAGGCGCAGCTCATCGAGTTGCATGGATTCAGCCACCTCCAGCGCACCACGCAAGTGGCCGATATGCACTGGATCGAAGGTGCCGCCCAGCAGACCGATACGTTTGCCCATCAAGTGCGCACGTGACCGTCGCCGAAAACCACATACTTCTCGCTGGTCAAGCCTTCCAGGCCCACCGGGCCACGGGCGTGCAGCTTGTCGGTAGAAATGCCGATCTCAGCGCCCAGGCCATATTCGAAACCGTCGGCAAAGCGCGTAGAGGCATTGACCATGACCGAACTGGAATCCACTTCATTGAGGAAGCGCCGAGCGTCACTGAAGTTCTCGGTGACGATGGAGTCAGTATGGTGCGAGCCGTAGGTGTTGATGTGCTCGATGGCCTGTTCCAGGTTGTCCAGCACCCGGATCGAGAGGATCGGCGCGGTGTACTCGGTACGCCAGTCTTCTTCGGTCGCTTGCAGCACATCGGCGCCAAGAATTCCTCGGGTTTGCTCGCAGCCACGCAACTCGACGCCCTTGTCGCGATAGATCGCAGCCAATGGCGGCAATACGCGCTCGGCAATGGCGGCGTGAACCAGCAAGGTTTCCATGGTGTTGCACGGCGCGTAGCGCTGGGTCTTGGCGTTATCGGCAATACGAATCGCCTTGTCCAGGTCCGCCGCCACATCGATATACACGTGGCAGACGCCATCCAGGTGCTTGATCACCGGCACTTTGGCATCGCGGCTGACCCGCTCGATCAGGCTCTTGCCGCCACGAGGCACAATTACGTCGACAAACTCGGGCATGGTGATCAGCGCGCCCACCGCGGCGCGATCAGTGGTTTCCACCACTTGCACCACGTGAGGCGGCAAATCGGCAGCCGCCAATCCCTGCTGAATGCAGGTGGCAATGGCACGGTTGGAATGAATGGCCTCGGAACCACCCCGCAGGATGGTGGCGTTGCCAGACTTCAGACACAGGCTGGCAGCATCGATGGTCACGTTCGGACGGGACTCGTAGATGATGCCGATCACGCCCAGGGGCACACGCATCTTGCCCACCTGGATGCCCGAAGGCAGGTAGCGCATGTCGCGGATTTCACCGATGGGGTCAGGCAGCTTGGCCACCTGACGCAGGCCTTCGATCATTTCATCGATACGCGCTGGAGTCAGCGCCAGACGATCCAGCAGAGCCGGTTCCAGACCATTGGCCCGGCCGTTGGCCAGGTCCTGCTCGTTGGCTGCGGTCAGCTCCGGTCGCGCAGCGTCCAAGGCATCGGCAGCCGCCAACAGCGCACGGTTCTTCTGCGCAGTGGTGGCACGGGCGATCACCCGGGAAGCTTGGCGGGCAGCGCGACCCAAACGGGTCATGTAGTCAAGAACGGACTCAGTCATGGTCTGGTGTGGTCTTGGCAAAGAGGAAAGCGGCTGATTATAGCTGTCGCGCCCGTTCACGGACAGCGGTCACGGGCGGATGGTCGAAATGGAGTGTAAATACCCGCAGTTCAGCCTGAATTAAGCCTGGAGTTGTTACCATTACGTCACTTTTTCCGCCATAACCCTCGTCACCATGTCCATCCTGACCTCTGCGAACCCGCCCAAAGCCTTGCCTGACGGCTTTTTCGACCGTGACGCCGAGCTTTTGGCCCGTGAACTGCTGGGCAAAGTCATTCGCCATAAAGTCGGCGAGCTGTGGTTATCCGCGCGCATTATCGAAACCGAAGCCTATTACTGCGAGGAAAAAGGCAGCCACGCCTCCCTCGGCTACACAGAAAAACGTAAGGCTTTGTTTCTCGATGGCGGCCACATCTATATGTATTACGCACGCGGTGGCGACTCGCTGAACTTCAGCGCCCAGGGCCCCGGCAATGCGGTACTGATCAAGTCCGCCTATCCCTGGGTCGACGCCGTCTCCGGCCCGGCCAGCCTGGCGCAGATGCTGCTGAACAACCCGGACGCCAGCGGCCGGCCGCGCCCCTCGCAAAAGCTCTGCGCCGGCCAGACCCTGCTATGCAAGGCCATGGGCTTGAAAGTCCCAGTCTGGGATGCAAAGCGCTTCGATCACGAAACCCTTTTCGTCGAGGACGTCGGCAGCGCAGTGCCGCACATCATCCAGACCACCCGCCTGGGTATCCCCCGCGGTCGTGACGAACACCTGATGTACCGCTTCGTCGATGCCGCCTATGCGCCCTACTGCACACGGAACCCGCTGCGCCGTGGCCAAGTCGAAGGTCGCGACTACCTGATCCTCGACTGATTAGCGCAACCCCGTACCCGCCAGACACTGACAATGGAGTTGAAATTATGGGCCCATGGCTCGACAGCGTGACCGCCTGGCTGACCACCAACCCGCAGTGGCTGGCCGCCGCTGTATTTATTGTGGCCTGCGTGGAGTGCCTGGCCATTGCCGGCCTGATTGTTCCGGGAACGGTGCTGCTGTTCGCGATTGCCGTGCTGGCGGGCAACGGCGCGTTGTCACTGGGAGAAACCCTGCTTCTGGGGTTGTTCGGCGGTTTGCTCGGGGATCTGGTGTCCTACCTGCTGGGGCGTCACTTTCACCAGAGCATCCGGCGCCTGCCAGGACTGCGCCATCATCCGGAATGGATCAACGGCGCCGAAGCCTATTTTCAGCGTTACGGCATCGCCAGTCTGCTGGTAGGACGCTTCATCGGCCCGCTGCGGCCAATGTTGCCAATGGTTGCCGGCATGTTCGACATGCCATTTGTACGATTTTTCGCCGTCAGCCTGCTGGCTGCCGCGGGCTGGTCGGTGGCTTACCTGCTGCCAGGCTGGGCCACGGGTGCGGCGATTCGCCTGCCGCTGCCCGAAGGCTTCTGGCCACAAGCCGGTGTCGTGGCCGGCAGCCTCGCAATACTGATCGGCTTGAGCGTTGCCAGCAGCCTGCGTCGCCATCGTCGGGCTACCCTGCTGATGTCCGGCCTGAGCCTGTTGATCCTGGCAGGGCTGTTCATCGGTTACCCCTATCTCACGCAGTTCGACCAGGGGCTGATCGCCCTGGTGCAGGAACACCGGAACCCGACCCTGGACAAGATCATGGTGATGGTCACCCAGATCGGCGAGTTTCGCGCCATGTTCATCATCAGCGCGGTACTGACCCTGCTGCTTCTGGCCCTGCGCCAATGGCGTCACGCCGTGTTCGCCGGTGCCACCCTGATGTGCACTGCACTGGCCAACACTGGCAGCAAATGGTTCTTTGCGCGGGTACGTCCCGAGGTCCTGACCGAGCCCCTCACCAGTTTCAGCATGCCCAGCGGGCACTCTTCTGGCTCCTTCGCCCTGTTCCTGACCCTGGCGGTATTGGCAGGCCGTGGCCAACCACCACGAATGCGCCTGACCTGGCTGCTGCTGGGCTGCCTGCCGGCGGCATCCATTGCCTTGTCCCGGGTCTACTTGGGGGCCCATTGGCCAACCGACATTCTCGCCGGCGCCATGCTCGCGACCTGTGTCTGCGCCGCCAGCCTGACCCTGATTCAATGGCAAGAATCGCTCAAGCCGATGTCGGCCAAGGTCTGGTGGCTGCTACTGCCAGTCATGCTGTTGATGTGCGGGTTCATGGCGACACGGCATCTGCCTCACGCCCTGCTGCGATACGCCTATTAAGCGTGCAAGCGGCAACCCGTAGCTGCCGCTAGAGGTTCAGGACTCAGGCGAAGAGCTCGCCCTGCAGTTCATCCAGCAGTTGCTGGATGGCATCGAGACGCTGCTGCGGATCATCCAGTTGCAGCAGGTCGATCTTGTCCTGCTCGGAAAAGGGCAACAGGTAGGCCAGCTGATTGGCCAGGGACAATTGCCCCTGGGCCTCGCTGCCCATGTCCAGGGCCTCCACCATCGGATGCTCGGCCAGAGCCTTGAGCAGCGCGATCAGGTCTGCGTCCTCATCCTGCAATGGTTGCTCCGCAGCCTCCGCCAGCCACTGGACCTGGGCCACCGTCAGTTGGTCTTTCTGCACTTCGCTCTCCAGCACGCGGAAGCGTCGACCACCCTTGACCCTGATTCCCAGCAGTCCATTGTCCTGCTGGTGAAAGTCGGTAATCAGTGCTTCGCAACCCACCAGGGCATAGCCTGGCGCGGCCGTACCGACCTCCTCGCCCTCCAGGATGCACACCACTCCGAAGCCGCAACCCTGCTTCATGCAGCGGCCGATCATGTCCAGGTAGCGCGCCTCGAAAATCTGCAGATCGAGGATGCAGTCAGGGAACAGCACGGTATTCAAAGGAAACAGCGCCAGGCTCATACACCCATCCTTAAACCAGCAAAGACACCGCCAACGGCAGCAGTACCGCCGTGGCCACGCCCATCAGACTCATGGCCAGCGCGGCAAAGGCGCCGCACTCCTCACTCTCCTGCAAGGCCACCGAAGTGCCCACCGCATGGGCGGTCATGCCCAGGGCCATGCCTCGCGCCTCAGGCCCATGAACGCCCAGGCGGTCGAGGATACTCGGGCCGAAGATCGCCCCGATCACCCCGGTAATCAGCACGAACACCGCCGCCAGAGCCGCGACGCCACCAATCTGCTCGGCCACCAGCATAGCGATCGGCGAAGTCACCGACTTGGGTGCCATGGTCATGAGGATCATGTGCTCAGCACCGAACCACCACCCCAGCAGTACCCCCAGGCTGGTGGCCAGCACCCCGCCCACCACCAGCGTAGTCAATATCGGCCAGAACAATTGGCGGATGCGCCGCAAGTTGAGGTACAGGGGCACCGCCAGGGCCACCGTGGCAGGGCCCAGCAGAATGCTCAGAATCTCGGTGCTCTTGCGGTACTCCGCATAACTCAAACCACAGCCGAGCAGCACACCGATCACCAGCAGCATGGACACCAGTACCGGCTGCAGGAACATCCAGCGAGTTTTCTCAAAGGCCGCCAGCACCAACTGGTAGGCGCCCAGGGTGATGCCGATGCCGAACAGCGGATGGTGAATCACCGCCGCCCAGGCGCCTTGCCAATCAACACTCATTGACTGTCCTCCCGGCGGGACTGGCGCTTGACCAGGCGCTGCATCAGCACACCGACAAAGGCCATGGAGATCACCAGAGACAGCACCAGCGCGCCACTGATCGCCCAGAAGTCCGCGGCAATATCACGGGCATAGACCATCACTCCGACCGCAGGCGGCACCAGTAACAGCGGCAGGTATCGCAGCAAACTGCTGGCTGCCAGGTTCAACGGCTCGCCCACTTCGCCGCGCACCACCAGAAAAACCAGCAGCAACAACAGGCCGATGATCGGCCCGGGAAGTACGGGCAACAGCAGATGATTGAGCGCCGTGCCGAGCAATTGGAACAGCACCAGCCATGTCAAACCGCGTAACAACATACCGCCTCTCCAGCCAGATCCCGTGGCGCATTATAAGCACGCAGGCGCTATGAACCGGCATTCGCCAAAAGCATGGATGTTTACCGGGAAGGATCGCCATGATGATCTAAAGTGGATACTTCAGACCACAAAGCACTGGGTCGAATACTAAAAAATCGTTGAACCAAGGAGAGTCTCAATGCCCTATGTTCCTGTTGCAGAGCTCAAAGATTATGTCGGGAAGGAACTCGGACGTTCCGCGTGGCTCACCATTGACCAGGAGCGTATCAACCTGTTCGCCGAAGCCACTGGCGACTTCCAGTTCATTCACGTGGACCCGGTCAAGGCAGCGAAAACGCCGTTCGGCACCACCATCGCCCATGGGTTCCTGACCCTGTCGCTGATCCCCAAACTGATGGAAGACATCCTCGTGCTGCCCGAGGGCCTGAAGATGGTGGTCAACTATGGCCTGGACAGCGTGCGCTTCATCCAGCCGGTGAAAGTCGACTCCAAGGTGCGTCTCAAGGTCGAACTGACCGACGTCACCGAGAAGAAGCCCGGCCAATGGCTGCTCAAGGCCACGGCCACCCTGGAAATCGACGGCGAGGAAAAACCTGCCTATATCGCTGAGCCTCTTTCGCTCTGCTTCGTCTGAAATGTCCCTGATGCGAAACAGCTCATGCTGTTTCGCTCAACCTCTCTATATATAAGTCACACCGCTGCGGCATACTCGGTCCCCTAATTATCCGGAACCCGTTATGCGCCCACTTGTACCCCTGGTCTTGACTCTCTTGCTCAGCGCTTGCGGAGACGGCGAATCGCTGTTGCCGCCCGATGCCCGACTGCCCGACGGCGGGCGCTATCGCGGCGACCTGGTCAATGGCCTGCTCCAGGGACAGGGACGCATCGACTACCCCAACGGCAGCTGGTACGCCGGCCAGTTCGACAAGGGCCAATGGCATGGCCAGGGCGAATGGCATGGCAGCAATGGCGAGGTCTATCGCGGCCAGTTCCAGCAAGGGCTGTTCCACGGACAAGGCACCCTGACCACCAAGGACAGCAGCTACAGCGGCGGCTTCAAACTAGGCCGCCGGGACGGCGAAGGCACCCTCAAAGAAGACGGCATGACCTATCGCGGCGAGTTCAAGGCCGACCTGTACTCGGGCCTGGGCCGCCTGGAACTGGAGGACGGCAGCCAGTACCAGGGGCAATTCGCCAAGGGCAAGCCCAATGGCGAAGGCCAGCGCAGCGATGCCAGCGGCAACCAGTTCAGCGGCAACTTCGTCAACGGCCAACTGGAAGGCAACGGCACCTTCAACAGCGCCGAAGGTGACATTTATGTCGGTGGTTTCAAACACAACCAGCTCAATGGCAAGGGCCGCTACGAAAACTCCGACGGCGACGTCTGGATCGGCCAGTTCAAGGAAGGTGCCCTGGGTGGCAAGGGCGAGCTGATCGGCGCCGATGGCAGCCATTATGTCGGCACCTTCAGCGACTGGCGCTTCAGCGGCGAAGGACGACTGAACCTCAGTGACGGCAGCTTCTACATCGGCGGCTTCGACAGCGACAACTACCAGGGCCACGGTGTGCTGGTGCTGCGCGATGGCAGCGTGCAAAGCGGTGTCTGGAGCAATGGCATGCGGGTTCGCGACGCCGACGGCAAACTACTGCCGGACCCATTGGAAACTGCTCTGCTGGTCCAGGGTCGCCTGCTCAAGGAGGCCCTCGATGCGGTACCTGCCTCAAGCCCAACCATCGAACTCTATAGCCTGACCCTGGCCGGCGACGGCAAGCAGAGCGTCTTCCTGCGCGAAGCCGACTACGTCAGCAACATGCTCGCGAGCCGCTTCGGCGCCTACGGTCAGATCCGCCTGGTCAACCACCGGGACCACCTGATGAACCGGCCCATGGCCACCCGGGAGAACCTGCGCCGCGCCGCACAGACCCTGGCCGAACGCAGCGGCCCCGAAGACCTGGTGTTCATCTACCTCACCAGCCATGGCACCAGCGAGCACGAACTGGTGCTGGATCAGCCGCGCATGGAGTTGACCGACCTACCAGCCGATGAACTGGCCATCGCCTTGGCCCCCCTGAAAAACCGCGACAAGATCATTGTCATCTCGTCCTGCTACTCGGGCGGTTTCATCCCTGCGCTCAAGGACGAACGAACCCTGATCATGACCGCCTCCCAGGCCGACCGGGTGTCTTTCGGCTGTTCCGAAGAAGCCGACTTCACCTACTTCGGCGATGCTTTATTCGCCCAGGCACTGAACCAGACCGATGACCTGGAGCACGCCTTCAAGCTGGCCCGGGCGACAGTGGCCGAACGTGAACAGGCTGATGGTTTCGAAGCGTCAGAACCACAGATCTGGGCCCCCAAAGGCGTCATCGCGCATTGGCAACAATTGCGCAAACAGCAGGCACGAAAAGCGCTGCAAAGTGTCTCTATAGGCAGCAAGGAAGCACAGAGCAACTAAGCTGAAACAGTATCAAGGGGGAATGACTATGTACTTGACGCCTCAGCATATCCTGCTCGCCGGCGCCTCCGGACTAACCGGAGAGCATCTACTCGATCGCCTGCTCAACGAGCCCACCATCATTCGTGTTCTGGCACCCAGCAGACGCCCGCTAAGCAAGCACCCACGCCTGGAGAACCCCGTCGGCGATCCGGCGGTGTTTCTGCCGCAACTAAGCGGCAAGGTGGAGATCGCCTTCTGCTGCCTGGGCACCACCATCAAGCAGGCGGGTTCTGAAGCAGCCTTTCGCGCCGTGGACCTGGACATGGTGGTGGCCTTCGGCAAACGCGCCCTGGAAATGGGCGCGCGGCACCTGATAGTGGTCAGCGCCCTGGGCGCCGACCCCAAGTCATCGATTTTCTACAACCGGGTCAAAGGTGAAATGGAAGAGGCCCTTAAACAGCAGGGCTGGCCACAGCTGACCATTTGCCGGCCGTCACTGCTGCTGGGAGACCGGATCGAACCGCGCCTGACCGAACAACTGGCCGGCCCGTTGTCGCGACTGATCCCGGGCAAGTACCACGGCATCGAAGCCTGTCAGTTGGCACGCGCCATGTGGCGGTTGGCCCTGGAAGAGCAAAGCGGCACTCGGGTCGTCGAATCCGATGAGTTGCGCAAGCTAGGTAAATGAAGCACTCGCCGGCAAGCCGGTTCCTGCACATAGCTGCAGGAGCCGGCTTGCCGACTAACACTACAACCCACCCGTTGCCTGAAACCCCACCCCCAACACTGTCAGCACCGACAACGGCAGCAACAGCGTATCGAGCAAGGCACTGGCCGGCAGGTCTACTCCTGGATAGCTCGGTGCCTCGGCGCCAAAGCGGTCCATGGCACAGCAACCACCCTGCATGGCATAAAGATCCAGGCGCGTCCCCGAATACACCACCGGTGCCCCAGGTTGTGCGGCGTTCAAGGTGCGGACCGTGGCACAGCCCCCCAGCTGCAGGGCAGCCAGCAGCATCAGCAGGGATTTATTCATCGCTGCTCAAATGATGCTCGCCCCAGCGCGGCAACATGTCCTGGGGAATGTTCAGCAGATTGAGAATCCGCGCTACGACGAAGTCCACCAGGTCATCGATGGTCTGCGGCTGATGATAGAAACCCGGCGAGGCCGGCAGGATAGTCACGCCCATGTTCGACAACTTGAGCATGTGCTCCAGATGAATGCTGGAGTAGGGTGCCTCGCGAGGCACCAGAATCAACTGCCGGCGCTCCTTGAGGGTCACGTCCGCAGCCCGTTCGATCAGGTTATTGCAAGCCCCGGTAGCAATCGCCGACAAGGTGCCGGTGGAGCAAGGCACCACCACCATCGCCGCCGGCGAGCCGGAACCCGAGGCTACCGGCGACATCCAGTCTTCCTTGCCGTACACCCGGATCTGCCCCGCCGCCGCACCGGTGTACTCGGTGAGAAAGGCCTGCATCATCTGCGGCTTGGGCGGCAGGGTCACATCGGTTTCCGTGGCCATGACCAACTGCGCAGCCTTTGAGATCAGGAAGTGCACTTCCCGATCCTCACGCACCAGGCAATCCAGCAAGCGCAAACCGTACTGGGCGCCCGAGGCACCGGTCATGGCCAGGGTGATGCGTTCCGGGCCGTTGCTCATTGCAGTGCCTCGGCCAGTTTGCCGTGCAGGCCGCCGAAGCCGCCGTTACTCATGATCACCACCTGGGTGCCCGGCTTGGCCTGGCTTTTCACCCGTTCGATGATGCCTTCCAGAGAGTCGCTGACAATCGATGGCACCGAACACAAAGCCGCCGTTGCCGCCAGGTCCCAGCCCAGGTTGGCCGGTGCGTACCAGATCACCTGATCGGCCTGGTTGACGCTTTCCGGCAGCCCATCACGGTGGGCGCCAAGCTTCATGGAGTTGGAGCGCGGCTCGATGATGGCAATCACCGGTGCGTCGCCGACCCGCTTGCGCAGGCCGTCCAGGGTGGTGGCGATGGCCGTCGGGTGGTGGGCGAAGTCATCGTAGATGGTCACGCCATGCACTTCGGCGACCTTCTCCATGCGGCGCTTCACGCTCTTGAACGCACTCAGGCCAGCAATGCCCATCGACGGCACCACGCCAACATGACGAGCAGCGGCCAGCGTCGCCAGGGCATTGGCCACGTTGTGCTGCCCGGTCAGTTCCCACTCCACCACGCCCTGGCTCACACCCTCGAACATCACTTCAAAGGCCGAACCGTCGGCACTGAGCAACTTGACCTGCCACTGACCACCGGCACCGGTGGTCTGCACCGGCGTCCAGCAGCCCATCTCGATGACCCGCTGCAAGGCCGGTTCGGTGGTGGGATGAATCACCAGGCCTTCGCTGGGGATGGTCCGCACCAGATGGTGGAACTGCCGCTCGATGGCTGCCAGGTCAGGGAAGATGTCCGCATGGTCAAACTCAAGGTTATTGAGGATCGCCGTGCGCGGGCGGTAGTGGACAAACTTCGAGCGCTTGTCGAAGAACGCGCTGTCGTACTCATCGGCCTCGATCACGAAGAACGGTGTGCCGCCCAGGCGGGCCGAAACGGCGAAATTCTGCGGCACCCCACCAATCAGGAAGCCCGGGCTCATGCCGGCATGCTCCAGTACCCAGGCCAGCATGCTGCTGGTGGTGGTCTTGCCGTGGGTGCCGGCTACCGCCAAGACCCAGCGCCCTTGCAGGACATGGTCCGCCAACCACTGCGGGCCGGAAACATAGGGCAGGCCTTTGTTCAGCACATATTCCACGGCCGGGTTGCCCCGGGACATGGCATTGCCGATCACCACCAGATCCGGAGCAGGGTCCAGCTGGGCCGGGTCATAGCCTTGAGTCAGCTCGATGCCCTGGGCTTGCAGCTGGGTGCTCATGGGGGGATAGACGTTAGCGTCGGAGCCGGTGACGTGATGGCCCAGTTCTTTAGCCAGAACCGCCATCGAGCCCATGAAAGTGCCGCAGATACCGAGAATATGGATGTGCATAGTCGACCTCATAAAACATCGGCGCAGGTTAGCCTAGAGGGCTGCAAATCGCACCCATTAGCTGACCGGGAGGCTGTTGCGTTTGCCGCCGCTGGCACAAGGCAAGCGGCCCTGTACCGGCAGTCACAGGTGCGTTTTAACGCGCAATACCGTGTTTGCGCAGCTTTCTATAGAGGGTGTTGCGGCTGACCCCCAGCTGTTCGGCGGTATGGGTCATGTGCCAGCGCTGTTGCTCCAGGGCTGCCAGTAGTGCAACCCGCTCGGCGTCCTCCAGGGGGCGCTCCTGCGCTTCAGCAACCGGCTCGCCAACTGGCGCCGGGCGGCTGTTGCGGATCAGCGGCGGCAGGTCTTCCAGACCAATGCGGCCGTTTTCACACAAGGCCGCCAGGGTTCGCAGGACGTTGCGCAATTGCCGCACGTTTCCCGGCCAGGAATAACTCAACAGGCTCTGACGCGCCGCTTCGTCCAGCACCACCGGTTGCCCGCCCGCTTCTTCGGCCAGGAGAAAGTCCAGTAACTGGGATTTGTCGCTGCGCTCACGCAGGGCCGGCAGCGCGATCTCAAGACCATTGAGCCGGTAATACAGATCCTCACGGAAACTGCCGTCGCGTACCCGCTCCAGCAGATCCCGGTGGGTGGCGCTGATGATCCGCACGTTGACCGATTGCGGCTCACCACCAATCGGCACCACCAGGCGATCTTCCAACACCCGCAGCAAGCGCGTCTGCAGGGCCAGGGGCATATCGCCGATTTCATCGAGGAACAAGGTGCCGCCATCGGCCTGCTGCAACTTGCCGCGCATGCCCTCCTTGCGCGCCCCGGTAAAGCTGCCGCCGCGATAACCGAAGAGTTCGCTCTCGATCAGGCTCTCCGGAATCGCCGCGCAATTGAGGGCGACAAAGGTTTTATCCGAACGGGCACTGCCCTGGTGCACGGCCTTGGCGAAAGCCTCCTTGCCGGAGCCGGTTTCACCATTGATCAACAGCGGCACATCACGTTCGAACACCCGCGAGGCCCGGCGAAAATCATTCTGCAGCCCTTCATCCCCAAGGCAGATGCTTGAAGTGCGCGGCGGCGTAACACCAGCCGGCACCCGCGGCGCAGGTTGCGATACCGGGTGCGGCTGACCGCGCAACAAGGCAAACAGGCGCCGCCCATCCCGAGTACGCAAGGGCCAACTGGCGCTGGCATTGATGCTGGCGCGACTGAGCAATTCATCCAGGGAACAGTCGAAAAAGCTGTCCACCGGTTTACCCAGCAAGCCACCGCGAATATGTCCCAGCAGGTTCAGGGCGCTCTGGTTCACCGCACAGATTCGCCCTTCGCCGTCAAACGCCAGCAAGCCCTCACTGAACAGCCCCACAGACTCCGCCTGTAGATGAAAGCGCAGCAGCCACTGGTTCTCGAAATAACGCAGGAAATAGCAGCTCTCGATCATTTTCGCCGAGAGATTGACCAAGGCCATGGTGTGGAACTGACTCTGCCGGGAAACGTCCTGACGCGCCGAGGACACATCCAGCACCGCCAGCAATTCGCCATGAGGATCGAACACCGGGCTCGCCGAGCAGGTCAGGCCAGTGTGCCGGCCACGGAAGTGCTCGCCCTGGTGAATGGTCAGCGACTGGCGCTCCACCAGGCAGGTGCCAATGCCGTTGGTGCCTTCCCGGGCCTCGCTCCAGTCGGCGCCCAGCCAGAGACCGGCATGCTCGAAAATCTTGCGCTCGCTAGGGGCAGTGATGCAGTTGAGGATCACCCCCCGGGCATCGGTCAGCAGCACGGCATGGCCCGCGCCGGACAACTGCTGGTGCAGGTTGGCCATCTCGGTGCTGGCTATTTGCAGCACATCCTGCAGGCGTTCGCGACTTTCCAGCAGGCGACCATGCTCCAGCACTGTGGGGGCCATGGCCTGGGCCGGATCAAGGTGATAGTCCTCAAGGCAGCGCAGCCAGGAGCGAGCAATGGAAGGATCGCTGCCGGGGCCCTGCAAATGGGCTTTACCCTGGGCCACCGTCAGCACCTGCTGGGCATGTCGACTCAGATGATTACTACTGTGCATTTCTTATTATTCTCCTGATGCGCTGTCACGCTCAGACGGAACACTGGCGCCGCTGCCGGCCGCAATCGGCCCTGTAAAGAAGGACAGACCATCAGATCTATCCGACAAGATTCGACACGCGAACCAGCATCCTCCAGCCGCTGTTTCATTGCAATGCCGGCTTGACCCATGAGTCACAGCTTGTGCCATCCAGGTTACAAACTGTCACTCGGTGCCGTACCAGATTCGTCACACGCGGCCATTGGCACCGCTTCGAAACATCCGCAAACCCTTGATTCATATGGCCTGCGCCCCACTGGCCCGACCTTTGCTCTACGCTTGGTATGCGCTATAGCGCGTCCTCCCCCATAAGCATAAAAGCCAGGAGATACCCACCATGCGTTACGCACACCCCGGTACTGAAGGCGCTATCGTTTCGTTCAAGAGCAAGTACGGTAACTACATCGGCGGCGAATTCGTTGCGCCAGTCAAAGGCCAGTACTTCACCAACACCTCGCCGGTCAATGGCCAGCCGATTGCCGAATTCCCCCGCTCCACCGCCGAAGACATCGACAAGGCGCTGGACGCCGCCCATGCCGCCGCCGACGCCTGGGGCGCCACCTCGGTACAGGCCCGCTCGCTGATCCTGCTGAAGATCGCCGACCGCATCGAACAGAACCTGGAACTGCTGGCCATCACCGAAACCTGGGACAACGGCAAGGCGGTACGCGAGACCCTGAACGCCGACATTCCCCTGGCCGCCGACCACTTCCGCTACTTCGCCGGTTGCCTGCGGGCCCAGGAAGGCAGCGCCGCGGAAATCGACGGCAACACCGTGGCCTACCACATCCATGAACCCCTGGGCGTGGTCGGGCAGATCATCCCGTGGAACTTCCCGATCCTGATGGCCGCCTGGAAACTCGCCCCAGCCCTGGCTGCCGGCAACTGCGTGGTACTCAAACCCGCCGAGCAGACCCCACTGGGCATCACCGTACTGATGGAAGTGATCGGCGACCTGCTGCCACCGGGCGTGCTCAACGTGGTGCAAGGTTTCGGCCGTGAAGCCGGCGAGGCCCTGGCCACCAGCAAGCGCATCGCCAAGATCGCCTTCACCGGCTCGACTCCGGTGGGCTCGCACATCATGAAGTGCGCCGCCGAGAACATCATTCCGTCCACCGTGGAACTGGGCGGCAAGTCGCCGAACATCTTCTTCGAAGACATCATGCAGGCCGAACCGAAGTTCATCGAAAAGGCCGCCGAAGGCCTGGTGCTGGCGTTCTTCAACCAGGGTGAAGTCTGCACCTGCCCATCCCGTGCCCTGGTGCAGGAATCGATCTACGACGAATTCATGCAAGTGGTGATGAAGAAGATCGAGCAGATCAAGCGTGGCGATCCGCTGGACACCGACACCATGGTCGGCGCCCAGGCCTCCGAGCAGCAGTTCGACAAGATCCTCTCCTACCTCGACATCGCCAAGAACGAAGGCGCGCAGCTGCTCACCGGCGGCAAGGTGGAGAAACTCGAAGGCGACCTGTCCAGCGGCTACTACATCCAGCCGACCCTGCTCAAGGGCACCAACAAAATGCGCGTGTTCCAGGAAGAAATCTTTGGCCCGGTGGTCAGCGTCACCACCTTCAAGGACGAAGCCGAAGCCCTGGCGATTGCCAACGACACCGAGTTCGGCCTGGGTGCCGGGGTCTGGACCCGCGACATCAACCGCGCCTATCGCATGGGCCGCGGGATCAAGGCCGGCCGCGTCTGGACCAACTGCTACCACCTGTACCCGGCGCACGCCGCGTTCGGTGGCTACAAGAAGTCCGGCGTTGGCCGTGAAACCCACAAGATGATGCTCGACCACTACCAGCAGACCAAGAACCTGCTGGTGAGCTACGACATCAACCCGCTGGGCTTCTTCTGATCGAACCTCCCGGCGACCCAGGTCGCCGGGAGGCCTTTTGGCGGCCTTGCCGCACTTGTTCACCTGCTCTGATCCGGTGCCGAAGGCTTGCCGGACGGGACACTGCTGTCGGAAGTTCTGCGCCAAACCAGTCGTGCACAGACCCTGCTTGAAAAACAATAACAAGGGACAAACGCAATGGATCAGATCGGCAACTACGTGCTCTACCTCATCATGCTCTGCGCCGTAATCGGTGCCTTCGCCGCCATCTATGACAGCGAGCGAGGCTTGGGCAAAGAATTCATGGAAGGCATTCATGCCACCGGCTACATCTTTGTACCGGCCGCAGGGATCATGGCTTCCATTCCCTACCTGACGGTGGTCATCGAGACCGTCTTCGGTCCGTTCTTCAACTCCCTGGGCGCCGATCCGGCCCTGGCGGCGACCATGATCATCGCCTCGGACATGGGTGGCTATCAGCTGGCCTCGGCCCTGGCCGCCAGCAAGGAAGCCCTGGTGATGGCCCTGATCACCGGCTTCATGGGCGGCGCCACCATCGTCTTCTCGATCCCCATGGGCCTGGCGATGCTCGACAAGCGCGACCACAAGTACATGGCCCTGGGGATCATGTCCGGCATCCTCACCATCCCCGTCGGAGTGATGATCGCCAGCCTGATCCTGGCCTTCAGCAACCCGGTGGTACGCGAACTGGTGAGCACCAACGGTGAAGCCAGCTACCAACTGGCCCTGGGCCTGGGCAGCATCTTCGCCAACCTGCTGCCGATCCTGATCTTCGTCGTGGCCCTGGCCCTGGGCCTGCGCTTTTTGCCGGACATGATGATCAAGGGTTTCATCATCTTCGGCCGCGCCATGGACGCGGCCATCAAGCTGGTGCTGGTGTTCTCCATCGTCGAATACTTCACCGGGGTCTTCTCCGCGGTATTTGGCGGCTGGGGCTTCCACCCGATCATCGCCGACGCCCAGGACCAGACCCGCGCCCTGGAAACCGCCGGCTACATCGGCATCATGCTGGCCGGCGCCTTCCCCATGGTCTACCTGCTGCGCAAGTACCTGGGCAAACCCCTGGAGAACCTCGGCGGCAAGATCGGCCTCAGCGCGGTGGGCAGCGCCGGCATGCTGGCGACCATCGCCAACATCCTCGCCATGTTCCGCCTGGTGCGCCTCATGCCGCCCAAGGACAAGGTGGTGAATATCGCCTTCGGCGTCTGCGCCGCCTTCCTGCTGGGGGACCACCTGTCCTTCACTGCCAACTTCCAGCCCACCATCATCCTGCCGGTACTGATCGGCAAGCTCTGCGCCGGCTTCGTCGCCGTCGGCCTGGCCTACTGGCTGTCGGTGCCCAAGGCGCTGCAACTGGAAGCCCAGGATCGGGCCGCGGGGATCATCGCCCCGGGCGAGTACCTGGGCGGCACCGCGCTGGACACGCCGGAACCTGCCGGCCAGAAGGCCACCGCCTGACTGCGGCGCGGCGAGGAACGCCTGCATGCAAGCCATCACGGGCGGCGCATCGGTACTGCTGCTGGGGCTGGACTTCGGGTCCACCACCAGCAGCGCACTGATCGCCCAGGCCAGCCTGAGCAGCCACTGCATCACCGGACGCATGGCCCTCAACGAGCCACGGGTACTGTTTCGTGGCGAGCCGGTGTTCACCCCGTTCAAGGACCAGGTCATCGATGAGGCCGCGATCCGGGCCCTGATCGAAACCTGGCTCGAACAGGCCGGCGTGAGCCCGCAACAGCTGTTTTCCGGTGGTGTGATCATCACCGGTCTGGCGGCGCGGCGGCACAACGCCCAGGCCCTGGCGCAACTGGTCGGCCAATTGATCGGCAACGCCCTGATCACGCGCGCCGACGACGGCGGGCTGGAGTCCTGGCTGGCCTTCATGGGCAGTTGTTCGGCGCTGAGCCGCTTCCACGCTCGGCAACCGATACTCAACCTGGATATCGGCGGGGGCACCACCAACGCCGCCTGGGGCCTGGATGGCAACGTCCTGGCCAGCGGCTGCCATTTCATCGGGGCTCGGCACTTGCAGTTCGAGCCGGGCAGTTATCGTCTCAGCGGCGTATCGGAGTTCGGTCAGGCACTGCTCGATCACCTGGCAATCTGCAAGCATCCCGGACAGGTCCTGGAGCGTTCCGAGCTGGAGGCGGTGGTCAATTGGTACATCGATGCCCTGGTCGCCATTGCCGAAGGTGATCGCCACTTCTTTGCCAGCCCGCTGGGCCAACTGACCGAGCAACTGCCGCTGATCCTCCCTGCACGCAATGCCGACCCGGCCCTGACTTTTTCCGGTGGTGTGGGCGAGCTGCTCTATCGCCACCTGCAAGGCGAACCCATGCCCGGCATCACCTATTACGGCGATCTGGGCATCGATCTGGCCCTGGCCATTGCCCGCCACCCGCGACTGGTGCGGGCGGCCTCCCGACTGGTGCCGGAAAACCGCGGCCGGGCCACGGTCTACGGCCTGACCCTGCACAACACCGAGATTTCCGGCAGCACCCTGTTTCTGCCCCAGCCCGAGGTGCTGCCCCTCAAGGACCTGCCCATCGTCGCCCGGCTGCCCATGGATGCCACCGAGCAGCAACTGGACGACGCCCTGGCCCTGGCACTGAGCAGCTGCGACGGCGCTTGCCTGCAATTGCTCGACAACGGCCGGGCGCCACGACTGGAGGACATCCGACAGCTGGGCGCACGCGTGGCCCGCGCCCTGGAGCAGGCACGACCCGCCCCGCACTGGCCGCTGGTGCTGCTGTTGGAAAGCAACGTCGGCAAGGTCCTGGGCAACTACGCCACGGATTGGGGGCGCAGATCTTGCAACCTGATTGTCATCGATGAAGTACGCGAGCGTTCGGCACACTTCATCAACCTGGGAAAACCCCACCAGCACATCGTGCCCGTCGCCTTCTACGGCGTGCACTGAGCCGATGCCGGCCAAGGAGCGTCTTGCCATGTCACTCACCGCACTGCAGCACATCCGCCTTCCCGAAGCGCTTGCCGAACGGACCTACAGCACCCGGGTGCTGGACCGCGAGATAGGCTTCGCCAGCCTCAAGGCGGTGCTCGGCGCCGCCGACATCAGCAAGGCCGGGGACCGGGTGGCAGGGCTCGCGGCGGCTGATGAAATCACCCGCGAGGCGGCGCGCAAAGTGCTCTCAGAGCTGACCCTGGATCACTACTTCCAGCATCCGCTGACAGATCGCCACGGCCGCATCGACAGCGTCATGCAGGTCAACTACGACATCGACCACAGCGTCTTTGGCGAGATCGCCGACCTGACCCTGGGCGCCCTGAAAGATCGCCTGCTGCGCAGCCATGGCACTGAAATACGCCGTATCGGCACGGCCCTGACCGGGGTCATGGTGGCGGCCCTGGCCAAGCTGCTGGACGTGCATGAACTGATCCTGCTATCGAAAAAGCTCAAGAGCGGCGCGGCGGCCAAGGCCCGGACCCTGGTGGGCCTGCCCGGTACTCTGTCGTCGCGGCTGCAGCCCAACCATCCCACCGACAACCTCAGTGGCATTACGCTGCTGGTCTACACCGGCCTGAGCATGGGCTCGGGGGACGCGCTGATCGGCCTTAACCCGGCCATCGACACCGTGGACAACATCAGTGCCACCCTGCGCCACCTGGATAAATTGCGTAGGGAAACCGGAGCGCCGACGCAGATCTGCGTGCTCTCCCACATCAAGACCCAACTGGCCTGCCTCGACCAGGGCGCGCCAGTGGAAATCATGTTCCAGAGCCTGGCCGGCACCGAACGCACCCTGACCGACGAGTTCGATGTCACCGTGCAGTTGCTGGATCAGGCCTGGCAGACCATGACCGAGCGCGGCCCGCTGCGCGATGTTGCAGAAAACTTCATGTACTTCGAGACCGGCCAGGGCAGCGAACTGACCTACGGCAAGCACGAAGGCATCGACATGACCACCTGCGAAGCCCTGTGCTATGGACTGGCCCGGCGCTATCGGCCGTACATGGTGAACAACGTCACCGGTTTCATCGGCCCGGAAACCCACCTCGACAACTTCGAGATGACCTATTCCTGCCTGCAGGACCAGTTCATGGGCAAGCTACTGGGGCTGCCCATGGGCATGGCGCCCTGCTACACCCTGCACTCCCAGGTGACCCTGGAAGGCCAGCAAATGGCCACCGAATTGCTGACCGCCGCCGGCGCCAACTTCTTCATGGACGTGTACCTGAGCACCGACCGCATGCTCGCCTACTTCGACACCAGCGCCCACGACAACCAGACCCTGCGCGAAGTCCACGACCTGGCGCCGGCCCCGGAATACCTGCGCTGGGCCCTGGGCAAGGGGATTTTCCAGGAGGACGCCCACGGCAACGTGGAACGCGGACCGAACTGGGGCAACCCGCGAATCTTCTGTGAGTCGGACATCGACTTCCAGCGCCTGCTCGAATCCACCCCGGCCACCTACGGCTTTGACAACGCCGGCCCACGCCCGGCCAACGCGGTGTCGCGGACCGTGCGCGCCAACCTCGCGGTGGCCCGAGAGGCGATCTACGTCGACCTGCGCCCTGCCGAAATCGGCGCCATTCCCCTGCGGGAACTGCGCACCGCCGCCCCGGACAAGCTGGCCCACCTGCAGGACCCGGAGTTGGGCGCGCGGCTGACCGAGGAGGTGCTGCGGCGCCTGCAACCGGAATACAACGACGTGCAGATCGTGATTTCCGACGGCCTCAGCGCCGAAGCCATCCACCACAACATTCCCGAGCTGCTGCCGGTGCTGATGGACGGTCTGCAGAGTCGCGAGCTGCGCATCGGCCAGCCGATCCTCGCGCCCTATGGCCGGGTCAAGCTGGCGGAATCGGTGGGCGAAGCCCTGCAACCGCAACTGATCATCGTACTGATCGGCGAGCGTCCCGGCGGCGATGCCCTGGCCTCGCGCAGCATGTCCGCCTACCTGGGCTACCGCCTGCCGGACGACCAGGCCCGCCGCGCCGCCGCCCAGTTCAGCGGCAACCCGGACATTCGCTACGAATACACCGTGATTTCGAACATCTACAGCGGTGGCCTGCCACCGCTGGAAGGCGGCAGCCTGGTGGCGGAAAAGGCCTTTGCCATCCTCCACCACCGGGCTGCCGGCAACCGTCTGGAAAACCTGCTGAAGAAGGTGGCATCCTGATGATCCGCCAGCACTCGGCAACGCCCCTACATCGTTGAAACGGAGACTGAGATGGCCCAATTTTCCCACAGCGTAGGTTCTCAGACCTATCGCTTCGACAGCCTCAAGGAAGTCATGGCCAAGGCCAGCCCGGCCCGTTCCGGAGATTTTCTGGCCGGTGTCGCCGCCCTCAACGACGGCGAACGGGTTGCTGCCCAGATGACCCTGGCGGATATCCCCCTCAAGCACTTTCTCGAAGAAGTGCTGATTCCCTATGAGTCCGACGAAGTCACCCGGCTGATCATCGACAGCCATGACAAGCAGGCCTTCGCCACCGTCAGCCACCTCACCGTTGGCGGTTTTCGCGATTGGCTGCTCAGTGACGCCGCCGACGAGCAGAGCCTGCAGGCCCTGGCGCCGGGCCTGACCCCGGAAATGGCCGCCGCAGTGTCGAAGATCATGCGCGTGCAGGACCTGATCCTGGTGGCGCAGAAGATTCGCGTGGTGACAAAGTTTCGCGGCACCCTGGGCCTGCGCGGGCGCCTGTCCACCCGCCTGCAACCCAACCACCCCACCGACGAGCCAGCGGGCATTGCCGCGAGCATTCTCGACGGCCTGCTGTACGGCAACGGCGATGCGATGATCGGCATCAACCCGGCCACCGACAGCATCGCCTCGATCTGCGCCATGCTGGAAATGCTCGACGCCATCATCCAGCGCTACGAGATCCCCACCCAGGCTTGCGTGCTGACCCACGTCACCACCTCCATCGAGGCGATCAATCGCGGTGTTCCCCTGGATCTGGTGTTCCAGTCGATTGCCGGCACCGAAGCCGCCAACGCCAGCTTCGGCATCAACCTCAACGTGCTCCAGGAAGGCTATGAAGCAGGCCTGAGCCTGAACCGCGGCACCCTCGGGCAGAACCTGATGTACTTCGAGACCGGTCAGGGCAGCGCCCTCTCGGCCAACGCCCACTTCGGCATCGACCAGCAGACCTGTGAAACCCGCGCCTATGCCGTGGCCCGGCATTTCAAGCCGTTCCTGGTGAACACCGTGGTCGGTTTCATTGGCCCGGAATACCTGTACAACGGCAAGCAGATCATCCGCGCCGGCCTGGAAGACCACTTCTGCGGCAAGTTGCTGGGCGTGCCCATGGGTTGCGACATCTGCTACACCAACCACGCCGAAGCCGATCAGGATGACATGGACAACCTGCTGACCCTGCTGGGCGTGGCCGGCATCAACTTCATCATGGGCATCCCCGGCTCCGACGACATCATGCTCAACTACCAGACCACGTCCTTCCACGACGCACTCTATGCTCGCCAGACCCTGGGCCTGAAACCTGCCCCTGAGTTCGAACAATGGCTAGCCAGGACCGGCATCTTCACCCAGGCCGACGGCAAGGTGCATTTCGGCAACAACCTGCCACCGGCTTTCCGCCAGGCACTGGCCCAGCTGGGATAAGGAACAGGCACATGCAAAAACATCCGACCGACTCGCAAAATCCCTGGCTGGAACTGCGCCGCCTGACCCCCGCGCGCATTGCCCTGGGCCGCACCGGCACCAGCTTGCCGACCGGCGCCCAACTGGACTTCCAATTCGCCCACGCCCAGGCCCGGGATGCCGTGCACCTGCCCTTCGACCACGCCGGCCTGAGCGCCCAACTGGCCGAGCGCGGCCGTGACAGCCTGCTGCTCCATAGCGCCGCTACCGATCGCCACAGCTACCTGCAACGCCCCGACCTGGGGCGCCGGCTCAGTGATGAATCGGCCCAGAGCCTGCGCGACTACGCCAGCGCCCATCCCGGTGGGGTCGACCTGGCGGTGGTGGTGGCCGATGGTCTTTCGGCCCTGGCGGTGCATCGCCACACCCTGCCCTTTCTGGCGCGCATGGAGGAACAGACCGCCGCCGAAGGCTGGTCGCTGTCGCCGGTGATCCTGGTGGAACAGGGTCGGGTAGCGGTAGCCGACGAGATTGGCGAACTGCTGGGGGCGAAGATGACTGTGATCCTGATCGGTGAGCGTCCCGGGCTCAGTTCTCCCGATAGCCTGGGGTTGTACTTCACCTACCAGCCGAAAGTCGGGCTCACCGATGCCTATCGCAACTGCATCTCCAATGTGCGCCTGGAAGGCCTGAGCTATGGCATGGCCGCCCATCGCCTGCTGTACTTGATGCGTGAAGCCTGCCGCCGGCAATTGTCGGGAGTAAACCTCAAAGACGAAGCACAAGTGCAGACTCTGGACAGCGACTCAACGGCAGACATGAAGGGCAACTTCCTTCTGGGGCCGCCCCAAGCGTGATTTTGCAAGACGATTGCGCTTTTTTCCCGCTTTGGGCAGCATCGGAACACGGCTGCCCGAGTCATCCAACCTGTGCCGTCACATCCACTTGAAGTTGAGAGCCACCATGCGGATTACTCAAGCAACCCTCGAGCACCTGGATCTGTTGACCCCGTTATTCGTCAAATACCGCGAGTTCTATGGCGCCCTGCCCTATCCGGATTCGTCCCGGGCTTTTCTGGAAAAGCGCCTACGACGCAAGGAATCGGTGATCTACCTGGCCCTGGCCGATGATGACAGCAACAAATTGCTGGGTTTTTGCCAGCTGTACCCAAGCTTTTCCTCCCTGTCGCTCAAGCGCGTATGGATTCTCAACGACATCTACGTCGCTGAAGATGCCCGGCGCCAGCTGGTGGCCGACAACCTGATGCGCACTGCAAAGAAGATGGCCAAGGAAACCAACGCCGTCCGCCTGCGTGTGTCCACCAGCAGCAACAACGCCGTGGCGCAGAAAACCTACGAGTCCATGGGCTTTCGCGAAGACAGCGAGTTCAAGAACTACGTCCTGCCCCTGAGCGATAGCTGATCTCACCGACAGCGGCCTGCGGGCCGCTTTAGTCCCTCAGGCCGGGGTGATCCCAGGTGGCCTGCCGCGCTTTGCGCGCCGAAACGCCCCGCTACAATCTGAACACGCATTTCACCTCTCTGCCTTTATAATGGCCGCCCTTTTCGGCGCGTAAGAAAATCTACACATCCTTGTAGTCCCTTTCTCCGAGTCATCGCACAGGCCTGCCGAGCCAGGCTGTCACCACAGGTGCCCCCATGGATTTCAACCCGATCGACCTACTCCTTCATCTCGACGTTTACCTCGACATGTTGGTGACCAACTACGGGCCCTGGATCTACGCCATCCTGTTTCTGGTGATTTTCTGTGAAACCGGTCTGGTGGTGACGCCGTTCCTGCCCGGGGACTCCTTGCTGTTCATCGCCGGCGCAGTCGCTGCGGGCGGCGGCATGGACCCGGTGCTGCTGGGGGGCCTGCTGATGCTGGCGGCGATCCTCGGTGACAGCACCAATTACGTGATCGGGCGAACCGCGGGCGAACGGCTGTTCAGCAACCCCAATTCGAAGATCTTCCGTCGCGACTACCTGCAGAAAACCCATGATTTTTATGAAAAACACGGTGGCAAGACCGTAACCCTGGCGCGCTTCCTGCCGATCATCCGCACCTTCGCACCGTTCGTCGCTGGCGTGGCCCGCATGCCCTACCCACGATTCTTCGCTTTCAGCGTGATCGGCACCATCCTCTGGGTCGGCGGCCTGGTGACCCTGGGCTACTTCTTCGGCAACGTACCGTTCATCAAGAAAAACCTGTCGTTGCTGGTGGTGGTCATCATCCTGCTGTCCCTGGTGCCGATGATCATTGGCGTGCTGCGCAGCCGCTTCGGCCGCAGCGCTGAAAAAGCCGAAACCCGCTAAACACCATGTGGTCCCTCAGTGCCTGGCGCCGCAAGCGCCGGCTGGCCAAGCACCCGGTCAGCAATGAAACCTGGCAGCGGGTGCGCCAGCACCTGCCCTTCCTCGACGGCCTCAGCGTTGCCGAGGACCAGTGGCTCAGGGAAGCCAGCGTGCTGTTTCTCGATGACAAGCACCTCACCGCCCTGCCCGGCGTGGAGCTGCATCAGGAGCAACGCCTGCTGCTGGCAGCCCAGGCGCAACTGCCATTGCTGCACCTGGGCGACCTGAACTGGTACCAGGGCTTCCATGAAATCATTCTTTATCCCGACGACTTCCTCAGCCCCCAGCGCCACCGCGATGCCAGCGGTATCGAGCATGAATGGGACGGCGAGCACAGCGGTGAAGCCTGGCAGCAGGGCCCGATCATCCTCGCCTGGCCTGGGGTGCTGGCCAGTGGCGGTTGGGAAGCCTACAACCTGGTGATCCACGAACTGGCCCACAAGCTGGACATGCTCAACGGCGACGCCAATGGCCTGCCGCCGCTGCACAGCGACATGCGGGTCAGCGACTGGGCGCAGGTGATGCAAAGTGCCTACGACGATCTCAACCGCCAGCTCGACCATGATCCGGAGGCGGAAACCGCCATCGATCCCTACGCGGCGGAAAACCCGGCGGAGTTCTTCGCCGTCACCAGCGAGTACTTCTTCAGCGCCCCGGACTTGCTCGTGGCGGCCTATCCGAAAGTCTATGAACAGTTGCAGCTGTTTTATCGGCAGAATCCATTGGCCCGACTGCAGCAACTTCAAGCTGAAGATCCGGTCTATCAAACGCACCACTAATGTCCTGTCGCGCTGATACGTTGTTCATCTGAAGGCCAGTTGAAAGACCACTGCCAAGCCTGCCGACCGATGGCAAAACCGCCGGTCGCACGGCCCACCCGAACATGTCTGCGAGACAGTACAACCAAGGTTCTACGACCCTTGGCACGTAGCATCGGTTGCGGAGTGTGTCTATAATCGCCGCCACTTTTTGGTCAATCCGGCCAAGTCATTTGGTCAACTAACGGGGGCAACGCCCAATGAGCTACAGCAAGATTCCGGCGGGCAAAGACCTGCCGAACGACATCTACGTCGCTATCGAAATCCCGGCCAACCACGCGCCGATCAAGTACGAAATCGACAAAGACAGCGACTGCCTGTTCGTTGACCGTTTCATGGCCACCCCCATGTTCTACCCGGCCAACTACGGCTTCATCCCCAACACCCTGGCTGACGACGGCGACCCCCTCGACGTGCTGGTCGTGACCCCGTACCCAGTAGCGCCAGGCTCGGTGATCCGTGCTCGCCCAGTGGGCATCCTGAACATGACCGACGACGGCGGCGGCGACGCCAAAGTGATCGCGGTTCCTCACGACAAGCTGTCCCAGCTGTATGTCGACGTGAAGGAATACACCGACCTGCCAGCCCTGCTGCTGGAACAGATCAAGCACTTCTTCGAGAACTACAAAGACCTCGAAAAAGGCAAGTGGGTGAAGATCGACGGTTGGGGCAATGCCGATGCAGCCCGCGCCGAGATCCTGAAGTCGGTTGCCGCCTATAAAGGCTGAGAAGCAGCGTTAAGCTTCGAGCGACAAGCTTCAAGAGAAAGCCCCGAGTGATCGGGGCTTTTTCGTACCTGTTCCCCCATCGCAGTCGTCTTGCCAGCCAACAAGGCCGCACCAAACACGCACCCGGCAACAAATTCCCACGCACTATTTTCGTCCCGAGGGCCTCTGGATAGTGCTTCGCACTGGGAATTGCCGGCGAATATGCGTATGCTGCGCCCCACATTTGCGCATCGACCCTCCCTGCGGTCAGATCGCCCGACGAAGCGGATGACTTTCCTGCCCAGTCCCACAGCCAGCCGCAAGAGCTGGGTGTACGTTTTGAAGGCTGGTGCGGTTTACCAAAAATGAACCAAGCCAGTCCCCGAGAAGCCGGCCACAAGCCGGCTTTTTAATGCCTGCAAGCCGGGCACGCGAAGAACTGACCACTCCGACAGCAGGTGCAGGATGCACGACCTACACAGCTTTGCCGCCCCCATGGAATCCAAGCCCGAAGCACCGGCCATGAACCCCGGCCTGGTCCTCCCGCGGCCCGTGCAGCGGACCATGAAAGGCGCACTGATAGCGACGCTTGCAACGCTTGGCCTCAGCGGCTGCGTGGGGGCCTGGGTGGATATGCCCTACCAGCAAGTATCGAAGACCGAAGCTCACCAAAAGCTCATCGGCAACTCCATGAAGCCGGTTGTCACCCACACGCAAAAGAGCACGCCCGAACGCCAGTGGTGTGGCACCACCCTCTTGGTCGTGATCCTGCCGATTCCACTCAAGCTGCCAGTCTGCGAGTCCTACAGCGCCACCGCCTATGGCGACGATATCAATGGCGTCGAAGTGCCGCTGCTGTACACAAATCGGAAAATCAGTTCGGACTTCTACGCCTGCGGCCCGTTCATGTTTCTCGGACCGATCGCGCACGGCTACCAGGGCAACGCAGTCTGCGGCGTATTTCGCTAGACCGGGCACTTCCTGCAGCAACATCCACCAAGGCCCGGAAGTTCTCGCTACAATCGCGCCCACTGATGGCAATTCGCCCGCTTCCGGCCGCGGCTTTGCTTCCCCGCCCTTGACGCGACTTCACGAGAACCCCGGACATGGCCCTGCATATCCCCACCTTGCTGGTCGTCTCGGTGTTCATTTTCTTCCTCATGAGCCTGCTGACCTTCCACGCCTGGCGGCAGGAAACCCGTGAGCGCCCGCTGGCCTACCTGGGCGGCATGATGCTGCTGGCCGCCGCGGGAATGCTGCTGGTGAGCCTGCGCGATCTGGGCATGGACTTCGTACCCAAGGTGCTCGGCAACCTGGTCCTGCTGCTGAGCGCCGGTCTCAACTGGACGGCCATGCGGGTGTTCGCCGGACGTCCGCCCCATGCACCGGGCATGCTCGCCGGGGCCGGCATCTGGCTGGCCCTGTGCATGGTTCCAGCGTTCTACCAGTCGATGACGGTTCGGGTCTCGGTGTATTCGCTGCTGGTGGCCGGCTATGGCCTGCTGATCATCCTGGAGTTCTGGCGCAGCCGTCGGCAGTTGGAAGTTGCCTATATGCCTGCCCTGGCCCTGACTCTGCTGCACACCGTGTTCTACAGCGTGCGCGCGGTGATTGACCAGGGCCTGGCCATGGATCAGGTGTTCAAAGGCTACGGCGCCGGAGTGCCGCTGTTCTCGCTCATGTTGTTCGAATCGATGCTGTATGTGATCGGCATCGCCTACGTGACCCTGTGCATGGTCAAGGAACGGGTCGAACTGCGCCTCAAGGCCGCAGCCTTCTGCGACGCCCTGACGGGCATCGGCAACCGCCGGGCGTTCCTGGTCCATGGCGAGCGGATGCTGCTCGAATGCCAGCGTCGAGGCGCGCCGATAGCCTTGCTGCTGTGCGACCTGGACCATTTCAAGCGCTTGAACGACGCCTTTGGCCATCAGACCGGGGACCAGGCGCTGATCGCCTTCAGTCGGGTGCTCTCGGAAAACCTGCGCGACAAAGACGTGTTTGCCCGCATCGGCGGTGAAGAGTTCGCTTGCCTGCTGGAATCGACCGACGAGCAGTCCGCCGTGCGGGTCGCCGAACGGATTCGCCAGGCATTTGCCCGGTTGCCTCTTTTGGAGCCAGGGCTGCTCAGTGTCAGCATTGGCGTAGTAACCAGTGAAACCCAAGGCTACGATCTGCCGCGCCTGCTTTCCCTGGCCGATGAAGCGCTGTATGGCGCCAAGGATCGGGGGCGCAACCGGGTGCAAACGGCGGCGCGCAACGTCCATGAGCTACAGCCAGGTTGAATGGTCAGGGCAACCTTTGCCGAAGTGGACTCAACGCGGTTTTAGCGGCCTGAACGATAACTGTGATACGCCCCCCAACGCCCGAAGAAAAGGCACTTAGCCAGTATTTCCGCCCCCCCTGCGCAAGCATAGAATCGCCGCTCTTCAGGACTCTCGGATAACAAGGAATGTGGAATAAACAAGCCGCTATCAGTCACTTGAACGCGCACGCTCACGCCGGCAGTACCGGGCGCTGCGCGGCCTATACCCGCAAAGCGATCGAAGCCGGTGGCGGTGGGGTGATTTTGCACAGGAAGCACTCGGCCAAGGATTTCGGCTCATCATTGACCTCCGCCGGTTTTATCGAGCAACCGGCCGGCCAGACGCCCGCAGCAGGCGATGTGGTCATTATCCAGCCCATTCCCGGGCACCCTCACGGCCACATGGCGATGTTCAACGGCACCATCTGGGTGTCAGACTTCAAGCAACTGCACGGTTTTTACCCGGGTCACTCCTATCGGGTGCAAAAGCCTGCCTACAAAATCTATCGCCATCCGTAAGGGGTTCCCCATGAGAATGCTGTTCTGCTCGCTGCTGGCAGCGGTCGCCATGCATCAGTCGGTCGCCCTGGCCGACTGCGCCAGCTCGCCAAAACCCGCCACTCAGGCGTTCTATAGCTGGTACCTGCAAACCTTCAGCGAAGACAAGGACCCTCTGACCGACAACGTCCCCGAGATGAAGAAATACGTCTCTGACTCACTGATCGCCAAGATCAAGAAACAGATGGCCAGCCCCGACGGCCTGGAAGAGGACTACTTCCTCAAGGCCCAGGACTACATGGACGAGTGGCTGACTCAGATCAAGGTCAGTGAACCGCAGATCCAGGGCTCCAGCGCCAAGGAACAGGTGACGCTGGGCAGCACCCCGGATACCACCCAGATCGTCGATGTGCGGATGATCAAGGACAAGGGCTGCTGGAAGATCGACGAGGTACTTTCCACCGCCGATCAGAGCGACTGATTCTGGCGTTTGGGCGTTGAATCCAGCCAGTGCACGGGTCGTCCGCCAGGGCGATCCACCATGCTAAGCTGCGCGCCGTTTCGGGCAACGGCCCGGGACTTCCTTCACTGAAAAAGGACGCTCAGTCATGTCGTTGCCGGCCGCAGTACGCCTGCCCCTGTCATTCCTCTCGTTGTTCGGGGCTCTGAGCCTCAGCGGTTCCTGGGCCCATGCCGATGCGCAACAGGACGTCGCCAAGGGCCGTTGGCAAGGCCTGGCCGGTATGGCCAATCTGTACCTGGACGACGCCACAGCGGCGGACTTCATCGAGGCCGGGGACAACGAAAAGAGCCAGCATGACAATTACGCCGGCGCTCTCGCCTACTACCTGACCGCCGCCCGCCTCGACCCGAAGAATGCCTACGCCTCTTACCAGGCGGCTGGCAGCCTGGCCGCCATGGACAAGAACAAGCGCGCCGCCGAATTCCTCGATCAGGCCCGCGAGCGAGGCTTCTGGCAGTTGGTGATTCTCAAGGAAGACGACGAACTGCAATCCCTGCAGCAGACCCCGGCCTACCAGAAGCTGCTGCGAGCCGCGGAACAGAACTACCCGGCCAAGGCCAAGGATGCCGGCCTTGCAGCCTTCAGCATTCCCCAGGGCAAGGCCCCGGCCGCAGGCTGGCCGGTGGTGGTCTGGCTATCGGGATTCGGCACCGAGGGCAGCGACGGCGTCGATATGCGCACCGACCTTGTGGGCGAGCAGGCCGTGCTGGTGGGCATCAACGGCACCCTCAAGCGCGACGAGCACCAGTTCATGTGGCAGCAGCATTCGGTGGACACCACCCAGGAGGCGGTCAACGCCGCCCTGAAGAAGCTGGAAAAACAGACTCGCATCGACCGCTCGCGCATTGCCCTGATGGGCTTCTCCCAAGGCGCCGAGCACGCCTCGCACCTGATCGCCGAATACCCGCAGCAGTACAGCGGCGCGTTGCTGCTGTCCCCCGGCGGCTACCGGATTCCGTTCGGCGAAACCCGGGCCCGGGACAAGCGCATCGTCATTGTCCATGGCGCCCAGGAGCACGAGAGCAACCAGAAGCTCACCGCCACCACGCAACAGGCCCTGGAGCCCGGCAACCAGGTCCAGAGCCATGAACATGCCGAAGGCCACACCTTCCAGGACGACTGGCGCCAGGTGTATCCGGGCTACCTGAAGTTCGCCCTGAACCTCTGATGCCAGGTGCCGGGGCTTGAGCACCGGCTGCTATCACTTGCCCGAAGTAATGGACCCGGGGGCTTTTACCAGAGTCATCAGGTCGTCATCCCACTGCCCCTCGACCTTGACCTGCGCCAGGGCCCCCAGCTCCATGGCCTCGATCAGGTTGTGATTGAGGTACACGTAGGTGCCCGGCTGCTTGAAGGTGTAGAGCGCCGCCAGCGCCGAACCGCCAGGAATGAACCAGGTCTCCAGGTTACGTTGCGGGGCATTGGCGAACTTGCCGGTGGTCCAGACCCAATCGCCATGACCGCCGATCAGGTGCGGACGGCTGTCGCGGTTGGCCTGGGAATGAATGAACAGAACGCTTTCGCCGACCTTGGCAGTCAGGGCGTTGGCCCCGGTCAGAGCACCAACCCGACCGTTGAACACCACATGACTCGGCGTCAGCGTGCGCATCACTTCACGGGTGTCCTGGTAGCTGGATGCCAGGTCCGGGTAGCTCTTGTAATGCCCGTCCTTGTCCTTGGGGATATACAGGTCAAACTCACCGATGGTGTAGGCCCGGTCATAGCGCAAGGGCTTGCCGGTGGGGTCTTTCAAGCCCTCGCGAGGCAACACCATCAAGGTCCCGCTCATGCCCGACACCACGTGCCAGGGCACCATGCCCGGCGGCGCACAATGGTAGACAAAGGTGCCGCTGCGATCGGCCTTGAAGCGCAGCACCACCTCCTGCCCCGGCAGTACCTGGTTCAGGGCCGCGCCGCCCAAGGCGCCGGTGGCCGCATGGAAGTCGATGTTGTGGGGCATGCTGTTGCTGGCCGGGTTGCTGAGGGTCAGCTCGACGTAGTCGCCCTCATGCACCACCAGCGTCGGGCCGGGCATGGAGCCGTTGAAGGTCATTGCTTGCAAGGTGGTGCCCTGGTCATCCACCTGCATCTTTTTCTCTTCCACAGTCATGCGAAACTGCACGACCTTCGGCGGCCCGCTGACCACTTGTTCATGGGCGTGCACCTGAGGCGGCGCCACCAGGTCAACCTTGACCCTCTGCAGCCCGTCGGCCCCTGCGGCCAACACCACGCCGCAGGCGCAGCTGCCAACCACCACACAACACTTCAACCACGATTGAAACCTACCCATGTTGCGCATTTCCCTGCCAATGAATGGTGATTCATTGCAAGGCAAACACCGGGCAATCGTATTGTCTCAGGGCAATGAACCAATGCTCGGGCAGGCGGATAGATTGAGCCCGATCATGGATAGCTGAAACTGCGTACCAGGGTCAGCTCTCCGGGGGCGCGCATCGGCACGATGAAGGATTCGCTCTTCTCATCCGGTGTGCCCTCCTCGGTAATCACCGTGACCTGGGCCGTGGTCAGGGGCTGCACGGCGTTTTCCTGGCCGCCGTCTTCATCGTCACTGCGATAGCCGCCACCGTAGTAGTTCACATACACCAGGTACTGGCCCTTGAGCGGCGCCGGCATGGAGAAGATCTCCGGGCCGTAGCCGGTGGTCACGTCCACATCCAGGGCCGCGCCGTTGGGGGCCACGCGCTCGCCATACCAGATGTGCGCGCCGTCTGGGGTCACCAGGTGCAGGTCGAGGTCGGTGTTGTCGCTGTCCCAGGACAGCAGCACCCGCAACTTGGGCGGAGTCACGCCACCGCCGGTATTGAGGAACTGCACGCGCTTGCGCTGCTGGCCGTCCGGGCTGCGCACTTCAACGCTGTTGCTGCCATTGGGGAAGGAATACGGCCGGTCGAAACCACCTTGCTCATTGAACTTGAGCGGCATGCTGACGCCATTGACGATCAGTTGGCCCGGCTCCTTGCTCGCTTTGGGCGCGCCTTTGATCTGCCCGCTGATACGCGCGGTATTGGCCTGGCCCTGGGGCGTGTTCACCGAAGAGGCCGGGTAGTTGACCTCCTGAATGTATTGCTCGCCATCGACAGCGCGGGTACGCCAGCCGCCTTTGGGGGTGTCGAGCTGGATGCCACTGTCGGCCAGGGCCATGGGCAGGCTGAACATTCCGCAAAGGAACAGGAGGACCGGGGGAGCAGGAAGTTTCATGGCCTATTCCAATAAAAGATGACGGGCGAGCCCTTCGATGTAGGTTTCATCCTGGCCGTTGGGATGAGCTTCAAAGGCCAGGTGCAGGTATTCGTGAGTCAGGTCGAGGCGGTCTTGCAGCGAGAGCACGCCACGCACGTAGATGCGTTGTCGTTCGCGGTCGACGTAGGGCCGACCGAAGCTCAGGCGGCACACGGCGAACTGGCTGATTTCGTTGTAGCCGATCTCTTGCTCCAGCGGCTGGCGCCAGCGCCGACGCTGTTTCAACAGCCACTCCTGAGCTGCGGGCAAGGGTTCGCAAGACGCCACCGGGTTGTCCCAGCGGCTGAGGCTGGCCCGAGGGTAGGCATGCAGCAGGATGGCGTCGTAACGCTGGCCAGCGCGCGCCTGTTCAACGGCCTGCTGCCAGGACAGTTTGTCCGGCGCACTCAGGTCCGAGTGGTAGGTGACTTGCGTGCCGGCCAGCACCAGATCGCTGGTCCAGGCGGCAATGGCCCGGGCCTCGGCGGTCGCCGGGCGCGGCGCGACCCGCTGGCGATTGCTGCTGTCGTCGATGCTCAGGCATTCGCCGCTGCGTCCGGCGTTCTGCAGCAGGTAGGTGCGGATCGCCACGGCCAGGGCCTTGGCGGCCTCCGCCGGTTCACTGCTGGCTTCGCGTTGCAGCACACGGGCCACATATTCTTCACGGTCCAGGCGCGCCACCAGTCGCTGGGCCGTAGGGTCTTGCTGCAGGAACAACTCGCCGGCGCTGTGGATATCCAGCTGGTTGCCGTTGGCAAATTCCACCCGATAATCCCCTTGCAGAGCGCCCGGCCTGGCTGGCTGACCCTTCTGGCTGACGCTTTTGAGCGGGTAGCGGGAAAACAGGCTGACTTCCACACAACGGCCTTTATCCACAGGCGGATTGTCCGGCAGCACTTGGTTCAGGGCCTGGGCGTAGTCCTTCAGCACCCGCTGGCTAGTACCGCGCCCGCCCACCCACAGCGGCGTACCATCCACCAGCCAACCGGCAAAGCCGCCCTGGCGCGACTGCGGGTCCTGATCCGCCAGCCAGCTCCAGGTCTTGACCCGCAGGCGCCCACCCACCTCGCCCACTACGGCACCGTCACCGGCATTGAGCACCACATCCAGCAGCACACGCCGCGCCGTATCCCGTGCCGGCAGCAGCGCCAGCACCTGCAACAGCTGCGCCACCGGAACCCGGGTCTGGGGTTGCAACTGGTCCAGGTCCTGCAGCCAACCCGGAGCATTGCGCGCTTGCCAGTAGGCGCGCCAGTCAGCACTGGACAGCTGCAAGCGCTGAGGCTCGAAGTACAGACCACAGGAGCGAACCAGGGCCTGATCCCGGGCAATGCTGCCGCCTGCCGTGCAGCAATAGACCTCGTCCTTGGACTTGCCCTGGCAGGCATAGGCCGGTTCTTGTGCGCCGGTATCCACCAGCCAGGCGTAGACGAAGAGTTTCCAGATGCTGCCCAAGGGCGCTTGCAGGTCCTGCGGCAACGGCTCACGAGCCAGCACCTGAGTCTTGCTCAGGCTCACCAGCTCGCTGTCCGGGGCGGTTTTCCAGGCCAGGCGCAGAGGCTCGTCCTGGGCTGTCACCAGCCCAGGGAGTAGACACAGGCACAACCAGGCCCAACACCGCGTCATGTTATTTGACCGTGACCTGACCCAGTGCCGGCGTACGTTCCTGGGCCTGATGCTCTGGCGCATACACCTGGTAGTAACGTGCCGCAGGCAGGTTGAACTGGCCCTTCTGGGAGAAGCGGATCAGATGCCGCAGACGCACTTCGCTGTTGTCGTTCAACGCATCCAGCGGCACCGCGTAACTCATCTGCCCGGGTTCGAAACGCGCTTTTTCCAGAGACGCCGCTTCAGTACCTGCTGGGCCGGCCAGCTTGATACCCCAGGTGGTGCGTTCGACATCGGCGCCCGGCGGCAACGGCACTTCCAGCATGCCGTACAGCAGCGGCCGGTTGCCCTCGTTGGCAATGATCACTTCGTCCAGATACAGGCCGTCACTGGCGATCGGCTTGTTGCCCACCGGCTCCAGCTTGAAGGTGAAGGCTTCATCCCCGGGCACCAGGCGCAACAGGCGACGGGTAATGTTCACCGGCGACGGCGTGCCCATGTCCAGCTTGCTCAGGTAGCTGACCGAGGCCTGCAGCGGACGCTCCGGCACCTTGTCCAGGGTCAGCACGGCCGGCACCTGCGGCCCTTGCCACTGCCAGTAGCGTTCGCCGCTGGCGCCCTGCTGCTGTTGCCAGCCCTGCCCCGGATTCAGGGCCTCGGCCGGTGCCGACTGGGCCACGCTACGCTGCAGCCAGGTCAGGGCCAGAGCACGGTCCAGGGTCGGTTGCGATGGCAGCAGACGTTGCAGCAATGCGCGCGCCGTCGCTTGATCGAAAGGCTTCAAGGACAGATTCATTGCCTGAGCGAACGGCTGCGAGCTGATGTCGACCTGCTGCTGTGCCGCCTCCAACTGCGCCACGAAGGCAGGTGGCGGCGTGACCTTGGCGTCCCGCGCCAGGGCGGCTGTCAGCACCCGGGCGCTGGCCAGGCCGAGGGCCGAATCCGGGTCCACCATCACCAGGCTGTCGCTGCTGTCGTCATCCATGCTGGCAGCCGGACCGGCCCCCACCTTGGCCAGGTCATCCATCAGTCCCCTGACCAGGGTATTGATCGGCAGGTTCATCTCACGGGCGAAGGACAGGATCAGCGCCCGTTGCAGCAATGGCGTGCTGCCGGCCTGCTTGGCATAGACCTCCAGCACCCGCTGCCAGTGTTCCGGCGGCAAGTTCAGGTCCATGACCTTGCTGGCATTCCAGTCAGCGTAATAGGCATAGGCGGTGAGGAACGCATCCGGTTCGGCGTCTTCGCCCCACCAGGTGAAGGCTGCTTGCGGCCCGGCCATATGCACCAGGCGCAGGCGGCTGTTCTGCATGATCAGGCGCAACCGATCACGGATCTGCGGGTTACTGGCCAGCGCCGGGTAGGCAACGCTCAACGGCAGCAACTGGCTGGCGGTCTGCTCGACGCCGCCATAGGGGTATTCCAGCAACCCATCCAGGGCCGAACGGAACAGCGCTTGCGGGCTGTCGTCCAGACGCAGGCGAATCTCTGCGGCATCGGCCGGCAGGCCCAACGGCGTCGTGGTGCTGACCACGTCCAGGCTCTGGGTTTGCACCGTCTGCCAGCCGGCCGCGCTGCTCACCAGACGCACGGCGAGGGCGTCCACAGTCTTGCCGCCCTGCACCAGCTCCGCGCTCCACTCGCCATTGCCCGGGGCAATGGCCGGCAGCGCCACATAGTTGATGCCGCTGTTCAAGGTCAGCGGCAGGCGCTGGGATTCCCCGGCGTAATGAATCACCAGCTCGGCCTTGACCGGTTGTTCGGACTGGCTGAAGGCAAACACCCCCAGGTCCGGCTTGTCGCCGCTGCGGAAGCGGGTCGGGCCGCTCCACTTCAGGTACAGAGCCTTGTCGGAACGAACGAACTGTTTCTTCTGCCCCACTTGGCCGTCATCGGCGATGGCCCGAGCGGTAATGCGCCAGCGGGTCAGGGAATCCGGCATGCGGAAGGTGAAACGCGCCTTGCCGCTGCCATCGGTCACCAGCTCCGGCTGCCAGGCGGCGGTGTCGACGTCTTCACGACGTGGCCGCTCCAGCACCTTGACCCCACGCTCGCTGCGATTGGCCTTGCCCGGGGCCGTCGGGCTGCCCGGCAGGGCCACGTCGTAGCTGATGAACGACAGGCTGGCGCTGGTGCGCACGTTATTGCGCCGCGGGTGGTAGAAGAACTGGTCGATGCTCGGCGCTACTTCCGGCTGCAACGCGTAGACCATCTCGTCCACCACGCTGACGGTCAGGTGCGCCGGCACCGGCTTGCCGGCGAACTGGGTGGACAGGTCCACGGTGACCAGGTCACCCGGCTGGTACTTGTCCTTGTCGGTGTGGATGGCCACATCGATCTGCGGTGTCAGCACCTTGATCCCGGCATTCTGGAAGCTGTACTCGCCGCCCTTGGTGTAGAGCACAGAGAACGTCAGGTTCGGTGCGAAGTTGTCCTTCACCGGTACCCGGGCGCGGTACTGGGTAGGGCTGAGTTTTTCCACTTTCAGCCAGTCGCCGCCCTTGGACAGCAGCGCCGTGGCTTCGACCTTGTCGCGCTCCAGCGACAGCAGCGCATCGTTGATCGGCTCGGGGAAGGTAATCAGCGCCAGGGCTTCGTCACCGGTCTTGTATTCGGCCTTGTCGAGAACGATTTCCACGGTGCCCGGCACCGCTTTAACGCCTTCGCCGGTGACCGAGTGGCTGGTGCCGCCCAGTACTCGGTCGTGCTCGTCCTTCAGGGTCAGGTTGTAGGTGCCGGGACGCTCGAAGGCCAGGGCAAAGCCCTTGTCGGCCTCGCCCAGCTTGCCCTCGCCGGTGGACTGGTCTTCCAGGCGCACCCAACTGTAGCGGCTGGGGGAAACCTTCTGGCTCTGCTCACCGGTGTTCTGGTTGACGTAGCTGAACTGCACCTTGTCGCCAGCGGCGCTGAAACGCTGCGGCGCACTCAGGCTGAAGCTCGCCGCGCCCCGCTCGATGAGGATTTCCTTGGTGGTCTTGACCCGATAGGCCGCGCCGTCGCTGGCGAACACGGTGAGCATGTAGCGGCTCGGCTTGCTGGCCGCCGGGAGATCGAGGGTGGCACTGCCCTTGGCGTCAGTGGTCAGCTCGGCACTGGTCAGTTCCACCGGGAACTGGCCCATGTACTGCAGTTCGTTGTCCACCATGGACAGCTGCTGGGCCCGCAGGCTCAGTTGCAGGCGCGCATTGGCCACCGGCTTGCCGTCCGGATAGAGCAGCACCAGGTTGCCCTTCACCGGCTCGCCGGTCTTGAAGTCCGGCTTGGCCAGGCTCAGGGCAATCTCGAAGTGCGGCTTGATGTATTCGGCCACGCGGAAGGCGCTGCTGTAGACCTGGTCCTTGTAGGCAAAACGCAACTCATAACCACCGGCCACGGCATTTTCCGGCAGTTGGAAACGGCCTTGGGTGCCAGACTTGGAATCCAGATTCAGGGTCAGGTTCTGCAGCGCGGTGCCGGCGGCATCCAGCACGCTGACATTCACCGTGCCGGCACCCGGCAGCACCGAATCCCGGGCGTTCTTGAACTCGCGGCCGACGATTTTCAGCGATACCCAATCCCCCGGGCGATACAGCGGCCGGTCGGTGAACGCATAGAGCTTGGTGTCGTAGATTTCGCTGTCGTAATAGAAGTTCTCGGAGACGAATACCCCGCCTTCCTGGTCCTCGCCGATCACGTAGGAGCGCTCGGGGCTGACGTGTTTCAGGCGCACCAGGCCCTGTTCGTCAGTGGCGCCGCTGTTCATCACGCCCAGGCCGTCGGTCCATAGCACGTTGACCTTGGGCACGGAGTTGCCTTCATGCTTGCCCGCGGCCCAGACCAGCAGTTCGTCACCGGCAATCTTGCTCACCGCCACGGTGTTGGAGACAAAGACCATGGTGGTCGCGCGGTACTTGCCCACCAGGGCTTCCACCAGGTACAGGCCCGGCTTGAGTTGCCCCAGCGGGATGTAGACGTTGCCCGGCGCGACGTTGATGAACTGGCTGGAGGAACCGGACAGGTCAACCCCGGCCGGCGGCTGGATCGGCTTGGCCTGCCACAGCGGATAACGGAACTGGGTCACCAGCGGCAGCCCCGGAATCAGGGCGAATTGCGGCTGGGCGTCATAGGGCGTGGGCGCCAGCATGGAGTTGCCGACCTTCAATTCCGGCACCTCCTCGGTCACCTGCTTGCGTGACTCGTAGGAGAAGGCGCGCTGCATCACCCGGCGCGACTTGCGATACCAGTTGTCCCACAGGTAGGCCAAGGTGTTGGACAGGCCCTCGCCCTTGAACTGGCCGTCACTGACCACCCGGTGCAGGTTCTTCTGGCGCTTGAGGAAGTCCAGCGGCTGGTTGATCCGGTACACCCGGATGTCCGCACCGCCGTAGGGCTCCATGCGAAAGCGCCGGTAATCCCGACCCGGGGCCTCAAGGCGCACCATGGCCTGCTCGTCGCTGGCAAAGCTGCTGTCGGCCAGGAGGAAGAAACTCTCGCCGGAGACCGCCGCGTAATCGCTGGACGGCACCGAGTCTTCGGCATTGACCAAGCTCGCGGGGGCCGCGAGGGTCAGAACAACAGTCAGTCGAAACAGAAAACGCCACATACGCGATTCGCTCATTGGGTGAGGAAGTTCAGTCGATAGATGCCGATGAAGTTGGGGTTGGCGGGGTCGGGTATCCATCGAGTGTCCTTCCATGTCATCAGTTGCTGCACGCTGGCCGAGCGCATGCCGTTGTCGGTGGGGGTGGTGGTGCCGGTGTGATAGGCGATGTTGCGGCCCATCCAGATCATCAGGTGCTGGTCGTCGCCCTGGTCGAAGAACAGCAGGTCGCCGGGGCGCGCCTGGCCCAGGTCACGGCTGACCAGATGGCTGTTGAACTGGATCAGCTTGATGGCGTTGACGTAGGGCCCGGTCTGGCCGCCGCCCTGCTGCCACTGCTGGGCCAGGCCACGCTGGCCTTCGCTCAGTTGCAGCTCCGGCGGCAGGTAGCGATTGGACATGCCGTTGGCCCGCAGCCATTTGCTGTCGTGGGCCTTGAGCGCTTCGTTGGCGGCAAAGCGCACCAGGCCGGCGCAGTCCTGCTGGTACCAGCGCGGGCTCGGCCCTTGACTCAGTTGCTCCTGGGCGATGCGCACGAACCAGGCGCGAAACACCTGGGACTGCTGCACGTCCAGTGGCGGCGCCTGGGTCGCGCCCACGGCGTTGCTCAGCAACAGGGCCAGCAGGCCGAGACTGCCCAGGCTTTTGCGCCATGCACTCACAGTGCGCGCCATTGCAGGGGCAGCCATTGCCAGTGACCGTTGGGCTCGCTGCCTTCGGGCAGGGTCAAGGCGTACTTGCCGTAACCGCCAAGGGTGCGCAGCTTGGGCACCAGGTAGGTTTGCGCAGCGTTGTTGAACACCGGCTCCATGTCCTGGGGCAAGCTGTCGAAGGTTTCCTGCTGGATCAACTGCGCCAGGGATTGCGGCCCCAGGTACACCGGCATCAGTGCATCCTTGGGTACCACATCGGCCAGGGGCGGGAAGCGTTTATCCAAAGTATCCAGGGCCTTGCTCACCAGCTTGTCGTCCAGGGAGAACACCAGGGTCGAACCATGGCGAGCCAGGCTGACCTGCATGAAGGCGCGGCCGGTGATGGCTTGCGGGTCCTTGGCCTCCTTGGCCGGGTACTGGCCGAAGTTGGAACTGACCTGGCGCTGCCACTGGTGCACCTCGCCGTTCTGCTGCTCGACCACGGGGAAGATGCGCTCCGGCACCTTGCTTTCCCGGGCCCCGACCATGGAACCGAACAGCTTGCCCAGTTCCCCATCGAGCTGGGTGTTGTCCTTGTCCTTGAGGCTGGCCACCAGCAGCGGCGTGTACAGCCGCGAGTCGGCGTACCAGCACAGGCCGGCGGTGCCGGCCATGTGTTCAGTCAGGCTGCTGGCCACCGCCTCTTCGGCACCGAGCTTGACCAGCAGCGGTTTCTGCTGCTCCGCTGCCAGGGGCAACGCCACGCAGGCACTGGCGCCCATGGGCATGGCCTGCCAGATCGGCTTGAAGTCAAAGGCCGGCTGGTTGTCCTGCTCTTGCATGGCCAGGTAGCTGTGCCAGCCCTGGGCGTCCATATCGAAACGCAGGCCAGCGAAGTTGGGGATGAAACGCTGGTAACCCATGGCCAGGACACTGGAGTTGACCGCCAACCGCTGCTGCACTTCAGGCTTGCGCGCCTCCAGGCCAAAGGCTTCGGGGAACAGTTTGTCACCGTTGAGCAGGGCTTCCAGGGCAGCGGTGGAGACGGCGCCGTGCTCATCGTCGGCACCGCCGCTCAGGTCATACAGCTTGGCCGGGTTGGACAGCACCACCAGTTTGTCGCCGTGGGAAGCGAACGCCAGGGATTTACCGGCGTTGTAGTTCAACTGGTAGAGGGTCACCGCATCGCCGCCGACCTTCAGCTCAGCCAGCTTGCTCAGTTGCGTGTCGTCCAGGGCAACCTTGGCCAGGGGCTCAAGCAGCTTGGCCAGCCCGCCACGATCCATCACCAGCAGGAAATCCTTGAGGCGCCCATCGACACCGCGCCACAGCGCCACATCCGCCGGCTGGTCGAACAGTTGCTCGATCAGGTTGTCCTGCAATTTCAGGTCATGCTCGTAGATGATCCGCCGCAGGCTGCCGATCAGGCCCAGGCGGTCGGCGTGGGCCTGGTAATAGAAGACGAAGTCTTCGGTCAGGGTTTCCTTGAGGAAAGGCACCGCCAGCAGGTCCTTGGGCAGTTGCGTCAGGGAGTGGGTTTCCAGTAGTCCGTCGGGGCGACTCAGGCCCAGCTTGTCGCCGGCCAGTTCGGCCACCGGGGTCTTGGGCTTGCAGCCCACACCCGCGACTGCGGCGGCGACCAGACACAGGCCCGCGACCAGTGCTGGCCAGCGCCGTTTGCTACCGGGTTGAACAGGGCCGGGAACGCCGGCCGCCGGGGATACTGTGTTTTCGCTCATGATTCACAAAGCCCAATTCATCCGTGGTGCGGGATGTTCAATAGTTGAAAGACTTGACCAGCAACAGGTCGCCGATGGCCCGCATGGGCACGATAAAGGTCTCGCGTTTCTCATCGACGGTGTTTTCGTTAAGGATCAGGTTGATCTGCGAGGTGATCACCTCGTTCTGATTGCTGCCTTCGTCGAAGTTGTACCCGCCACCGCCGAAGTTGCCCCAGTAGTTGACGTAGATCAGATAGGTGCCCCGCAGCGGCGCGGTCATGGTGAACATTTCCGGGCCCGGCCCGTCGACGCCGTCCGGGTCCAGGCCGCCGCCGTTGGTCAAACCGGGATGACCGAAGAACGCGTGTTGACCGTCGGGGGTGATGATGTGCATGTCCAGCTCGGCCTTGGGATCATCCCAGCCCAGCACCACGCGAATGCGTGGGGGCGTCTTGTTCTGATTGGCTTCGTAGAATTGCACGCGCTTGAGGGACTTGCCCTCGGAGCTGCGCACTTCGACGCTGTTGGAGCCGGCGCCAAACGCATAAGGGCGAGCGAAGCGGCCCTGTTCGTCGGTGTAGAGGTTCAGCGGATTGCCGTTGACCGACAGGCTATGGGGCTGGCGCAAGTGACCGATCGCCTTGAGCTGGCCCTCGATCAGGGTGCGGTTGCGTTGAATGCCGCGGTCGATGGGGGGCGTCGGATAGGCCACCCGGTCCTGCTCGGTGCGGTCCAGCAGTCCGGAATAGCGCCAGCCGGCCAGGGGTTCCTGAAGTTCGGCGGAAGGTTCGGCGAACACCGCCCCGGCCACCAGCAAGGTCAGCAGGAGGGAGGATAAAACGCGCATGTAATGCGTCCTGCCATGCATGGGAAAACCCTGGCGCCAGATCCTCGGCGCGGCTACAAATATTCAGAAAGAGTGCCCGGCGACAAAGGGCGCTGGAAAGGCCGCAGATTAGCGACTTGGCGCCTGTTGCACAATTGGGGCAAAGGGATTTTGCAAGGCAATCGACACCCTGCTGAAGTCCGCCCCGCAGGTGCCACTACGGCGACATTATCCGCGCCGAGAAAGGTGGCCATACGCCATTAATTGCGCACCTCATCAGCCGACAACAAAAACCCTTAGTTCAAGTACGAATCTGCCCCAGAGGCCCCCTCTCTCCAGCACTCGCAAGCGTCCGGCCGCCAACCACCGACGGCTGCCGATCGACCCTGCGGCAAGCGCTCTGGAATGCCTGTTGCATCAATCGGCCCGGCCATCGCCCATGGCAGCCAGGGGCCATCGCGCATTCCCTCAGGGAATGACCCCATACCCATTAGTCGATTGCTACAGCGCACCACTCAACGCTTATCTAAGAACGCCGCAGCGTTGCACCGCGGCGCCCTGTGATTGCGGCCTCGCCTGGCCATAAAAAAGATAAGCAACGGGAGTGCCTCACTGATGAAGTATCCGTTAAGAGCCTGGGTCTTCTGGCCCACCTTTCTGATTCTGCTGGCGGCGGTGATCGCCAGCTACCTTGATCTGCAGGGTTTCCTGGCGGTGAGCAGGCAGCTCAACCGGATCATCCTCGACAACTTTTCCTGGCTGTTCAGTGCCGGCAGCTTCTTTCTCCTGGTACTGACCGCCATCGTCTACTTTTCGCCCCTGGGGCGGGTGCGCATCGGTGGCGAAGACGCCAAGCCCCTGCTGAGCAAGCCGCGCTGGTTCATGGTGGCCCTGTGCACCACCCTGGCGGTCGGCGTGCTGTTCTGGACCACCGCCGAGCCGCTCTATCACCTGTATGGCCCGCCCTCGAGCCTGAACATCGAAGCCGGCAGCAGCGAGGCCAAGCACTTCGCCATGTCCAGCATGTTCCTGCACTGGACCCTGACGCCCTACGCCATCTATCTGGTGCCCTCACTGGTGTTCGCCCTGGTTTTCTACAACCTGCGCGGCCACTTCTCCATCGGCGCCATGCTGCAACCTCTGCTCGGCCAGGCATGGGTCAAGCGCCATGCCGGACTGATCGACACCCTGGCGATGTTCGCCCTGGTGGCGGGCATGGCCTCTTCCCTGGGCACCGGCGCCCTGACCCTGTCCGGTGGCCTGAGCCAGTACATCGGCGGTGACACCACGCCGCTGCGCCTGGGACTGATCATCGCGGTGATCGTCGCCACCTTCGTGTTCTCCGCCGCCAGCGGCTTGCAGAAGGGCATCGTCAAGTTCTCCACCTTCAACACCTGGATCATGCTGGCCCTGGGGCTGTTCGTCCTGATCTGCGGACCGACCCTGTACATCTTCAGCCTCGGCATCGAGTCCTTCGGCACCTACCTGCAGACCTTCTTCGGCCGCAGCCTGTTCACCGGCGCGGCCAGTGGCGACAACTGGCCCCAGAGCTGGACGGTGTTCTACTGGTCGGTGTGGTTCGCCTGGGCCCCGGTGAGCGCCATGTTCCTGGGCAAGATCGGCCGTGGCTATACCGTGCGCGAATTCATCCACATCTCCATGCTCTACCCGGCGCTGTTCACCGCCCTGTGGATCTGCATCTTCTCCGGCAGCAGCCTGTACTTCGACGCCCAGGGTGATGGGGTACTCAACCGCGTGCTCAACGAGCAAGGGGTGGAGCATGTGCTGTACCAGGTGTTCCAACAGCTGCCGGCGAGCGGCCTGATCATTGCCTTCCTGCTGTTCATTGCCTTCATCTCCTTCGTTACTGCTGCCGACTCCAGCACCGATGTCATCGGCAATCTGTGCAGTCGCGGGGTCACCGCCGACTCCGATCTGGACGGCAACCCGCTGCTCAAGGTGATCTGGGGCGCGATCATCGGCTGCGTGTCCTGGGTGATGGTGGCCTACGTCGGCATCGACGGGGTCAAGATGCTCTCCAACCTGGGCGGCCTGCCGGGCATGCTGATTGTCCTGCTCTCCAGCAGCGCACTGATCATCTGGATGAAAAACCCGTCCTTGCTGACACCGCCGTTGCCAGCGGACGAGCTCGGGGAAAGCCACTCGCCACGAGGGCCTACCCCATGAACGTCCGTCTCCTGATCCTTGGCGGCCTGGGCCTGACGCTGCTCTGCCCCGCGCTGGCCCACGCCAGTCAGGCGCAATCCCGGGGCTTTGTCGAAGACAGCCGAATCAACGGCCTGGTGCGCAACAACTACCGCAACAACGACCATCGTCAGTTGGACCTGGATGCCCGCGAGTGGGGCCAGGGCCTGCAGCTGGACTACGCCTCCGGCTACACCCAGGGCACCCTGGGCTGGGGCCTGGATGCCCATGCCTATTTCGCCACCCGACTCGACAGCGGCGGTGGCCGGGCGCGCACCATGATGCTGGTCAGCGACAGCGACGGCAGCAGCCGCCGGGAATCGGCCACTGCCGGGGCCGCGCTGAAAATGCGCCTGTCCAATACCGAGTTCAAATACGGCGACCTGCGACCCCAGACCCCGGTGCTGGCCCTGGCCGACAACCGGCTGATGCCGGCCACCGCCACCGGCCTGGCCTTCAGCAGCCGCGAGGTGGAAGGCCTGTTGCTGGAGGGCGGACACTTCACCGCCTCCCGGGACTTCAACCAGACCGGTCATCGGGGCGGCTTCCACGCCGGTTACGCCAGGGTCGAGGGCGGCGACGCCAGCTATCTGGGCGGCACCTACCAGTTGCATCCGCAGGTGGGGCTGGGGCTCTACAGCTCGCGCTACCAGGACCTGTGGCGCCAGCACTACGTCAACCTCAACCTCGACCAGCCCCTGGACGCCGAGGATCGGCGCAGCCTGAACCTGGACCTGCGGCTCTATCGTTCCCTGGACGATGGCAAGGCCCTGGCCGGGGATATCGCCGTAACGGCCTGGTCGGCGGCGCTGGCCCTGAAGGATGGTCCGCACACCGTGACCCTGGCCCACCAACGCATCCATGGCCAGCAGCCCTTCGACTATCTGGCCCTGAGCGGCGGCGGCTTCCACGGCTCGATCTACCTGGCCAACGCCTCGCTGATCGCCGATTTCAACGGCCCCGGCGAACGCTCCTGGAGCCTGGGCTACCGACTCGACCTGGAGCACCTGGGCCTGCCCGGCCTGTCCTTCGGCACCCGCTACATCCGTGGCAGCCATGTCGACGGCCGGCGGATCCCCAAAGACAGCCCCTACCGCTACTACGCCGACAAGGAGCGCCAATGGGAGCGGGACATCGACCTGAGCTACCGGGTGCAGAGCGGCGTCGCCAAGGACCTGTCCCTGAGCCTGCGCCAGGGCACCTACCGCATTCACGGAACCTCGAACGGCGATGTCGACCACATCCGCCTGGTCACCGAGTACCCCTTCAGCCTGCTGTGATCCACCGCGCTCGGCCCGGTGCCGGCCCCTTTTTCGACTGGAGTAGCCCATGGACATCATCCGCGACTTTCCCCATCCGATCCGCGAGATCGAGCACTGCCTGATCCCTCTGCGTGACGGCACCCAACTGGCCGCGCGTATCTGGCTGCCGGCCGATGCCGGCACCCGGCGTTACCCGGCAATTCTCGAATACCTGCCCTATCGCAAGCGCGACGGCACGGCAGTGCGCGATGCCCTGACCCACCCCTGGATGGCGGGCCAGGGTTACGCCTGCGTGCGCGTGGACATGCGCGGTAACGGCGAGTCCCAGGGCCTGATGGCCGACGAGTACCTGCCTCAGGAACAACAGGACGCCCTGGAAGTGCTCGACTGGCTCTGCGCCCAACCCTGGTGCGACGGCAACCTGGGAATGATGGGCATCTCCTGGGGCGGCTTCAACGGCCTGCAAGTGGCGGCCCATCAACCCGCAGCACTGAAAGCCATCATTACCCTGTGCTCCACTGACGACCGCTACGCCGACGACATTCATTACAAGGGTGGCAACCTGTTGATGGAAAACCAGGGCTGGGCCGCCACCATGCTCAACTTCAGCGCCGCCGTACCGGACCCGCTGCTGGTACAGGACTGGCAGGCGCAATGGCAGCAACGCCTGGACGCCATGCCGATGCTGGCCGAAACCTGGCTGCAGCATCAGACCCGTGACGACTACTGGCGCCAGGGCTCGGTGTGCGAGGACTACGCGGCGATCAAGGCCGCGGTGTACTGCATCGGCGGTTGGGGCGATGCCTACAAGAACAGCGTGCCGCGCCTGATGCAGCACCTGAATGGCCCGAAGAAAGCCCTGCTCGGCCCCTGGATTCACAAGTACCCGCACTTTGCCGTGCCCAACCCGGCCATTGGTTTTCTCCAGGAGGCCAAGCGCTGGTGGGACCACTGGCTCAAGGGCATCGACAACGGGGTGATGGACGAGCCCGCCTGCACCTTCTACCTGCAGGACGCCGTGCCGCCCAAAGCCAGCTACGCCGAACGCCCGGGTGTCTGGGTGCAGACCGCCGGCTGGCCCGATCCACAGATCCAGTGGCAGACCTTCAGCCTTAGCGACAGCGGGCTCAGCGCGGGAGCGCAAGCGCTGAGCGCAAGTCGCAGCATCTGCTCGCCCCTGACCACCGGCCTGCATCAGGGCGAGTACTGCGCCATCTGGTTCGGACCGGACGGCCCCACCGACCAGCGCCGGGACGATGCCCATTCACTGTGCTTCGACAGCCAGCCCTTGAGCGAGCCCCTGGCCTTGCTGGGTGATGTGCGCCTGGACCTGCGCCTGACCTCGGACCGGCCTTGCGGGCAGATCGTCGCCCGGCTCAATGCCGTGGCCCCGGACGGTCAGGTGGCGCAGATCACCTACGGCACCCTGAACCTGTCGCTGCGCGACGACTTCGCCGTGGCCAGCCCACCCGAGCCCGGCGCGCCCCTCCAGGTTCGCTTCAACCTCGACCATGTCGGTTATCGCCTGCCGGCCGGTTATCGCCTGCGCCTAGCGTTGAGCACCGCCAGCTTCCCGTTGCTGTGGCCGGCCCGGGAGCTGACCACCCTGACCCTGCTGCCCGAGGTGCAGAGCGTGCAGTTGCCGGTGTTCATCGGCGAACCCGTGGCGTGTCCGTTCGAAGCCCCGCAAAGCGCCCCGCCGGCCAACCTGGAAATCATCCGCGCCGCCGCCCCCAAGCGCAGCCTCAGCGAAGACGTGGCCAGCGGCGAAGTCTGCGTGCGTATCGACGACGACCTGGGCGCCATGCGCTTGCTCGATCACGGCCTGTGGGTCGACCAGCGCTGCACCGAGCAGTACCGCACCCTGCCCTGGGACCCGCTGTCGACCCGAGCCGATATCCAATGGCATTACCGGGCCGGTCGCGGCACCTGGTCGGTGGAAGTGGACAGTACCCTGGGCCTGCACGCCGACGCGCAATGGTTCTACCTGCGCGCCACCCAGGTTGCGCGACTCGATGGCCGGCAGATTCATCAACGCCAGTGGCACAAACGGATCGCCCGATCCACGCTGTAAAGCGTGGCAGGATGCCCAATCTCCGAGACTCGGCGGGACGCAGGACACAGCGCCCGCCCCTGTAGACTGGTACCCGCATGTCGCATCGAAACGTCGATCTGCCCCCTCTCAACTGCCTGCAGCCTTTCGAGGCCGTGGCCCGTCATTTGAGCTTTACCCGGGCCGCCCAGGAGCTGAACCTGACCCAGAGCGCGGTGAGCCGCCAGATCAAGCGTCTGGAGGCAAACCTCGCCCGGCCGCTGTTCCACCGCCACAACCTGGGCATCAGCCTGACCCCGGCGGGCGAGCGCTACTTTCGCACCATCCAGCGCCTGCTGCGCGAGCTGGACCGCGAGTCGGCGGAACTGCGCCGGCGCGGCGCCGAGCGCCAGCTGACCCTGGCCAGCACCCCGACCATCAGCTCGATCTGGCTGGCGCGCCTGCTGCCAGCGTTCCAGAGCCTGTATCCGGAGCTGGACATCCGCATCCTCTGCAGTGAAAGCCCCCAGCACCTGGATGTCAGCGAGTACGACCTGGGACTGTTCTATCACCTGGACGAGTTGCCGGCGCCCCTGGGCCTGGAGCTGACCCCGGTCTTTGCCGGGGAGCAGGTGATCTGCGTCTGCAGCCCGGACTACCTGAGCCGCAAGGGGCCGATTCGCGATCCGCAACACCTGCTGCAGGAACACCGGCTGCTGATTGTCGAAGACCACTATCACGACTGGCTGACCTGGTCTGACTGGTTCAGTGCCGTGGGCGCGACCTATCACTCCCCGCAACATGCCCTGCGCACCAACAGCTACCAGTTGCTGATGCAGTCGGCAGTGATGGGCCAGGGGGTAGCCCTGGGCTGGGAAAGCCTGCTGCAGGACGAACTCGCCGCCGGACGCCTGCAACGCGCACTGCCGCAGCGCATGCCCAGCCGCGGGCGCCTGAACCTGATGCAACCGCACCACCGCAATCCACCATCCGCCGTACGCCGCTTTCGCCAATGGCTGCTGGAACACACCCACCTTGCCCACGACACCGGTCCTTGACCGCCCCGACCTGACGACTCATGAACCTGAACCTGCTGACATTCCCCGCGCTCTACTGCGCCACCCTCCTGATGCTTGCCGGCAACGGGCTGTTCTTCAGCTTTATCGGCCTGCGCCTGACCAGCGACGGGGTCGGCGAACTGTGGATCGGTGGCCTGACCGCCGCCTATTACGCCGGCATGGTCTGCGGCGCCAAGTTCGGCCATCGGATGATTGCCGCCGTGGGCCATATCCGCTCCTACGTCGCCTGCGCGGGTGCCGCGACCATGATCGTGCTCCTGCACCTGCTGTTCGAAGATCTGTGGTTGTGGCTAGTGCTGCGCTTCATCACCGGCCTGGTGATGATGAACCAGTACATGGTGATCGAAAGCTGGCTCAACGAGCAGGCGGGCAACCAGCAGCGCGGCGCGGTGTTCGCCGGCTACATGGTGGCGGTCTCCCTGGGCCTGATGCTGGGTCAGAGCGTGCTGATCTGGCGTCCCGAGCTGGACTTCAAGCCTCTGCTGATCGTCGCCCTGTGTTTCGCCGCCTGCCTGATACCCGTCGCCCTGACCCGACGCCTGCACCCGGCCAAGCTGGTGGCAGCCCCCCTGCAGATCGGCTTTTTCTGGCGCCGGGTGCCGCAAGCCCTGAGCACGGTGTTCATCACCGGACTGCTGGTCGGTTCGTTCTATGCCCTGGCACCGGTGTTCATCACCTTGAGCGGCCTGGACACAGCCCAGGCCGGCACTTTCGTCGCCGTGGCGATCCTGGCCGGGCTGTGCGGCCAGTGGCCCCTCGGCTGGCTTTCGGATCGCCTCGACCGCGCACGACTGATCCGCGCCTGCGCGCTGCTGCTGTGCCTGGTGACTGTGCCTTTGTGGGGGCTGTTCGGCCTGTCGTTTACCTTCTTGCTGCTGTTCGCCTGCCTCAGCGGCCTGCTGCTGTTCAGCCTCTACCCCCTGGCGGTCGCCCTGGCCAACGACCACATTGAGCAACCCCAACGCGTGGCCCTGAGCGCCATGCTCCTGGCCACCCACGGCGTCGGCGCCTGTCTGGGGCCGCTGCTCAGCGGCGCGCTGATGAACCTCTATGGCCACAACGCCTTATACATGGTGTTTTCGCTGTTCGCCCTGCTGCTGGCCTGGCGGGTACAACCGAGCAAGGTCAGCGGGGAGTTCCGGGTCGACGACGCGCCGTTGCAGCACGTGGCCATGCCCGAGCATCCGCCAAGCGTTCAGGCCTCGACCCTTGATCCACGCATCGAGGCTGTGCCCGGGGAGTGGCTGATCCAGGCGCCGCCGCCCGGTGAACCAGGGCGCAGCACGCTCAAGACCGACGCTGCATCCGCCTGATTCAGGCAGGGTTTAATTGGACGCTGAGCCGAATACATGCTCTATTCGGCTCACTGCAAGAGCTGAATAGAGCATGTATTCGGCTCATCCCCAGAGAGCCCGTCCATGGACCACCCACGCTGGATCTGGCAACACCCTACCTGGCACAGCTTCGACTGGCAGGCCGAGCGTCTTGCGCCGCTATTGCGCGAATGCGCTCAGGCTCAAGGCCGTTTGTTGGGCATGTCGGGCGTGGTGGACCAGGAACTGAGCGTCCAAAGTGAACTGGACGCGTTGCTGCAGAACATCCTCACTTCATCTGCCATCGAAGGTGAACATCTGAATGTCGGCTCGGTGCGTTCATCCCTGGCGCGGCGACTGGGCCTGGAGCTCCCTCTGGAAAGTCGCACCAGCCCACGCAGCGAAGGCCTGGCGGAGCTGACCCTGGATGCCACCCAGCACTTTGCCCAACCCCTGAGCCCTGCACGACTGATGCGTTGGCATCAGTGGCTGTTTCCCACGCAAGAGCAGCACCTGATGAGCCTGCCGATCCGGGTCGGCGAACTGCGCGGGGAGGCACCGATGCAAGTGGTGTCAGGTCGCCTCGATCGTCCCACCGTACACTTCGAGGCGCCGCCCAGAGCCGGCCTTGAGCAACAGTTGCAGAGCTTCCTGGAATGGTTCGAGTCCAGCCGTCATCTGCCCGGGCTCGACCCGCTGCTGCGGGCCGGGGTCGCGCATTTCTGGTTCGTTACCCTGCACCCCTTTGATGACGGCAACGGCCGTTTGGCCCGAGCCATCACTGACCTGGCTCTGGCCCAGGCCGAACACCAGGCTATTCGCTTCTATGCCATGTCCTCCAGCATCCTCAAGGACCGCGCGGGCTACTACCGGATACTGGAAAACAGCCAGCGCGGCAGGATGGATATCAGTGCCTGGCTGGAGTGGTTCCTGCAAACCCTGCTCAGCAGCCTGCAGCAGGCGATGTCACGCATCGACCGGGTACTGGACAAGACTCGCTTCTGGCAGCAGCACCGCCAGCAGGCGCTGTCTGCGCAACAGATCAAAGTGCTCAATCGCCTGTTCAACGGGGATCAGGACAGCTTTGCCCATGGCATCAGCGCCAGCCAATACCAGGCGCTGGCCAAGGTCTCCAAGGCCACCGCAACCCGCCACCTGGCCGACCTGCTGGCCAAAGGCTGCATCATCCGCTTGCCCGGAGGTGGCCGCAGCACCCGCTATGCAGCGAACCTGCCGGAGCGTCTTGGAGCCCCAGGAAAAACCCCGTGAAAAGCGCAAGCCAAGGCCACTGAAACCCGGGCCAGCAAGCGCTTCTCATTTGCCCGAAATACCGGTGTCTGCTAGTGTCGCGCCGGTTTAACGTCAACCGGGATAGCCGCCATGGCCCGCAAAAAAGCTGCCTTAGATTTCGAACAATCCCTCGCCGACCTGCAAACCCTGGTCGAGCGTCTGGAGAACGGCGAGCTGTCGCTGGAAGACTCGTTGACCGCCTTTGAACAAGGCATCGGCCTGACCCGTGATTGCCAGGCCGCCCTGGCCCAGGCCGAGCAGAAGGTGCAGATCCTGCTGGAGCGCGATGGCGAACTGGCCGAACAACCTTTCGACGCGGAACAGCCAGAATGATTGCCGCTTATCAGGCCACCAGCCAGGCCCGCGTCGACGCTGCAATGCACACCCTGTTCACCGCTCCAAGCCCCGAACTTGCCCGCCTTTATGAAGCCATGCGCTACAGCGTGATGAATGGCGGCAAGCGCGTGCGCCCGCTGCTGGCCTACGCCGCCTGCGAGGCGCTGGGCGGCCGGCCCGAGCAAGCCAACGGCGCGGCCTGCGCGGTAGAACTGATTCATGCTTACTCCCTGGTCCACGACGACCTGCCGGCCATGGACGATGACGATTTGCGTCGCGGCCAGCCCACCACCCACAAGGCGTTCGACGAAGCCTGCGCGATCCTCGCCGGCGACGGCCTGCAGAGCCTGGCCTTCAGCGCCCTGCTGGACCCGGACCTGAGCGACGCAAGCGCCGAGATCCGCCTGCGCATGGTCACCACCCTGGCCCAGGCCGCAGGCCCGGCGGGCATGGTGGGCGGCCAGGCCATCGACCTGGGCTCGGTGGGGCTCAAGCTCGATCAGAAAGCCCTGGAGTACATGCACCGGCACAAGACCGGCGCGCTGATTGAAGCCAGCGTGATTCTCGGGGCCCTGGCCAGCGGCCGGGCCGAGAAAGACGAGCTCAAGGCCCTGCAGACCTACGCTCAGGCAGTCGGCCTGGCATTCCAGGTGCAGGACGACATCCTCGACGTCGAAAGCGATACCGCAACCCTGGGCAAGCGCCAGGGTGCCGACATCGCTCGGGACAAACCGACCTACCCGGCGCTGCTGGGCCTGGCCGCAGCCAAGGAATACGCCCTGGAATTGCGGGACCAGGCGCTGCATGCGCTGCGTCCGTTTGACGCAGCGGCCGAGCCCTTGCGCGAGCTGGCGCGGTATATCGTCGAGCGCCGCAGCTGATCAACTCCCGATAGCCGGACCGCATATCGGCCAAGTTCGGCGCTCCGCGTGGGCAGCTTGCGATGCATAAGGTAAACTGCCGCCTCTTTCTATACCTATAACGATTCGCCTGATGCCCACGACGTTTCATGAGATTCCCCGCAAACGCCCTACCACGCCGCTGCTCGACCGTGCCCAGACGCCGGACGGCCTGCGTCGGTTAGGTGAAGCCGAGCTGGAAACCCTGGCCGATGAGTTGCGCCTGGAATTGCTCTACACGGTCGGCCAGACCGGCGGGCATTTCGGTGCCGGCCTCGGGGTCATCGAGCTGACCATTGCGTTGCATTACGTGTTCGACACCCCGGACGACCGGCTGGTGTGGGACGTGGGTCACCAGGCGTATCCGCACAAGATCCTCACCGGTCGTCGCGAACAGATGGCCAGCCTGCGCCAGAAAGATGGCCTCGCGGCCTTCCCGCGGCGCTCCGAGAGCGAGTACGACACCTTTGGCGTCGGCCACTCCAGCACCTCCATCAGCGCCGCCCTGGGCATGGCCATCGCCGCCCGCCTGCAGCACAGCGAGCGCAAGGCCATCGCAGTGATCGGCGACGGCGCCCTGACCGCGGGCATGGCCTTCGAGGCGCTGAACCACGCGCCGGAAGTGGACGCCAACATGCTGGTGATCCTCAACGACAACGACATGTCGATCTCGCGCAATGTCGGCGGGCTGTCCAACTACCTGGCCAAGATCCTCTCCAGCCGCACCTACGCCAGCATGCGCGAAGGCAGCAAGAAAGTGCTGTCGCGCCTGCCCGGTGCCTGGGAAATCGCTCGCCGCACCGAAGAATACGCCAAGGGCATGCTGGTCCCCGGCACCCTGTTCGAAGAACTGGGCTGGAACTACATCGGCCCCATCGATGGCCACGACCTGCCGACCCTGATCGCCACCCTGCGCAACATGCGTGACCTCAAGGGCCCGCAGTTCCTGCATGTGGTGACCAAGAAGGGCAAGGGCTTCGCCCCGGCGGAAGTCGACCCGATCGGCTACCACGCCATCACCAAACTGGAACCCCTGGATGCTCCGGCGGCCGCACCGAAAAAGGCCGGCGGTCCGAAGTATTCCGGCGTCTTTGGCGAGTGGCTGTGCGACATGGCCGCCGCCGATCCGCGCCTGGTGGGCATCACCCCGGCGATGAAGGAAGGCTCGGACCTGGTGGCCTTTAGCGAGCGTTTCCCGCTGCGCTACTTCGACGTGGCGATTGCCGAGCAGCACGCAGTGACCCTGGCAGCCGGCATGGCCTGCGAAGGCGCCAAGCCGGTGGTGGCGATCTACTCCACCTTCCTGCAGCGCGGCTATGACCAACTGATCCACGACGTGGCGGTACAGAACCTCGATGTGCTGTTCGCCATCGACCGTGCCGGCCTGGTGGGCGAAGACGGCCCGACCCACGCCGGCAGCTTCGACCTGTCCTACCTGCGCTGCATCCCCGGCATGCTGGTGATGACCCCGAGCGACGAGAACGAGTTGCGCAAGATGCTCAGCACCGGGCACCTGTACAACGGCCCCGCCGCCGTGCGCTACCCGCGCGGTACTGGCCCCAACGCGCCGATCGACAAGGACCTGGAACCGATCGAGATCGGCAAGGGCGTGATCCGCCGCCAAGGCAAGCAAGTGGCCCTGCTGGTATTCGGCGTGCAACTGGCCCAAGCCCTGCAAGTGGCCGAAAAGCTCGACGCCACCGTGGTCGACATGCGTTTCGTCAAACCCCTGGATGAAGCCCTGGTCCGCGAGATCGCCGGTAGCCACGAACTGCTGGTGACCATCGAGGAAAACGCCATCATGGGCGGCGCCGGAGGCGCGGTCAGCGAATTCCTGGCCCGCGAGAACATCCTCAAGCCGATCCTGCACCTAGGGCTGCCGGATGCCTACGTCGAGCACGCCAAACCGGCGCAGATGCTTGCCGAATGCGGCCTCGACGAAGCCGGCATCGAAGCTTCGGTACGCCAGCGTCTGGAACTGCTGGGCCTGGCTTGATCCACAGCGGCTACCTGTAGCCGCTGCTGCACGCCCGCCATGCGGGCGTCGCTTTTGCTCCCTTCCTTATCCGGCTTCACACACTGCGGCGAAGGCCGAGCCGCGCTAACGGAATAGCCATGAAACTCTCTCGCCTGGCCCTGCCGCTATGTCTCCTGCCCTGCGCCGATCTGCTGGCCGACACCTCCGAGCGCGATCAGGCGCTGAAACTGCCCGAGATGCTGATCAGCGCCAACCGTCAGGTGGAAGCTCGCAACGACAGCAGCGCGGCCAACACCGTGTTCACCCGGGAAGACATCGACCGCCTGCAACCCACCAGCCTGACCGATCTGCTGCAACGGGTGCCTGGTGTGCAGGTCGCCCGAAGCGGCGGCCGCGGCAGCCTGCCAGGCATCTTCATTCGCGGCACCAACTCGGCCCAGAGCCTGGTGCTGGTGGATGGCCAGCGCATCAGCAGCTCATCTTCCGGCGACAGCAATCTGCAATTCATCAGCATCGAGCAGATCGAGCGAGTGGAAGTGCTGCGCGGCTCGCGCTCGGTGATCTACGGCAGCGACGCCATTGGCGGGGTGATCCAGATTTTCACCCGGCGTGGCGCCCAGCAAGGCCTGCAAGCACGCATGCATCTGGGGGTGGGCAGCAACCAGACTTGGGAACGCAGCCTGGGACTATCCGGTAGCGATCAGCAGACGCGCTTCAGCCTTGGCGCCAGCCTGGATGAAACGGCGGGGATCGACTGGACCCATGAGTCGTTCCCCAGCGATACCGACCATGATGGCTACCGCAACCAGTCGTTGAGCTTCACCCTCAGCCACGCGCTGAACGATGATTTAGAGGTGGGCTTCAACCTGCTGGATAACCGTGGCCGCGCTCGCTACGACAACCCTTTCGGACGCTACGATTCAAGCTACAACGTCTTCGCCCAGGCCCCTTACACCGACTTCAGTGTCAGCAGCGTCAGCGGCTATCTCGACGCGAACCTCAATGACTACTGGAAATCGCGGCTGGAGCTCGGACATAGCGAAAACCGCGACCTCAAACGCGACAAGCTCAGCGACGAACGTAGCGTGTTCAATACCTACCGGGACTCGCTGAACTGGCAGAACGATATGCGCCTGGACGAGGACAACAGCCTGATCCTCGGCGCAGACTGGTACGAAGACCGGCTCAATACCAGCCCAGCACCATTTGCCGAAGACAGCCGCTGGAACCGGGCAGCCTTCATCCAGCATCGTTTTCACGGTGAAAGCTTCTCCACCGAACTGGGTTTGCGCCGCGATCAGAACCAGCAATATGGCAGCCAGAACACTTGGAGCGGCACCTTCACCCTGCCGCTGAACCCGGACAATGACCTGCTGCTGTCCTATAGCGAAGGCTTCCGGGCGCCCAATTTCAGCGATCTGTATTACCCCGGTTTCAGCAATCAAGATCTCAAGCCGGAGCACTCCAAGAGCTATGAACTGCAATGGCGTAGCCAGCTGACGCAAAGCAGCCGTCTGGAAGCTTCGATCTACCGGACCGATATCAAAGAGGCGATTATTTATGACCGTGTTGCGCAGCGCCCGGAAAACGTTGGCGCAGCAAGGATCAATGGTTTCGAGGCGGCCCTGAAACAGGAGCTGCTCGGCTGGCAGACCAGCATCGGCACCGCAATCATCGATCCACGCAACCGCAAGGATGGCCATCAACTGCCGCGCCGTGCCCGGCGCACCTTGAGCCTGGACCTGGACCGACAATTCGACCCATTGGCGTTCGGTGCCAGCTGGCAACTGGTAAGCAAGAGTTATGAAGACCTGAACGTGAAAAAGCAGGTACCTGTGGGCGGCTACGGCCTGTTTGGTCTGCGTAGCAGCTGGGCACTCAATCGGGAGCTAAAGCTGGACCTGAAACTCGACAATGTTTTCGACAAGTCCTATACCCGCGAGCTTTACGAATACAACGGCAACGATTACGGCTACCGCGAAGAAGGCCGCACCTGGATGCTCGGCGTGACCTGGACGCCCGAACTGTAAGATCCGCCGAAGGGGCTCAGCGCTCAGGCGCAATCAAGGCACAGAGCTTGGCAGTGGCCGCGATCATCTGCCCACTGGGCCGTTCCAGACCCTTGTCCCTCACCAGCAACAACCGTCCCTGCCGCACCGCCGCGATCTGCGGCCAGGCCTTCCAGGCATCCAGCTGCCCCTGGGCGGTGGCCAGGATCGCCTGCGGATTACGCTGCAATACCGATTCGATACTGACCTGGGGCGCCGGCAGGTGCTGGTCGGCAAATACATTGCGCGCCCCGCAGACGCTCAAGGCTTCACTGATGATCTGCCCACCGCCCACGGTGTATAACGGCTGATCCCAGACCTGATAGAACACCGGCACGGCGGGCTCGCGCTGATAGCGTGCACGCAGGCTGGCCAACTGACCATTCAACTCGTCTGCCAGTTTTCGCCCGGCGGCCGGGCGGCCCAGGCGCTCGCCGATCTCGGCGATCTGCGCCAGCAACTGCAGGAAATCATGGGGTTCGGCAACATAGGTGGGAATGCCCAGGCGCGCCAGTTGGTCGCGCTGGGCCGGGCCAACACTGCCCGGCCAAAGCAACAGCAGGTCAGGTTTGAGGCTCAGTAGGCGCTCGATATCCAGCTGGCCGTAACGCCCCACCGAAGGCAGGTGTTTGAGCGACGCTGGCCGCTCACCGGCGTCCAGCACTCCCACCAGCAACTCGGCAGCGCCCAGCTCCACGACGATTTCCGTGAGCGACGGCGCCAGGCTGACCACTCGCGGCGCAGCCAGCGTCGGAACGCTGGCCAGCAGGCACAGGACCGCCAGCCAGCGCCACATCAGCCCAGCTGACGAGGAATACGGTAGAGGTAGAACAGCACCGCGGTGGACAGCGCCAGGAGCATCAGCGGCACCGCTTCCAGGCCGACAAACACTGCCAGGGCACCGATCCAGGCGGGCAAGGATGCCGCCAGGAAGGCGGCGCGACGACGGGCCGCCAGGGTGATCCAGGCGGCAGGCTCCTCAGGGGTATCGAGGGCTTTGCCGGCGGCGATCAAGGCATGCTTGTAGCCGTTGAAAAAACGCAGGCTGACGAACATCGAGGCCGTACCGGCGATAAAGAATGGCATCGCCAGCACGGGCATCAACGCCTCGCCCTGACCAAACACCAGGTTGATCACAAACAGCGGCAGCAAGGCCAGAGCCAGGTATTGCCACCAGCTTACGGTCAGACGCCGTTTGACTTGACCCCGAGTCACGCGCGGTCGACCTCGCCCTGGTGCTCGTTGCCCATCATGTGGTCGAGCTTGCTGGCCTTGGTCGCCAGGTACAGCTTGTTGTGGGGGTTGTGCCCGGTGTGCAGCGGCACCCGCTCGGCAACCTGGATGCCCATCTCGGTCAGTGCCTTGACCTTGCGCGGGTTGTTGGTCATCAGGCGTAGGGACTTGACCCCCAGATGCTCGAGCATCGGCAGGCACATGCCGTAGTCACGCTGATCCGCGGCGAACCCCAGGCGCTCGTTGGCTTCCACGGTATCGGCACCACCATCTTGCAGCTCATAGGCACGGATCTTGTTCAGCAGGCCAATACCGCGACCTTCCTGACGCAGGTACAGCAATACGCCACGCCCTTCCCGGGCGATGGCCCGCAGGGCGGCTTCCAGCTGCGAGCCGCAATCGCAACGCTGGCTGAACAGGGCGTCACCGGTCAGGCATTCGGAGTGCAGGCGACCGAGAACCGGCGCGCCATCGGCGATGTCCCCCAGGCTGAGCACGACGTGCTCGCGACCGGTGGCTTCATCGAGAAAACCATGCATGGTGAATTGCGCAAAAGGTGTAGGCAGCTTGGAGGCGGCAACAAAAACGACGGGCACTGTTGTGCTCCTGATCTGTATGAGGACTGGAGATTCGCAGAGGCGGCATTGTAACAGCAGCCTCCACTGTACGCTTAGGCTGAATTATCGGAGATAAAGATCGATAAGTTTGATCAACGGACCGCCGGACGCGGACTCCCATCAAAGGGATAAGGCTGCTTCCAACGCTCGAAGATTGGCCGTAATCGCCCTGTACTCACCAACTGCGCCATGCGCTGGTCATACAGCTCGCGCATTTCCCGGCCCCGGGGATTACTGGCAAACCCCAGGTACAGCGGCAGCTCGGCCAAATGGGTGCGCTTGAACTGGCTCGGGTCCTGAGCCTGGCTCAGCACATAATCGATCTCGGTCTGGGCATCGATATAGTAGTCGGCGCGACTGTAGAGCAGCATCGGCAGGATACCGACACGCCGCCGGATCTCGTTGTAGCGGCGAACATTGGGCAGGTAGTCCTGGTACTTGTAGCCACGCACCCAGACCAGCCGGTAACTGCCGAGCGTCGCCAGGCTCAGTTCCGGACTGCTCGCCAGGCCCAGGGCGTAGATGTGGTCCGTGTCGTAGTTCCAGTGCGGGTAGAGCACGCCCGGCGATTCGTCGCGATAAGCCCCAACCTGTGCATCCACCTCGCCGCGCTGCACCAACCCGACCGAACGGGTATAAGGCACGCTGTAACGCTCGATGGTGATTCCCACGGGCTCGAAGACTTCGCGCAGGATGTCCCAGGCCAACCCATCGCCGTCGGCCTCGGTGTATTCGCTCCAGACCTCACTGGCGATGCGAATCTGCCCGGATGGCGCCTGCAGCTCGCCGGCCCGGACGCTGCAACAGCTCCAGGCAACCAGCAACACCAGCAGCACGCGGCAGACATCCATGCCTAATTCCTCAGTTGAAGCACCACACCAGCCCTTGCATCGCCAACCAGGCAAACACGCCAGCCAGCACATCATCGAGCATGATGCCGACACCGCCATGCACATGCCGGTCGACCCAGCGAATCGGCCACGGCTTGAGAATGTCGAAGAAACGGAACATTAGAAACCCCGCCAACAGCCAGTACCAGCCCTCGGGCACCAGCCACAGGGTGATCCACATACCGACCATCTCGTCCCAGACGATACCTTCGTGGTCATGCACCCGCAGATCGTCGGCGACCTTGCCGCACAGCCAGAAGCCGAACAGCATGGTGACGCCGAGCATCAGCCAGTAACCCCAGTCCGGCAACATCTGCCACAGCGGGATGAAGGGTAGTGCAACCAGCGAGCCCCAGGTGCCTGGCGCCTTGGGCAAGGTGCCGGAACCAAAACCGAACGCCAGGAAATGCCAGGGATTACGCCAGACCGACGGCGGTACGAACTCCGCCGGGACCTGTTTGGGATGATCTGTCACGGTGTCTCCGCAAAGTGTTGATAACCCCGGGTGCCGGGGGTGATGTCCTGGCCGCCGGCGTCCAGCAGGGTCACGCCCTGCCCGGCCACCACTTGCCCCACCACCTGCACCGGCCAACCAGCCGCCAACAGCGGCGCCAGCTCGGCAGGCGGCAAGGTAAAGGCCAGGACATAGTCATCGCCGCCACTCAAGGCCGCAGCGCGGGCACCCTGTTCGCCAAGAAAGCTCAACAATGCTGGCGACAGTGGCAATTTCTCCACCTCCACCTGCAAGGCGACCTTCGAAGCGGCCGCGATATGCCCGCAATCGGCCAGCAGGCCATCGGAGATATCCAGGGCCGAGGTGGCCTTGCCCCGCAGTGCCTGGCCCAGGGCCAATTGCGGTTGCGGTGACCAGTAGTGAGCCAGCAAGGGGGCGGCGATGGTTGCATCAGCGCTGCGCTGGCCCAGGACCAGCGGCAGGGCTCCGGCGGCATTGCCCAACTCACCGCCGACGCACAGCAAATCACCCACACGGGCACCACTGCGGGTCAGGGCAAGGCCTGCGGGCACTCGCCCGAAGACGGTCAGGGTCAAGGTCAGCGAGCCACGAGTGGTGTCGCCACCAATCAGGCGCACGTCGCAACTCTGGGCCATGGCGTTTAAGCCGCGGGCATAGGCCTGCAGCCAATCGGCGCTTACCGTCGGCAGGGTCAGGGCAAGGGTAAAGGCCAGCGGGGTGGCGCCCATGGCAGCCAGATCGCTGACAGCCACCGCCAGGGAGCGTTGGCCTAAAAGATAGGGGTCGCAGGGATCGGCGAAATGCACACCGGCCACCAGGGTGTCGGTGGAAATCGCCAACTGCTCGCCCGGAGCAACCGCCAGCAAGGCGCAGTCGTCACCAATCCCCAGGGCAACACCCTCGCCGCCTTGCGCACAAGGCGCGGCAGCGAAGAAGTTACGGATCAGCTCAAACTCGCCCATGGCAGCTGCAAGCGCGGTTCAGCGCTTGAACGCCTTCACTTCAGCTTCACGCAGGCGTGGGGCCAGCTTGTCGAGAACACCGTTGACGAACTTGTGGCCGTCGGTGGAACCGAAAACCTTGGCCAGTTCGATACCTTCGTTGATCACAACGCGGTACGGCACGTCGACGCGCTTGAGCAGTTCCCAGGTGGACAGCCGCAGGACCGCCAGCTCAACCGGGTCCAGCTCATCGATGGCCAGGTCCAGGCAAGGCACGAGCGCGTTGTCGATCTCGTTCTTGTTGGCCGGAACTCCGTGCAGGATCTCCCGGAAGTAGGCGCCGTCGATGTCAGTGAAATCGTTGTCGACCCGAAACTGTGCTTCGATCTCGTTCAGCGAATGCTTGGCCATGTGCCATTGGTACAGCGCCTGGGTCGCGAGCTGACGGGCTTCGCGACGCTTGGCGCTCTTGGATGGCTTGCCGGCGTTGGCAGGCTTGGGATCGCGCGGGTTGAAACGATCGCTATCGTCGCTAATCACTTGGCCTCCAACTGCGCCAGCAGGCTGACCATTTCCAGGGCGGACAAGGCAGCTTCGGCCCCTTTGTTGCCGGCCTTGGTGCCGGAACGTTCGATGGCTTGTTCGATCGAGTCAACGGTCAGCACGCCGAAGGCCACTGGCACGCCGAACTCCATGGACACCTGGGCCAGGCCCTTGGTGCACTCGCCGGCCACGTATTCGAAGTGCGGAGTACCGCCACGAATGACCGCGCCCAGGGCGATGATCGCCGCGAACTCACCTTTCTGTGCGACTTTCTGCGCGACCAACGGAATTTCGAAGGCGCCAGGGGCACGGATGATGGTGATGTCGCTTTCGCTCACGCCATGGCGAACCAGGGCGTCAACCGCGCCGCTGACCAGGCTTTCGACGACGAAGCTGTTGAAACGGCCGACCACCAGGGCATAGCGGCCTTTAGGGGCGATGAAGGTACCTTCGATGGTCTTCAGGGTCATTCGACAAATCTCTTAAAGAGCCAGAGCGTGTCTAGCACACACTCTTCAGTGATATTTGAACCGCGAATTTCAAGCCGGAAACGACCGGCTTTTATTCGGAGGGCACGTATTCTACAACTTCCAGGTCGAAACCGGATATCGCATTAAACTTCATCGGCGCACTCATCAGGCGCATTTTACGTACGCCCAGGTCGCGAAGGATCTGCGAACCGGCACCGACGATGCTGTAGGTGGTGGGTTTCTTCACCGGCTGGTGTTCCGCGGTTTCACGGATGTGCGCCAGCAGTACATCGCCATCCAGCGGGTGACCCAGCAACAGCACCACGCCACTGCCGGCCTCGGCCACTTTGACCATGGCCGCGCGCAGGCTCCAACGGCCCGGCTGCTTGACCATCAGCAAGTCGCGCAGCGGGTCCATGTTATGCACGCGCACCAGGGTCGGCTCTTCAGCACAGATATCGCCCAGGGTCAGGGCCATGTGCACGTCGCCTTCCACCGAATCACGATAGGTCACCAGGTTGAACTGGCCCAATTCGCTGTCCAGGGGCTGCTCGGCAATCCGCTGAACGGTACGTTCGTGGATCATCCGATAGTGAATCAGGTCGGCGATGGTGCCGATCTTGATGTTGTGTTCAGCGGCGAAGGCTTCCAGTTCGGTACGACGGGACATGGTGCCGTCGTCGTTCATCACTTCGCAGATCACCCCGCTTGGCTCGAAACCGGCCATGCGCGCCAGGTCGCAGGCGGCTTCGGTGTGGCCGGCACGGGCCAGGGTACCGCCGGGTTGGGCCATCAGCGGGAAGATGTGACCCGGGCTGACGATGTCCTCGGCCTTGGCGTCCTTGGCCGCTGCCGCTTGTACGGTACGCGCACGGTCAGCGGCAGAGATGCCGGTGGTCACGCCTTCGGTGGCCTCGATGGAAACGGTGAACTTGGTGCCGAAGCCGGAACCGTTGCGCGGCGCCATCAGCGGCAACTTGAGCAGCTCGCAGCGCTCGCGGCTCATGGGCATGCAGATCAGGCCACGGGCGTGCTTGGCCATGAAGTTGATGTGTTCGGCCTTGCAGCACTCGGCGGCCATGATCAGGTCGCCTTCGTTCTCGCGGTCTTCGTCATCCATGAGGATGACCATCTTGCCTTGGCGGATGTCTTCAACCAGTTCTTCGATGCTGTTGAGCGCCACGCGGCACCCCCTTGGGTCAGGATTTGAGATAGCCGTTAGCGGCCAGAAAACTTTCGGTAATGGTGCCGCCGGTGGTGGCTTCAGCCGCCTTGTCACCCAACAGCAGGCGTTCCAGGTAGCGCGCCAGCAGGTCGACCTCGAGGTTGACCTGCCGACCCGGCCGGTAGTCGGCCATGATGGTTTCCGCCAGGGTGTGGGGCACGATGGTCAGCTCGAACTCGGCGCCATTGACCGCGTTGACCGTCAGGCTGGTGCCGTCGACGGTGATCGAGCCTTTATGGGCGATGTACTTGGCCAGTTCTTTCGGTGCGCGGATGCGGAACTGAATGGCCCGGGCATTTTCTTCCCGCGCCACCACTTCGCCGACACCGTCGACGTGACCGCTGACCAGGTGACCGCCCAGACGGGTGGTCGGGGTCAGGGCTTTCTCCAGGTTGACCCGGCTGCCGGCTTTCAACTGATGGAAGGCCGTGCAATCGAGGGTCTCGCGGCTGACATCGGCCCAGAAACCATCGCCAGGCAGCTCAACCGCAGTCAGGCAGACGCCGTTCACCGCGATGCTGTCGCCCAGTTTGACGTCGGCCAGATCAAGCTTGCCGGTTTCTACATAGACCCGCACATCTCCGCCTTTTGGGGTCAATGCGCGAATACTGCCGATGGATTCGATGATGCCGGTGAACATGGAGTCCTCCTCGAGAACAGGGCCGCCGGGTAGGCGAAAGTCGGGAATTATACGCTCGCTGGCGGGGCCGGGATGGCAGTGACTCGCCAGTCATCGCCCACCGCACGCATTTCAATGATCTTGAGCAACGGTGCCTCGCTCATCTGCGCCAGCGGCCAGTCCAGCAACGGCCGCGCCGAGGAACCGAGGAACTTGCAGGCGACGAAGATCTGGTACTCGTCCACCAGCCCCTGCTGGGCAAAGGCTCCCGCCAGCCGCGGGCCGGCTTCCACCAGCACTTCATTGACGCCACGGGCGGCCAGCTCCAACAGCAAGCGATGCAGGTCGACCTGGCCATCGGGACCGGGAACGATCAGGCACTCCGGGCCGTTGGCATATTGCTCTTCCACGGCCGCACAGGTGGCCACCAACACCGGTCCGGCCTTGAAGAACGGCGCGTCGAGAGGCACCCGCAAACGACCATCGATCAACACCCGCAGCGGTGGGCGACTCATGGCCAGGGCAGTCTGCTCAGGGTCCAGGTCCAGCTCAGCGGCGCGGACGGTCAGCCGGGCGTCATCCGCCAGCACTGTGTCGGCACCGGTCAGCACCACCGAAGATTCGGCCCGCAGACGCTGCACCGCAGAACGAGCGGCAGGCCCGGTAATCCATTGGCTCTCGCCACTGGCCATGGCAGTGCGACCGTCGAGACTCATCGCCAGCTTGACCCGCACATAAGGCAGGCCGTGCTCCATGCGTTTCAGGAAACCCTTGTTGATCGCACGGGCCTCGGCTTCCAGTACACCGCTGTGGGTATCGATGCCGGCCTGGGCCAGACGCTGTAAACCGCGACCGGCCACTTCCGGGTTCGGGTCCTGCATCGCCGCAACCACCCGCGCCACCCCGGCATTGACCAGGGCATCGGCGCAAGGCGGTGTGCGGCCGTGATGGCTGCAAGGCTCGAGAGTCACATAGGCAGTGGCGCCACGGGCCAGTTCCCCGGCGGCACGCAGGGCATGGACTTCAGCGTGGGGTTCACCGGCACGCACATGCCAGCCTTCGCCTACCACCTGGCCGTCGCGAACGATGACACAGCCGACGCGGGGGTTGGGATGGGTGGAATACCGGCCCTTGCGCGCCAGTTCCAGGGCACGGGCCATGTAGTGCGCGTCGAGTACCGCTTGCTCCGGGGACAGGCTCATTGCTTGGCCGGCTCGCGGGCGAGACGGTCGATCTCTTCGCGGAATTCGTTGAGGTCCTGGAAACGTCGATAGACCGAAGCGAAACGGATATAGGCGACTTCATCAAGCTTCTGCAGCTCGGTCATCACCAGTTCACCCACGACCAGGGATTTGACTTCGCGCTCGCCAGTGGCCCGCAGCTTGTGCTTGATGTGCACCAGCGCCGCCTCCAGACGCTCGACACTGACCGGGCGTTTTTCCAGGGCGCGCTGCATACCGGCGCGCAGTTTTTCTTCGTCGAAGGGCTGACGGCTGCCGTCAGTCTTGATCAGGCGCGGCATCACCAGTTCGGCGGTTTCGAAGGTGGTGAAACGTTCACCACAGGCCAGGCATTCACGCCGGCGGCGCACCTGTTCGCCCTCGGCGACCAGACGCGAGTCGATGACCTTGGTGTCGTTGGCACCGCAGAAGGGACAGTGCATGGTGGCAGGCAACAAAAAAAGGGAGGGCCATGGTAGCGCATCCCACTGGCAAGACAAGCCATAGCCTTTACGGTATACAGACCGACTATTATGTTTCGCACATGGACATTCGCCTTGTTGGAGCTTCAGATGCCGCTCAGACCGCTCGTTTTGCTCAGTCTCGTCAGCCTGCTGGTCGCTTGCAGCAGCGATGCCCCGAAACCTGCGGCCCCCTCTTCTTCACAGCAACAGACCACGCAAAAAAATCAGGAACCTGCCGATCTTGGGCCATTGCCGGCCTACCAGCGCGAACTGAGCGGTACCCTCGACGGGGTGCCGGCCGGCGCCAACGTCGAGCTGGCGCTGCTGGTGATCGATGAGCGCGGCCGTCCGCAACGCTTGCTGGCCAGCAACAACTTGACCGGCACCAACCAGGCCCTGCCCTTTCGCCTGCGTTTCGCTCCCGACGCCTTCCCCGCCGGCGCCCGGGTCGAACTGCGCGGCCGCGCCAGCCAATCCGGCCAGTTGATCCTGCACCTGCCGGCGGTGCGCATCGACCAACCCACCACCCAGGCCCTGGGACCACTGCAATTCGTCAAAGCCCCATGAAGGTACCGCTCGACCTGCAAGACGCCCTCAGTGATCTGCTGGGTGATGCGCAACTGGTGGCCTGCGAGCTGCCCGACACGCGCCTGAAACTCTGGCTGATCGACGCCCAGAACATGGACCGCGCCTTCACCCCGGAAGAAACCCGACGCATTCTCCATGAACCGCCTTACTGGAGTTTCTGCTGGGCCAGCGGCCTGGCCCTGGCCCGTTACCTGGCCGAACACCCGCACTGGGTGCAAGGCAAGCGGGTGCTGGACTTCGGTGCCGGTTCCGGGGTGGCGGCGATTGCCGCGGCCAAGGCCGGCGCCCTGGAAGTGGTGGCCTGCGACCTCGACCCACTGGCCATCGCCGCCTGCAGGGCCAACGCCGCACTCAACGACGTCGAACTGAGCTATTCAACGGACTTTTTCGCCGAGGCTGATCGCTTCGACCTGATCCTGGTGGCGGACGTGCTCTATGACCGAGCCAACCTGCCGCTGCTGGATGAATTCCTCAGCCGCGGCCGCGAAGCCCTGGTGGCGGATTCCCGGGTCAGGGACTTCCAGCACCCGCTGTATCAGCGCCTGGAAATGCTCAACGCCCTGACTCTGCCTGACCTGGCCGAGCCTTGGGAGTTTCGCAATGTGAGCCTGTATCACGCGCTGCGGCCATTCACCGGCGACCCGGCTGCCACGGGCAATAGCGATCTACTTCGCGCAACTTTATAGTGGTTCCATTCCCGCTTATTCGAGATACCCCATGAGTCAGGACACGCCGTATATCTTCGACGCCCGCACCGCTGATTTCGACCAGTCGGTGATCGAGAACTCCTTCCACAAACCAGTCCTGGTGGACTTCTGGGCAGAATGGTGCGCGCCCTGCAAGGCGCTGATGCCGATGCTGCAACAGATCGCCGAGAGCTATCAGGGCGAGTTGCTGCTGGCCAAGGTCAACTGCGATATCGAGCAGGACATCGTCGCCCGCTTCGGCATCCGCAGCCTGCCCACTGTGGTGCTGTTCAAGGACGGTCAACCGGTGGACGGCTTTGCCGGCGCACAACCGGAGTCCGCAGTACGGGCCATGCTCGAACCCCATGTGCAGATGCCGCCACCCCCTGCCGCCGACCCGCTGGAGCAGGCCGAAGCCTTGTTCAACGACGCTCGTATCGGCGACGCCGAGGCCCTCCTCAAAGTGCTGCTGGGGGAAGACAACAGCAACGCCAAGGCCCTGATTCTCTACGCCCGCTGCCTGGCCGAACGCGGCGAACTGGGCGAAGCCCAGACCGTGCTCGACGCGGTCAAGAGCGATGAACACAAGGCTGCCCTGGCCGGTGCCAAGGCGCAGATCACCTTCCTCAAGCAAGCGGCGGATCTGCCGGATGCCGCCGACCTCAAGGCGCGCCTGGCCAAGGACCCGCTGGACGACGAGGCAACCTACCAGCTGTCGATCCAGCAACTGGCCCGCCAGCAATACGAAGCGGCGCTGGAAGCCTTGCTCAAACTCTTCATGCGCAACCGCAGCTACAACGAAGGCATTGCCCACAAGACCCTGCTGCAAGTTTTCGACCTGTTGGGCAACGATCACCCGCTAGTGACCGCGTATCGCCGCAAACTGTTCGCCGCGCTGTACTGAGACTGATCTGCCGACTTATGTAGGAGCTGGCTTGCCAGCGAAAGGGTTCTGACAGACAGAACCCATTGGCCAGCAAGCTGGCTCCTACAGGATCATTGCACCCAGCTGTAGAGCGGCGTATCGGCGCCGCTGATCACCTTGACCTCGGCGCAGTGGCGCAAGCGCACCAGCAAACGCTTGCCCGCCGCCGCGCTGCCGGTCAGCCCCTGCAACTGCTCCAGCAACTCGGGCCCGCTGATCTGGCCCGCCTTGCGCAACAGATCCTTGGCGGTCTGCCACAACGCATCGTCCTGACTGGCCGGCCGGGTGGCTACCGCGACACTTTCAGGCTTGGCCGCCTGCAACTGCGCGCCCAGTTGCGCCCAATCGCCTTCGTCCAGTTCCAGGGTCAAATCCACCGGCCAATCGCCGATGCTTCCACGAATCCGCAACATCGCTGTGCTCCCACATTTTTCTGACGAGCATGCTCCCACGCGTCTTGCGCAACGCCAAGCGGGCGGTCAAACTCTGCGGCCAATTGTTATAAGATCACATAACATTTATTTCATCTTCGCCCTGGAGACTTGCTATGCGCCGTCTGCTACTCGCCCTGCCCTTCGCCCTGTTGCCGCTGGCCGTTGCCCAGGCCGCGCAAGCCCATGATCACGAGCATGAACACGGCAGCCTCGGCGCCCATGAACACGGCGTGGCCCGTTTGAATGCGGTGCTCGATGGCCAGGCCCTGGATCTGGAACTGGAAAGCCCGGCGATGAACCTGGTGGGTTTCGAACACGCCCCCAGCACCGACGCCGACAAGGCCAAGGTCGCTGCCGCCCGCACTCAACTGGAACAGCCCCTGGTGCTGTTCAGCCTGCCCAAGGCCGCCGCCTGCACCGTGGCCAAACAGGAACTGGAGAGCCCGCTGTTCGGCGACAAGCCCGATGCCGATGCCCACGATGACGATGACAAGGACGCGGCAGGTCATGAACATCACCACGAACACAGCGAGATCCACGCTCACTACCAGTTCACCTGCGCCAAGCCGGACGCCCTGAAGAACCTCGACCTGGGACAAGTCTTCAAGACCTTCCCCGCCACCCAGAAAATTCAGGTACAACTGATTTCGCCAAACGGCCAGCAAGGTGTCGAAGCCACCGCCAAGGCTGCCACCCTGAAGTTCTAAGCGCTGCGCCTGTAGCCGCGGCTCCAGCAGCGGCTACACCACTCACTGCATGATCGGCCCAACATGACCCAAGCACTTATCGAACTGTCCGACCTGGGCTTCAGCTGGCCCGGCCACCCTCAGTTGCTGGACATCCCGAGTTTCCGCCTGGAAGCCGGCGAAACACTGTTCCTCAAGGGCCCCAGCGGCAGCGGCAAGACCACGCTGCTGGGCTTGCTGGGCGGGGTGCAGAAACCCAATCAGGGCAGCATCCGCCTGCTGGGCCAGGAGCTGACCGAGCTGGCCGCCGGAGCACGTGATCGCTTTCGCGTCGATCACACCGGCTACATCTTCCAGCAGTTCAACCTGCTGCCGTTTCTCTCGGTGCGCGAGAACGTCGAACTGCCCTGCCACTTCTCCAAACTGCGGGCCAGCCGCGCCATTCAGCGCCACGGCAGCGTCGATCAGGCGGCCGCCACTTTGCTGGCCCATCTGGGTCTGAAGGACCCCGACCTGCTCGGCCGTCGTGCCGACTCGCTGTCCATCGGTCAACAGCAACGGGTCGCCGCCGCCAGGGCCTTGATCGGCCAGCCAGAGCTGGTGATCGCCGACGAACCCACCTCGGCGCTGGACTACGACGCCCGGGAAGCCTTCATCCAACTGCTCTTCGCCGAGTGCCGCGAGGCTGGAGCCAGCCTGCTGTTCGTCAGCCATGACCAGAGCCTGGCGCCGCTGTTTGATCGCAACCTGTCGCTGGCCGAACTCAATCGCGCCGCCACGCCCGCAGAGGTCTGAGATGTATCTGTTCCGTCTAGCCATGGCCAGCCTGGCTAACCGCCGCTTCACCGCGATCCTCACCGCCTTCGCCATTGCTCTCTCGGTCTGCCTGCTGCTGGCGGTGGAACGGGTCCGCACCGAAGCCCGGGCCAGTTTCGCCAGCACCATCAGCGGCACCGACCTGATCGTCGGCGCCCGCTCCGGCTCGGTGAACCTGCTGTTGTACTCGGTGTTTCGCATCGGCAACGCCACCAACAACATCCGCTGGGACAGCTTCGAGCACTTCGCCAACAACCCAAAGGTGAAGTGGGCGATCCCGATTTCGCTGGGCGACTCCCATCGTGGCTACCGGGTCATGGGCACCACCGAGGCCTACTTCCAGCACTACCAGTACGGTCATCAGCAGAGCCTGCAACTGGCCGTGGGCCGGGCTTTCGCCAGTGATCCTTTCGAGGTGGTACTGGGGGCCGAAGTCGCCGATGCCCTGCACTACAAACTTGGCGACAAGCTGGTGCTGGCCCACGGCGTGGCGGCCATCAGCCTGGTCAAGCATGACGACAAGCCCTTCACCGTGGTGGGTATCCTCAAGCGCACCGGTACTCCGGTGGACCGCACGCTGCATATCAGCCTGGGCGGTATGGAGGCGATCCACATCGACTGGCACAACGGCGTGCCAGCCCGTGGCGACGGTCGTATTACTGCCGATCAGGCGCGCAACTTGGACCTGACGCCCCAGGCGATCACCGCCTTCATGCTTGGCCTCAACAGCAAGATTTCGACCTTCGCCCTGCAACGGGAGATCAACGAATTTCGCGGCGAGCCGATGCTGGCGATCCTGCCCGGCGTGGCCCTGCAGGAACTCTGGAGCCTGATGGGCACCGCCGAGAAAGCCTTGTTCGTGGTGTCGCTGTTCGTGGTTCTTACCGGCCTGATCGGCATGCTCACGGCGATCCTCACCAGCCTCAACGAGCGTCGTCGGGAGATGGCCATCCTGCGTTCGGTAGGCGCCCGTCCCTGGCATATTGCAACCCTGCTGGTACTGGAGGCGTTCGCCCTGGCACTGTTCGGGGTCCTGGCCGGTCTGGGCCTGCTGTACCTGGGCATCGCCCTGGCCCAGGGCTACGTGCAATCGAACTACGGCCTGTACCTGCCGCTGTCCTGGCCCAGCCAGTATGAGTGGACGTTGCTGGGCGGTATCCTGATCGCCGCGCTGCTGATGGGCAGCGTGCCGGCCTGGCGCGCCTACCGGCAATCCCTGGCCGATGGCCTGTCGATTCGTTTATGAGCATCGCTTTATGAAAGCCCAACGCCTGCTGCGCCCCCTGCTTGCCCTGTCGCTGCTGATCGCCACGCCGTTGTGGGCGGCCGGAGCACCGAAGGATCTGACCTGGTCGGAAATGATCCCGCCGGACGCACCGCCGGAAGTGCCGAACATGCAGCCGCTGCACGACCTGTCGCAGATGAGCGATGCACTGGCCGCCGAATCGGCCCCCGCCGCCAAGCAGGACCTGCCCAATGCGCCGGTGGTGAAGAGCCTGGACGGCCAGACGGTGCGCCTGCCCGGCTATATAGTGCCCCTGGAAGTAAACGAGGAAGGCCGCACCACGGAATTTCTCCTGGTGCCCTACTTCGGCGCCTGCATCCACGTGCCACCCCCGCCGTCGAACCAGATCGTCCACGTCACCAGCGAGCTCGGGGTAAAGCTCGACGAGCTGTATCAGCCTTACTGGATCGAGGGCGCCATGCAGGTCAAACCCTCTACCAGCGAGCTGGCGGACGCCGGCTACCAGATGGCGGCGCAGAAGATCTATGTCTATGAGTTGCAGGAGTGAGTGCAGCAGCGGTGCCGGCTCGGACAAGGTTCGGGCACCAGGCCAAAAGAGTGCAGAACAAAAGAATAGTTCAGCCCTGCCACCGGGGTTCGCCATTTCATTGAGCTGAGTCAAGGCAGTCAACTTGACGATCCTTACCATTGGACATAGCCAATTTGAATCGTCCTTTGGAGCTCCCATGCACAAGTCTCTGCTTAGCGCTTCCCTGATCGCGCTCGCACTCGCCGCCCCGATTGCCAACGCCCATGAAGCTGGCGATATCCTGATCCGCGCCGGTGCCATTACCGTCAACCCAAAAGCCAACAGCTCCGACGTCAAGGTCGACAGCGGCCCGTTGGCCGGCGCCAACCTGGGCGGCAAGGCGACCATGAGCAGCGACACTCAGCTGGGTCTGAACTTCGCCTACATGGTGACCAATAACGTCGGTATCGAACTGCTGGCCGCCACCCCGTTCGAACACGATGTGAAGATCAAGGACACCTCGCTGGCCGCCGCCAACGGCAAGCTCGGTACCCTCAAGCACCTGCCGCCGACTTTGAGCGTTGTGTACTACCCGCTGGATAGCAAATCGGCGTTCCAACCCTACGTCGGTGCCGGTATCAACTACACTTGGATCTACGACGAGCACGTCGGCAGCCGCGCCCAGGCCGCAGGTTTCGACAATTTCCGCGCCAAGAACTCCTGGGGCCTGGCCTGGCAGGTCGGTGCCGACTACATGCTGACCGACAAGATCATGGTCAACGCCCAGGTGCGCTACATCGATATCGATACCCGTGCGTATGTGGATAACAACGCCCTGGCCGCCGGCACCCGCGCCAAGGTCAATGTCGACGTTGATCCTTGGGTCTACATGGTGGGTCTGGGCTACAAGTTCTAAGCCCGCCGACAATGAAAAAAGGCGCCTCGAAAGGCGCCTTTTTCATGCCTGCACTTTCCCTCAGCGCCCCATCAGGCGGGCGAGGCCGACACTCATCGGAGTCGGCTCGGGAAACGTGAAGCGCTGCAGCAGACGCTGGTTGCTGGCACGGGAATGACGGATGTCACCGGCCCGGGCCGGACCGTAGCTGATGACAGGCAATTCGCCGACCACCTCGGCCAGGGCCGCAAGCATCTGCTTGAGGGTGGTGGCCTGATTCAGGCCGACGTTGACCGCCCCCACTTCAAGCTGCGGTGCCTCGATGGCCTGCACCAGCACCTGCACCAGATCACCGACGTAAACAAAGTCCCGAGTCTGCTCGCCATCGCCGAACACGGTGATGGGCAGCCCCTGTTGGGCCCGCTCGCTGAAGATGCTGATGACCCCGGAATAGGGCGAGGACGGGTCCTGACGCGGGCCAAAGATATTGAAGAAGCGGAAGATCGCCGGTTCCAGGCCATGCTGGCGCCGATAGAAATCAAAATAATGCTCGCTGGCCAGCTTGTCCGACGCATAAGGGGTCAGCGGCGCCTTGGCCGTGTCCTCATCAATGGACTGGCCTTCGCCGTTGTTGCCATAGACCGCCGCGCTGGAGGCGAACAACACCCGTTTGACGCCGCACTGGCGCATGGCCTCGCAGACATTCAGGGTGCCGATGAAATTGCTCTGGTGAGTCTGCACCGGATCGTCCACCGAGGCCTGTACCGAGGCCACTGCCGCCAGATGCGCCACGGCGCAACAGCCTTGCATGGCACGGCTCACCAGATCCGCGTCGGCGACGTCGCCCTCGATCAGTTCTACCCGCGGGTCGTCCAGCGGCAGGTTGCTCGGTTTGCCGGTGGACAAGTCGTCCAGCACCCGCACCGAGTAGCCCTTGGCGAGTAGGGCGTCGGTCAAGTGCGAACCAATGAAACCGGCGCCGCCGGTGATCAATACAGGGCCATCAGCCATGACGATAAAACCTATCCAGTAAGGCCGGGAGCGCGGCACGCCAGGCGCGCGGCTTGATCCCGAAGGTATGAAGAATCTTCTTGCAGGCCAGCACCGCGTGCTGCGGTTCTTCGGCAGCATCGCCACAGGCGGCATGGGCCTGGGCAGTAGGGGCCTCGATGGCCAGCGGGTGCAGTTGCCGTGCTTCTGTCAGGACCGCCTGGCCCAGAGCCAGGGGCGTGGTCGCTTCCTGACCGGCATAGTGATAGGTGCCCCACAGCGGCGCGGCACAATCGAGCTGCTTGAGCACCGAGATGATCACCCGCGCGGCGTCGTCCACCGGGGTCGGATTGCCCCGACGGTCGTCCGCCATCAACAGTTCTTCCGGGGATTCGGCCCGGGCCAGGAAACGCCCGAGAATGCCGTCGGAGCTGTCGTCCAGCAACCAGCCGAAACGCAGCAAGACGTGCTGCGGACAGGTGGCGCGAACGCTCTGCTCGATCCGCCACAGTGCCTGACCGCGCAGCCCCAGGGGCACCGGCTCGTCTTTCTCGCTGTAGGCGGTGGCCCGGGAACCGTCGAACACTCGATAGCTCGAAGGCTGCGCAAGAATGATGTTGTGATGCTGGCAAAGCTCCGCCAGCCGTTCGACCGCGCGCTCCTGAGCACTCAGGCGTGCCTCGCTCACCGTCTCCGCCTGAAACCAGTCGAAGTAGTAAGCCAGGTTGATCAAGGCATCCGGGCGGGTGTCGTCGAGCAGTTGCGTGAGGCTCGCGGCATCCCAACCGTCTTGCGGCGGACGGGGGGCGAGGAAACCGATGTCCTCCTCCGCACCCAGGCGAATCAGCGCCTGCCCAAGGGCATTTCCGCCGCCCAGTAACATAAGGCGCATTCGCATAGAGTCAGCAGGCCCAGTCTGTTCAGAACGATGGTTTGGATCGGCCAGTCCCGTGGGTTTGACCGTCGAGAATTGCCGGAATCGTTGCATTTTGCGGGTTTGTGGCGCAAGCGTCACTGAGAAAGTGTCGGTGCGACCTTGTGCCCTCAGCGCCGACTGCGGCGCCAGCTGCACAGCACGCTACTTGCAAGTTGCCCCGAGCGGCCGCATAAACCCATCCATGACCCTCGCCGAATCCATGAACCCGGTCCTGGACGGTTTTCATCCCGCCGTCAGCGCCTGGTTCGAGCGCACCTTTGCCGCCGTGACCACGGCCCAGGCCCGCGCCTGGCCGTTGATCGCCCAGCGCCGCTCGACCCTGATCGCCGCCCCCACCGGCTCGGGCAAGACCCTCACCGCCTTTCTCGCCGTGATCGATGACCTGGTGCGCCAGGGCCTGGCCGCTGGCGGCCAGTTGCCGGACGCCACCCTGGTGGTCTACGTCTCGCCGCTCAAGGCCCTGAGCAACGATATCCAGATCAACCTGCAGCAGCCGCTGGCCGGCATCACCGAACAACTGCGATTGATGGGCCTGCCGCAGCTGTGCATCCGCACCGCGGTGCGCACGGGCGACACCCCGCAGAAAGAACGCAACGCCATGCGCAAGAGCGCGCCGCAGATTCTCGTCACCACCCCGGAATCGCTCTACGTGCTGCTGGGTTCGGACTCCGGGCGCAAGATGCTGGCCAGCACCCGCAGCGTGATCGTCGACGAGATCCACGCCCTGGCCGGGAGCAAGCGCGGCAGCCACCTGGCCCTGAGCCTGGAGCGCTTGCAGGCGCTGTGCGCCGAGCCCCTGTTGCGCATCGGTCTGTCGGCCACGCAGAAGCCCATCGAGGCCGTGTCACGTTTTCTGGTGGGGCATGAGCGGCCTTGCGACATCGTCGACATCGGCCATGCCCGCCCCCGGGACCTGGATATCGAAGTGCCGCCCGTACCGCTGTCGGCAGTCATGTCCAATGATGTCTGGGAGCTGGTGTACGGGCGTCTCGCAGCCCTGGCCCGGGAACATCGCACCACACTGATTTTCGTCAACACCAGACGCCTGGCCGAGCGGCTGGCCCGGCACCTGAGCGAACGCCTGGGCAAACAGGCGGTGGCCGCGCACCACGGCAGCCTGGCCAAGGAGCAGCGCCTGGAGGCCGAGCAGCGGCTCAAGGCCGGGGACCTGCAAGTGTTGATCGCCACTGCCTCCCTGGAGCTGGGCATCGATATCGGTGATGTCGATCTGGTGTGCCAGATCGGCTCGCCGCGCTCGATCTCGGCCTTTTTACAGCGCGTCGGGCGCTCCGGCCACCAGGTCGGCGGCACCCCGAAGGGCCGATTGTTTGCCCTGACCCGGGACGACCTGATCGAATGCGCCGCTCTGCTGGACTGCGTGCACCGCGGCGAGCTGGACAGTCTGCTGATCCCCCATGCGCCGCTGGATGTGCTGGCCCAGCAGATCGTCGCCGAAGTCAGCTGCCAGGAATGGCCGGAAGAAGCCCTTCTGGACCTGCTGCGCCGGGCCACGCCTTACGCCGACCTGGATCAAGCCCACTACCAGGCCCTGCTGCAGATGCTTGCCGAAGGCTTCAACGGTCGCCAGGGCCTGCGCAGCGCCTATCTGCATCGTGATGCCCTGACCCGCACCCTGCGCGGCCGTCGTGGGGCCAAGCTGACGGCGGTCACCAGCGGCGGCACCATTCCCGACAACGCCGACTACAGCGTGCTGCTGGAACCCCAGGGCCTGAACATCGGCAGCGTCAACGAAGACTTCGCCGTGGAAAGCATTGCCGGCGACGTGTTCCAGCTGGGCAATACCTCCTACCGCATCTTGCGGGTGGAAACCGGCAAGGTGCGGGTCGAGGATGCCCAGGGCCAGCCGCCGAACATTCCCTTCTGGCTCGGTGAAGCCCCGGGGCGCAGCGCCGAGCTGTCCAGCGCCGTGGCCCGCTTGCTGGCGCAGCTCGACGCCCTGCTCGGCGCGACTCCGGGCCAGTTGCAACCGGCCATCGACTGGCTGCAGCAGGCGTTGGGGCTGAACCGCGCCAGCGCCGAGCAACTGGTGGACTACCTGGCGCCCGCGCGCCTGGCCCTGGGCGCCCTGCCGTCCCAGGACACGCTGATCATGGAGCGTTTCTTCGACGAATCCGGCGGCACCCAACTGGTGATCCACAGCCCCTTCGGCAGCCGCATCAACCGCGCCTGGGGCCTGGCCCTGCGCAAGCGTTTCTGTCGCACCTTCAACTTCGAACTGCAGGCTGCCGCCAGCGAGGACGCCATCGTCCTGTCGCTGTCTACCAGCCACAGCTTCGCCCTGGATGAAGTCTGGCGGTATCTGCACAGCAACAGCGCCGAGCACATCCTCATCCAGGCGCTGCTGGACGCCCCACTGTTCGGCGTGCGCTGGCGCTGGAACGCCGGGATCGCCCTGGCGCTGCCGCGCTACAGCGGCGGGCGCAAAGTGGCGCCGCAGATCCAGCGGATGAAAAGCGAAGACTTGATCGCCAGTGTGTTTCCCGACCAGATCGCCTGCCTGGAAAACCTCGCCGGCGAACGGGAAGTTCCCGATCACCCGCTGGTGGAACAGACCCTCGACGACTGCCTGCACGACGCCATGGACAGCGAAGGCTGGCTGCAGCTGTTGCGGCGCATGGAACAGGGCCAGGTGCGCCTGCTCAGCCGCGAGTTACCAGCGCCCTCGCCCCTGGCGGCGGAAATCCTCAGCGCCAAGCCCTACACCTTTCTCGATGATGCACCGCTGGAGGAACGCCGCACCCAGGCGGTATTGGCGCGGCGCTGGAGCGACCCGCAAGCCACCGACGACCTTGGCGCCCTGGATGCCGACGCCATAACCGCCGTGGCTCAAGAGGCGTGGCCGAACCCGGCCACGGCCGATGAAATGCACGAAGCCCTGATGAGCCTCGCCGCCATCAGCGAGGCTGAAGCCCAAGCCAACCCCCAGTGGCCGCAATGGCTGGCAACCCTGGCAGCCCAAGGCCGTGCCTGCCGCTTGCCGGTGGGTCCCAGTGCACAGCTGTGGCTGGCCCTGGAACGCATTACCTGCCTGCAAGCCCTGTATCCCCACGCTCCCTTGCAGCCGGCCCTGAACCCCGTGCCCGGCTTCGATCAGGCCTGGGACCCGGAACCTGCGCGAGTGGAACTGATTCGCGCGCGCCTCAGCGGCTTTGCCCCCCAGACCCTGAGCCAGATCGCCGCCCCCCTGGGACTGCCTCCCGGGCAAATCGCCCAGGCCCTGGTCCAGCTTGAAACCGAAGGCTATGTACTGCGGGGGCGCTTCAGCCCCGATTGCCAAGAAGAACAGTGGTGCGAACGCCATCTGCTGGCGCGAATTCACCGCTACACGGTCAAGCGCTTGCGCCGGGAGATCGAACCCGTGGCCCTGCAGGACTTCATGCGCTTCCTGTTCGACTGGCAGCACCTGTCCCCAGGCACCCAAGGCCAGGGCAGCGCCATGCTCGCCGAAGTGGTCAGCCAGCTCGCAGGCTACCCGGCGGCGGCCTCAGCCTGGGACAGCGACCTGCTGCCGGCGCGGATCAAGGATTACTCCGCCAATTGGCTGGATGAGCTGTGCCGCAGCGGCAAGGTAGTCTGGAGCCGGATCAACAGCACGGGCAAGACCGCCAGCAGCGCCCTGCGCAGTACGCCGATCGTGCTGCTGCCACGCTCCCAGGCCGCTCTCTGGAGCGCATTGACCTGCCCGGCCGACAGCCACGAGCTCTCGCCCAGGGCGCAGAAAGTCCACAGCGTACTGAGCCAGCAAGGCGCTCTGTTTTTCGATGAGCTGCTGCACGAAGCCCACCTGCTGCGCAGCGAACTGGAAAGCGTGCTCCAGGAACTGGTGGGCGCCGGCCTGGTGAACGCCGACAGTTTCGCCGGGCTGCGCGCCCTGATTACACCGGCGAGCAAACGCCAGAACCGCAGCAGCCGACGAGGTCGCGGGGCCTTTGTCGGTGGCATGGACGATGCCGGACGCTGGGCCTTGCTGCGTCGTTCAGCGACTCAAGACTCGACAGTCACCCTGGAACAGGTGGCCATGACCTTGCTGCGCCGTTACGGCGTGGTGTTCTGGCGACTGCTGGAACGCGAGGCGGACTGGCTGCCCAACTGGCGCGAACTGCTGCGCACCTTCCATCGGCTGGAAGCCCGGGGAGAGATCCGTGGCGGGCGCTTTGTCAGCGGTCTGGCCGGCGAGCAGTTCGCCTTGCCGGAAGCCATCCCGCTGCTACGGGAGGTACGCCGCCGGCCCCATGACGGCAGCCTGACCGCGGTATGTGGCGTGGACCCGCTGAACCTTGCCGGCACCCTGCTGCCCGGGCCCAAGGTGGCGGCACTCAGTGGCAACCGCCTGGTGTATCGCGACGGCCTGCCCGCCGCAGCCGAGATCGGCGGCACCCAACACTGGTGGCTGGAACTGGAACCCGAGGCCGCCCAGGCCCTGCGCAACAAACTCATCCAGCACTGACCTTCCCCCGCAGGAGCCGGCTTGCCGGCGAAGGCGGCCCCGTCAATCCCGGCCCATTGCCCCGCCTGCGCAACGGCTATGGGATCAGACTTAACCGGCGCCGAGTCTATTGCCCCCGATTGGCGGCACTGGGAGACACACCGAAGCGGTTGCGGTATTCGCTGGGGGCCAGACCGGTGATTTTCTTGAACAGGCTGCGAAAGGTCGCCGGGTCCTGGTAACCCACGGTCCAGGCGATGTGATCGATGGTGCCGTTGGTGAACTCCAGCATCTCCCGCGCCTTGCCCACCCGCAGGTGCTGGCAGTACTGGGTCGGTTTGAGGCCGGTGGCGGCGCGGAAACGTCGCAGCAAGGTGCGCTCTTCAAGACCCGCCTGTTGCGCCATCGTCGGCAGCGACACATCCACCGCGCCATTGGCCTGCAGCCAGTGCTGCAACTTGAGGATCGCCCCATCACCATGGTTGAGGATCGGCGCGAAATTGCTGCCGCACTGGCTGGCGCTGTCGCTGTGCTCCATCACTAGAAAACGCGCCGTGGCACTGGCGATGCTCGGCCCCAGCAGGCGGTCCACCAGGCGCAGTCCCAGTTCGGCCCAGGCCATCAGCCCGGCCGTGGTGATCAGGTCGCCATCGTCGACTATGGGTTGGTCGGCCTCCAGGCGCACCTGTGGATAACGGGCGGCGAACGCCTTGGCCGAGGTCCAGTGGGTGGTGGCGCTGCGGCCATCGAGCAGGCCACTCTCGGCCAGCAGGATCGAGCCCACACAGACCCCGCCAAGCGTAGCGCCGGCCGCATGCTGCTGGCTCAACCAGCTCACCAGGGCAGAGGACGACTGGTTCGCGGAAAAACCTGCCAACGAAGGCGGTATCACCACGGCCAGCAGGTTGCCGCTCTCTCCCTCCTGGCTGTCATAGATCCGCCGTGGGCCTTGTGCCTCAGAGGCTTGCCAATGGCTGACCCGCAACCGCGGCAGTTGCGCCAGGGGCTGTTCACCGGCAATCCGATTGGCCACTTCGAACAGATCGGTCAGACCATGCACCGCCGCCATCTGTACCCCGGGATAAAGCAGTACGCCCAGTTCGGCGACCGAGCCTTGAATGCCCACTGTCAGTTTTCCCCCTGTTAATGTCGATGCGGCCAATCCTCCTGGGAGCAAGGGCCACCGATACTGGGCCCCAGGTTATCCACTCACTTGGAGGCAACACCCATGGCCAAACAGGCGCTCATCGTAATCGATATCCAGAACGACTACTTCGCCCACGGCAAATGGCCCCTGGTCGGGGTCGACGCGGCGGCGGACAACGCGGCAAGGCTGATCCAGGCCTTTCGCCAGAAGGCGCAAGCGGTGGTGCACATCCGCCACGAATTCACCTCCGACAGCGCGCCCTTTTTCACCCCAGGCTCCGAGGGTGCGCACTTGCACCCCAAGGTGCTGAACCGCGCCGACGAACCCGTGGTGCTCAAGCACTTCGTCAACTCGTTCCGGGAAACCGAGCTGCAGGCGATCCTCCAGCAACAGGGCATCGATGAACTGGTGATCGTGGGCAACATGAGCCACATGTGCGTAGAGGGCACCGCACGGGCTGCTGCCGACCTGGGCTACCCGGTCAAGGTGATACACGACGCCTGTGCCACCCTCGACCTGGAGTTCAACGGCCAGCGAGTACCGGCGGCGCAAGTACAAAGCGCGGTGATGTCGGCCCTGTCATTCGCCTACGCCGATGTCCTGTCCACCGAAGAGTTCCTCGCGGCCTGATCGCTTGCATTCTGCGCCGACGATGGCGGTGAGCTCAGCCTCACCGCCGTTTGTGTCTGGGCAGGCAGACCTGCCCCGGACAGGTATCCACAGGCAAGCACGCCACACCGCCTGTTGTCGCCAGCAAGACAACTTCCCGAACTACTTAAGAATGATTCTTGTTATCCAGGCTAATTGTTAGTTACGACCAAACTCTCGCCGTCACAACTCAAAGCGGTCAAATAAATGGCGCCATTAACAATGGTCGACATTCAATAGCTGACTAATGGAAATGTTTTAACCCCTGATTATTTCAAATCCTGCCTTGAGCTTTACCAAGAGTCGCTTCGCGCCTAATAACATCAACACTTATAAATCTCAGTGCTTACTTCTTACGGTTACCTGTAATTCAATATAACCAAAGCAAATAAGACATATAGCAAAAAACAAGAACTCACCTATCACAGGACTCCCCACCCCGGATTCATTGCCCTTAAAGCCAAGCAACAAGGTTGCACCACGTCCCTTGTGAGGGTGTTTTCAACAGTATCAGCAGCCGAACCCGATACTTTCCCAGCGCGCCAGAAAAGAGCCTTGCGAGCCACTTCAATCACCTTACTTGCAAATCCAGCGGCCTTGGCTAAGTTGATAGCTACTCGCCACTGAAGTGCTCTTCAGCCGCCAGAAAACCAATAATAACTGTCGAGGAGTTCAATAACCGGACGCCCCCCGCCTGCCCCAGCTGAGACTGACACGGAATTAGTCATATTAATCAAGAGGGATGCTTGATGAAGCGCAGTTCATTGCCTCGAGTTTTTTCATTCAAGGGTGCGGCCGAAAATTACTGGCTCTCGTTAGTGCTGTTTTCGATCCTGGTGGTCGCCAGCTTCCTGCTGTTTGAACAACAGATCCAACAGTTGCTGAATCACCTTGGCAACTTCCTCCCTTCCGATCCCGTGCAACGCACCAGCCTCGCTCTGCTGCTGGTCACCCTGCTGGCCCTGGACGTGCTCTTGCCGGTGCCTTCCAGCCTGGTGGCGCTGCTGGCCGTTGCGGTCCTGGGCGCCGTTGGCGGCTATCTGGTGATTTTCATCGGCCTGTGCCTGGGAGCCTGTCTGGGCTACTGGCTGGGGGCCGGCTACTTTCGCCTGTTATCCAACTGGCTGGGGCTCAGGAGCTGGCAGCCGGGGCAACTGGCCTATCGCCTCAGCACCCTGTCGCTGATCTGCCTGCGCGGAGTTCCAGTGCTGGCAGAGACCTCGGTGCTGGCCGCGGGCATGCAGCGTTATCCACTGCGCCAGTTCCTGCTGGTCACCACCCTGGCCAATGCCGGGCTGGCCCTGGCCTACGCCGCCATCGGCAGTTTGCTGGTGGAGCAGAACGCACTGCTGGCGACCATTCTCGCCAGCATGGTGCTGCCGGGGCTGGTCCTGGGCGCCCGCAGCCTGCTCAAGCCTCGCGCTGCGCAGCCGCCGATGGAGCAAAACCATACTCTGGAAGGACGCTTCGAGGTGAGCTACCACTACCCGGTGCTGTTCACCGATCACATTTTCCAGGCCGACAATCCCTGCCTGCACCGGCAACTGGTCCAGGCGCAACAGGGACGCACCACCGTGCTGGTGTTCATCGATGAACAATTGCTGCAGTGCTGCCCACAACTGCCGCAACAGATCGACGCCTATTTCAGCGCCCACGCTGCCGACCTGCATCTGCAGGCCGCACCGATCCCGGTGCCGGCGGGCGAACTGAGCAAGACCCCGGACGTGCTCCAGCGGTTGTATGCCCACATGCTTGAACACGGCCTGGACCGCCACTGCTATGTGCTGGCCCTGGGCGGCGGCGCGGTACTGGACGCCGTCGGCTATGCCTGCGCCACCTTTCATCGGGGGATGCGGCTGATCCGCATCCCGACCACGGTGCTGGCCCAGAACGACGCCGGCATCGGGGTCAAGAACGGCATCAACGCGTTCGCCCAGAAGAACCTGCTGGGCGCCTTCTACCCAGCCACGGCGGTGATCAACGACTTCCAGCTGCTGCTCAGCCTGTCACCCCGGGACCAGATCGCCGGGCTGGCCGAAGCGGTGAAAGTGGCCGTGATCAAGGACGCTGCATTCTTCCAGTGGATGGAGCAGCAGGCCGAGGCCCTGGCGAGCTTTGAACACAGCGCCAGCCGCTACGCCATCTTCCGCTGTGCGCAATTGCATCTGGGCCATATCACCGGGGCCGGCGACCCTTTCGAACGGGGCAATGGCCGCCCCCTGGACTATGGGCACTGGGCTGCGCACAAGCTGGAGAACCTCAGCCAGCATCGCTTGCGCCATGGTGAGGCGGTGGCGGTGGGCATGGCCCTGGACGCGCTCTATGCCAATGCCACCGGCTTGCTGAGCCATGCTGAAACCCAGCGCCTGTTGCAACTGCTGGACAAGCTCGGCTTCAACCTGTGCCCGCCGGAGTTGCGCTTGCAGGATGCCCAGGGCCGCTCCCTGGTGCTGCTGGGGCTGGAGGAGTTTCGCCAGCACCTGGGGGGCCAGTTGTCGATCCCGATGCTCAACCGCCTGGGCCAGTCCACCGATGTGCACCACATCGAACTGCCGGTCATGGAGCAGGCCCTGCTGCGTCTGAGCAGTTTCGGTGGGCCGGACTTCGCCTGGACCGAAGGCTGCGCCCAATGAGCCACTCCTCCCTGACCACCTGGCTGACCCTAGGCCGGGTATCCAACCTGCCGACGGTGTGGACCAACGCCCTGGCCGCCGCGCTGCTGGCCAGCAGCGCCACCACCCTGGCACCGCCCTCGCCACTGGTGTGGACCCTGCTGCTGGTGGCGCTCTCGGCGCTGTACCTGGCCGGGATGCTGCTCAACGACCTGCTGGATGCCGATTGGGACCAGCAACATCAGAACCCGCGGCCGATTGTCCTGGGCCTGGTCAGCCGGACTCAGGTCAGCCTGGCCACCGCCGCCCTGTTGCTGCTGGCGGCGCTGTCGGTACTGGGCCTGAGCCACCTGATCGCGCAGCCTCATTGGCTGCTGGCCAGCGCCGGCTTGCTGCTGCTGTTCATCCTGGCCTACAACCTGCTGCACAAAAAATACCCCCACAGCGTCTGGCTCATGGGCGGCTGCCGCTCGGCCCTGTACCTGACCGCCGCCGCCAGCCTGGCCATGCCACCGCAGCCGCTGTGGCTATGTGCCGCGCTGCTGGGCACCTACATCGCCGGCCTGACCTACCTGGCGCGGCTGGAGCATCGCAACCAACTGCTCAGCCGCCTGCCGCTGCTGCTGATGCTCAGCCCCCTGGCCCTCGCCGCTTACGCAGACAACGGGGTGTTCTGGCTGGTCCTGCTGCTGTGGCTGGGCTGGTTGGGCTGGCACTACCGGCGCCACCTGGCCAACCCGCGACAGCGGCAGATTCGTGCCTTTATCGGTGCTGGCCTCGCCGCCCTGCCATTGTTCGATGCCCTGGTGCTGGCCCTGGCCAATCAACCCCTGGGCAGCCTGCTGTGCGTGCTGGTGTTCTTTCTGCTGCCCCACCTTCAACGCTGGATCAAGCCGACATGACCATGGACGTCACTTTCCCCGCCTCGCTCCCGCTCGTCATGCGCCATGAGGCCTTTGCCGAACGCCGCCGCCAACTGGATGACCAGCTCGACGACGAGAACCGCCGCTGGTGGTACGCCGCCCTGGAGCAACTGGCCAGCCAACCGTCGGCCAACACCCTGGTGCTGCTCAGCAGCCAGTGCAAGCGTCGCTTTGGCAACGCCGAGGTCAGCGCCAGCCCAGGCTGGAACCGGACTCAACTGGCCCGCGCCTTGCTCCTGGAGCAACTGCTGGAACAGCAGGCCGGCGGCGATCAACTGGCCCTGCTGCGCCAGCTGTTTCTGTGGGGCGATGACCAGGAAAAAAGCGTACTGCTCAGGGTCCTCGATGACCTCGACACAGAAGGGCGCAGCCTCGAACTGGCGCTCCAGGCAGGACGTACCAACAACCGTGAAGTGTTCGCCGCCCTCGCCCTGGACAACCCCTTTCCCGCTCGCCACTACCACGACCGGGCCTTTCACCAGTTGCTGCTCAAGACCCTGGGCATGGGCCTGGACAGTGGCCGCGTCAAAGGCCTGGCCCAGCGCCACAGCGTCGACCTCAACCAACTGGCCCTGGAGCATATGGAAGAACAGTTGGCGGCGTTCCGCAGTGTCAGCGACGGGCTGCCCCATGCCATCGCCTTCGAGCTGTTGAGCCAGGCCCAGCGCCAACGCTTGCGCCACCTGTGCCAGCAGCGACGACTGCCACCGCACTGGCTCCAGCACTTGCCACCCGACGCCTGATTCGACACCGGCGCACCCACTCAATTTTCTCTACCACTGCATCAGGGACTCACCATGCCGAAGTACTTCGATCCGCACATTCATATGGTCAGCCGCACCACCGACGACTATCAGAACATGGCCGCCGCCGGGATCACCGGGGTGATCGAGCCGGCCTTCTGGCAAGGCCAGGCGCGCACCAGCGTCGGCAGCTTCATTGACTACTTCGACACCCTTCTGGGCTGGGAGCGCTTTCGCGCCAGCATGTTCGGCATTCACCACTTCTGCACCATCGGCCTCAATCCCAAGGAAGCCAATGACCTGTCGGTGGCCAACGAGGTGCTGGAGATCCTGCCGCGCTATCTGGTCAAGGACGGTGTGGTCGCGGTGGGCGAGATCGGCTACGACGACATCACCCCCGAGGAAGACCGCTTTCTCGCCGCGCAACTGGAGCTGGCCAAGCAGTTCAACTTGCCGGTGCTGGTGCACACCCCACATCGGGACAAGATCGGCGGCACCAAGCGCACCCTGGCGGTGATCCGTGAAGTGGGCATCGCCGAGCATCTGGTGATCATCGACCACCTCAACGAACTGACCCTGCCCCTGGTGCTCGACAGCGACTGCTGGCGCGGGCACTCCATCTACCCCAACACCAAGATGTCGGAGCAGCGCATGGTGGCCCTGCTCAAGGAGTACGGCACCGAGAAGATGGTGGTCAACAGCGCCGCCGACTGGGGCATCAGCGATCCGCTCAAGGTGCCAAAGACCGGCCAGGCCATGCTCGCCTCCGGATTCAGCGAAGCCCAGGTGGAACAGGTGCTGTTCCATAACCCGGTGGATTTCTTCGCCCAGAGCGGACAACTCGACAAGCAACAGGTGAGCACCCCGCTGCCCATCGACCAGCGGCGCCAATGGCAGGACAACTCCGCCCTGCGCGGCCAGGAACCGGTGGTCAAATGAGCGCCCGGGCCGGTTGGAGCGCCGCGCAGATCGGTTACTGCAGCAACGTGCACCCGGCGCGGGACGTGGCCGGCCTGAAGAGTTCGATCCTCCAGCACTTCCAGGGGGTGCGCCGCCAGCGTGGCCTGGCGGTGCAGGACAGCGGCCTGTGGATCAGCGCCCAGGCGGCCGCCGAGCTGCAGCAGCCCGCAGTGCGCGAATCCTTCCTCGGGCTGTTGCACGACAGCGGGATGCGCCTGACGTCCCTCAACGGCTTTCCCTACGGTCAGTTCCATCAGGGTGCGGTGAAGGCCGAGGTCTACCGACCGACCTGGGCCGAACCGCAACGCCTGGAGTACAGCCTGCAACTGGCGGAGTTGCTCGCCGCCGCCCTGCCCCTGGACTGCCAACAGGGCGTGATTTCCAGCGTGCCCCTGGGTTATGCCGCCCTTTGGGACGACGCCCAGCAACAACAGGCCGAGGCCCAACTGTTGCAGTTGACTGCCGGGCTGGCCAGCCTGCATCGGCGCAGCGGCAAGAAGATCCTGCTGTGCCTGGAGATGGAGCCGGACTGCGTACTGGAAAACACCGATCAGGCCATCGCCTTCTTTCAGCGCTGGAAAGCCACCGATCCCCACCATCAATACCTGGCGCTGTGCTTCGACGTCTGCCATCAGGCGGTGGTCTTCGAGGACTGCTACCAATCGCTGCAACGGCTGCTGCAGGCGCGCATTCCGGTGGGCAAGATCCAACTGTCCAATGCACTGATCTGTCACTTGCCGGTGACGGACCTGGCACGCCGCGAGCAGGTGCTGCAGGCCCTGGGCAACTTCGCCGAAGCCACCTACCTGCATCAGGTGAAAGCCCGTGACCGCAAAGGCCAACTGCTGGCCTGGGCCGATCTGCCGAAGGCACTGCAGGCGGTGGAACCGGTGCAGGGCCAGTGCCCCGAGTTGCGCATTCACTTTCACGTACCCTTGTTCAGTGAACAGTTCCTGTTGCCGGAGCTCAACGGCAGCCAGCAGGCCCTGATGCGCACCTTCGACTTTCTCGCCGCCCATCCGCAGTGCCAGCCGGTGCTGGAAGTCGAGACCTACAGCTGGAACGTACTGCCCGGCACCCTGCGTCCGGACACCGAACAAGCCCTGCTCCAAGGCATTGCCGCAGAGCTGCAGTGGGTTGAACAACAGTTGCGCCAGCGGCACTTGCTGCATGGGCAATCGTCCCCCATGGAGGCGCCAGCCCATGCCCTCTGAAGCACTGCGCCAGCCCCTGCTGCTGATCAACGTGGTCGGCCTGACCCCCAGCTTGCTGGGCCCGGCCACGCCGCGGATCAACGCCCTGCTGCAACGGGCCAAAATGGCCCGGCTGCGCCCGGTGTTCCCGGCCGTGACCTCGACGGTACAGGCCTCGATCCTCACCGGCCTACCGCCTTCGCAACACGGCATTGTCGGCAACGGCTGGTATTTCCGCGATCAGGCCGAAGTGCGCTTCTGGCTGCAGCCCAATGCGCTGATCCAGGGTGAAAAGGTCTGGCAGACCTTGCAACGTGAGATCCCCGGCCTGCGCTGCAGCCAGCTGTTCTGGTGGTTCAACATGTACGCCGAGGTGGATGCCGCCATTACGCCACGCCCCCACTACCCGGCCGACGGGCGCAAGATGTTCGGCCTCTACTCGTCACCGCCCGGGCTGCACGAACGCATCGAACGGCAGATTGGCGAGTTTCCCTTTCCGGGCTTCTGGGGCCCGGCGGCGGGCATTGCCTCCAGTCGCTGGATCGTCGACTGCGCCATCGCCGAGTTCCAGATCAGCCGCCCCGACCTGCAACTGATCTACCTGCCGCACCTGGACTACAGCCTGCAACGCCTGGGGCCCGAGCATCCGTCCATCAGCGACGAAGTGCGGGCTATCGACCATGAAGTCGGGCGCCTGCTGGACTTTGCCCAGCAACAAGGCGCGGCGGTGATGCTGGTTTCCGAATACGGCATCGAAGCGGTGCAGCAATCAATCTCCATCAACCGCGTGCTACGGGAACAGGGCCTGCTGCAAGTACGCCGCTCCCTGAGCTGGGAGCTGCTCGACCCCGGCGCCAGTGCCGCCTTTGCCGTGGCCGACCATCAGATCGCCCACGTCTACGTGCGCCAGCCCAGGGACATTGCTCGGGTCAAGGCCCTGCTGCAGCGCCAGCCGGGCATCGAGCAGGTGCTGGATAAAACCGAACAGCGGGCCTGGCAGCTGGATCACCCGCGCAGCGGCGAGCTGGTGGCGGTGGCCGCCCCGGGCTTCTGGTTCGATTACTACTACTGGTTCGACGACCGCCTGGCCCCGGACTTCGCCCGCACCGTGGATATCCACCGCAAGCCGGGCTATGACCCGCTGGAGCTGTTCATCGATCCGGCGATCCGCTTTCCCAAGCTGCGGGTCGCCCGCCGCCTGCTGCAGAAGAAGCTCGGCTTTCGCTACTACATGGACCTGATTCCCCTGGACACCCGACTGATTCGCGGCAGCCACGGACGCTTGCCGAGCAACGATGAGGTGGGGCCGCTATTGATCACCGATTGCGATTTACCACTGCCGGAGCATCTGCCGGCCACTGCGGTAAAGCACCTGCTCCTAGAGCATTTCCTAGGGCGCCCCTATGACGACACGGCTCAAGCCAAGGAGATTCCATGCGGCGAACCATCCCTATAGCGGTACTCAGTGTGTTGAGCGGTCTCGCTCAGGCACAGAGCCCGAACACCTTCGATTGCAACAAGTTCCTGACCTTCGCAGACGACCCCACGACCACTCTGGCGACGTTCAAGCAGAGCCCGGAAACCATGGCCTGGAACTGGTTTGTCTGCCTCAACCAGCCGGATGCCAGCCACAACAACAATCGGGTCTGGGAAACGTTCAAGCCTTCCGATCAGGTTTACCTGTTGAAGGGGGCCGAGCCCCTGCCCTACTCCGACCATGAAAACCTGCCGAGCGAAGTCCCGGAACTGGCACAAAAGCAGGGCATGGACCCCAAAGGGCTGTTTCAGTTTCTCGGCAACGACATGCCAGGCAGCCCGCAGAACGGCATCCAGCAGGTGGATGGCCTGGCTCTGAAAATGCGCAGCGGCCCACCGGTGCCACCGTCGAAAAACGAACAGTTGGTGCGCTTTCACCTGTTGATGGGCGAGGACACCTTCAACTACATCGTCGCCAACAAGATCTACAACCGCGATGGCCTGGCCAAGCTCACCAGCAACCTGGACTTCCCGGACACGGCCTGGGAGCTGAAAACCTCCTGGTTCTGGATCGGAACCGACCAGGACTTCAAGGCCCTGTTGACCCAGGACGGGTACTACATCTCCCAGGCCTATTACGTGGACAGCACGGGTCAGTATCAGGTGGGCTACGCCGCCCTGAGCGGCATGCATGTGATCAACAAGCTGACCCCGGACTGGGTCTGGACCACCTTCGAAAACCGCAACAATCCCAAGTACACCGTCACCAATGACACCCCACCCAAGCCGATGACCAACATCACCGGCCCCACCGAGGCGGCCAAACCGGTGAACACCAGCTTCCAGCAGCAGTATTCGAACCTGGCCCAGTACGAACTGATCGGTGTGCAGTACGACCAGAACCTTGCCGAACCCAAGCTGCTGGCCAACTCCCAACTGGAGTCGGCGTTCCAAGGCTCCTCATCGTGCCTGGCCTGCCACAGCACGGCGGCCTATTCGACGAAGAAGAACACCTTCTTCTCGTTCAACATCGACCACACAGGCGGAATCCTCTACCCCACCAGCGTACTGCCGGACAAAGACTTCATCGGTTATCAAAAACTGGATTACGTCTGGTCGCTCAAACGCGCCCAGTGGAAACGCTAAGGAGAGCAGCCCATGAGCGTCTTGAACTTTCCACGGATCTACCTCAACGGTTTCATGTTCTGGAACCCGCCAACCTTCAACAACAACGATGTGCTGCCGCTATACGACGCGGTGAAGATGCAGATGAACTGGCCTTTCCTGAACCGGTACGGGATCAACGACAAGAATGCCCCGCAAACGCTGATGCCCTGGGGCATCACGCCGCTGGCCTACAAGAACGTCCCCGACTACGTGCTGCAGGTGCCCACCAACGGCGATCCCGACAACTACCCGATGATTCCCGCCGAGTGGGATCTGTTCGGCGACAACGCCTGCGGCACCGTCAATTACCAAAAGGCCCGCTCGGTGATCATTGGCGGGGAATCCAAGGTCGACAGCTACATCGACAGTGATCCGCTGATCAACAAGCCCTACCAACTGCTGGGCAACTCGTTCGGTAACCCGAGCCCGACTGCGGCACGTTTTGTCGACGTCAGCCCCTGGCAGAACACCTTCACCGCCCTGTACTTCGACAGGATAACGCTGGGCGATGCCACCTGCGGTGTAACCCTGAAACAAGGCTGCCGCATGCTCAACCGCTTCCTTGACTTCAAGTGGGGGGCGTTCGGCGGCCTGGTTTATGTGACCTGCACCTGGCAGACCTGCTTTACCAAGGATCAGGTGGACTGGGTCGTCGGCGGTTCGCCATTGCTGCAGAGCCTGAAAGATGAAATGGAGCAGAACAAGGACGCCCAGGGCCTGATGCTCAGGTTCACCACTTACCTGACCGTTTACGACAAGAATGGTCTGTTCAATGACTTCAAGGTGGTCAACAGCCACTCGCAGGCGCCCTGGGACATATCCAGGCTGCAGATGCTGTACCAGATGGGCCTGGACAACCCGACCGAAACCTTTTTCAACCCGGCCCACAGCCGCACAGCCGGCATATTGGGCCTGTGGCTGAAAAATGAGTTCCCTACCGCGCCGGCAGGCCCGCGCCTGGTGCCCAATGCTCGGGTACCGTTCTATAAAGTGACACCGGGAGACACGGTGATCGGCGCGCCAGACGATCCGAGAACCGTGATCAATCTGGGGGTAACCAGCGCCCAACTGCATGACAACATCTTGTCCCTGGACTTGGGCAACACCTTCCCAATCTACCCGGCCATCCATGACGGAGCAGTCGACCCCGATCCGGACCGGCTGAACACCGGCCTTCCGGTCGCCGCCAAATTCAACGTCGGCGCGTATGAACTGGGTGTCTTGCAGGGAAGCGACTCGGAAACCTTCAAGGCATTGACCAGTTTTGGCTTCGAGCAGTATCAGCAAACGGCATTCGATAAGCGCTCCGGTCTGCTGGACCTGCCCCTGGACGCCAGCGCCCAAACCTTGCTGCAACAGGGCAGCCTGGCGCTGCGGCTGAAAGGTAGCGAAACCATCGCCGCCACTCAGCAGACGTGGACCGCGGAAGTCATCGAGAGCGGCAGCTTCATCGACGTCGGTGACAGCCGGACGCTGAACATCATGGTGCAAAACAACGGCAAGCCCGCAGCGGCCGGCACCACCTTGTGGGTCGCCGAGTACAACAACGCCTTTATGCTGACCACCAGCAACTACTACCTGGCGTTCAGCAACCCGGCGGATTTCGTGCTGATCACTGACTATCCCGATGCACGTGCCAAGAACGAGCAGGGAATGCCCCAGTTCATCGGCGGTTCGCAGCATCCGAGCCTGTTAATGGAGGGCAGTGGCAGACGCCTGAGTGCCATGACCGTCAGGGGTTCCGCGTGCAATGAGTCGGTCAGCAACGCCATCACCTATCAGGAGTTCCTGAAAACCCCGGCCGCGGTCGATCTGAGGCCCTGCCTGAGGTTCGAGAACCCGCAAGCGATGAGCGGGAAACTGGATAATAACGCCGGCATGGGCGCCACCGTGAAGTACAGCCTGACCCGCATCCAGACCAATGCCGACGGCATTGCCCAGTTGACGGTGCATGCCGTGGCGCCGGGCTTCCCCACTGTGCGGTTTTTCATCCAGGACGATCCGACGGGCATTCCGTTCAGCTTCTCCTACACCGAAGCCTTCACCGACTTCCTTTCGCCGCTGCGGGTGCTGCCGCAAGAGCCGCAGATGCTCAAGGACTTCATCGACTGCTGGAACCGGGTGTACCAGTTCGACGACGCCAATGTGCGGATCTGGAAGGAGTTCATCTTTCCGCAGATCCTCCAGCCCTTCTATTACCTCTACCCGATCATGAACAAGTACATGCCGCTCAACTCCCTGCAACGCATTGAGGGCGCGATCGAGCAGTTCATCAAACTGATCAGCAAGGAGTATCAGGAGGCCAGCACCCTGGCCATGCCCATCACCCGGGACTTGCCGCAGAGCCGGCGCCAGGTGCTGGAAATCTGGGCCAAGGACCTGGTGAGCACCGGCTACCCGCCGACCCCGCTGAACCTCGACGACTATCAGCAAGGCTGAGCCGCAACGGCCATGCACTGGAACACCGGGCGACCTGGGTCGCCCGGCTTTGCAAAGGAGAGTCAGATGAACGCCAGTTTCTTCAAGCGCCTGCTGTTGGCCGCCACCCTGCTGTGCGCCAGCCAGACACTGTGGGCCCAGAAATACCCCGACAACGTCTACTTCAACATGGGCGTGCACAACACCAAGGGCTGCAATGCCCTGAACAACAACTGCGTGATCAAGCGCAAGGCCGGCGAGCCGACCGATCCGCTCTATCCGGCAACCTGGGTCAGTGACTGGACCATGTACCGGGTCACCGCCAACTACGAGAAGAACCCGCCGCCCTACAGCAGCCCGCCCAGCACCCTGCAACCTGCCGACTACACCGTGTCCCAGGGCAGCAGCTACTACGACAACGACTATGTCCCGGCCGACGGTGACGGCTCCGGGGCGATGATGGAGCACTACGAGAAATACTGCCTGCCGATCTTCCCGATCAAGGACAACAACTACACCTGCTCCTTTGTCTCCCTGGGTAACAAGGCCTACTTCCTCACCTACCCTGAGGACCGGCCCAAGGACATGCCAGCCTGCTGCCTGTTCTCGCCCATGAACCATCCGCCACGCCGGGACTTCATCAAGCACCTGCCCTACAGCGCCGCCCGCAGCCAGCATCTGGACGGCAGCGTGCAGGCCTACGCCTTGGAGCTCAAACCCGGCAAAGGCAGCCCCCCCATCCTCTTCGGCTATGCCTTCTACAAGCAGGCCACCAGCGACGGTCCGGGCCAACCGGCCTATCAACATCCGCAGTCGTTCTATTTCTCCGGTGATGCCAGCGTCGCCAACGCGCCAATCGTCAGCCAGAACTACCGCAACTGGAGCAATGCAAAGCCGGACCCGGCCAAGACCTGGGACCAGGTGGCGAAGATGTGCCCGGCCAACCCGCCTAACTGCCAGCTCTTCACGCCACCGCCATCGCTGAAGAACGGTGCACGGCCACAGTGGAACCAACTTTCACCCACCCCGCAGTGACAGGAGCAGCCTCATGAACCGTTGGAGCCGTTTCACCGCCCTGTTGTTGCTTGGCCTGGGCAGCCAGCAAGCCAGCGCCCTGCAACCCAGCGCAGCGGGGGCGCAAACCAGCTGCCCACCCACAGCCACGGTGCCTGCCGCCGGCGCCTCGCAGCAGGCTTTCGATCAATACAGCTGGCAGATGTTCATTAACCTGAGTTGGCCGGCCCAGGCGGGACAGCGCGGAGTGGCCGATTGCAGCAAGCCCCTGGGCAGCCCAGGCGATACCGTGTGGCAGACCTACAAGAGCGTCAGCGAGACCTTCCTCCCCGGGGCCAAGAATCCGGGCCCCTGGAACTCGCAACTGCCCCGCAGAAACCTCAGCCTGATCAACATTGCCGCGGTCAAGAACACTCAGGTGGTGCAAGCGGACAACCAGGCGGTGGGCGGCTGGCTGATTGATCAGCGCGGCAATCCGACCTACTACGACATCGCCGCCAACGAGGTCTCCTACAACTACATCGTCGCTAACGACTTCTACAACGCGGTGGTCGTCGATGCCGCGAAGAACATCGGCTTTCCCAACAACGCCGGCGAGATCAAGAGCAGCTGGCGCATCCTCACCAGCGCCGACGACAGCAGCCGCTATCTGACGATGAAGGCACTGGTCACCCAGTTCGACAGTCAGGGACAGCCCAACGGCACCACCGAGGCCAACTTGGGATTGGTGGGGCTGCACATCATCAGCAAGGTGGAGGGGTTCCCGCAGTGGATCTGGTCGACCTTCGAGCAGGTCGACAACGTGCCGCCCAAGACCCAGCTGGGGGGCCGTTGGGTAGACCAACCGGCCTCGGGGATTTTCTACTCCTACTTCAACGCCAAGGCGCCCGCCGAAAGCCTCAACCAGTCCCCGTGCCTGTGGCAGCAACAGGCGGGAAAGATGGTCTGTACGCCCAAACCCGGTAGCAGCTTCAGCACCCCTGACCCGCTGAACCGGGTCACCCCGATCACGGACGTCACCCAGCAGATCAATACCCAGTACCAGAGCGATCCGCAGGTACAGCAGAGCGTGTTCAAGTACTACCAGTTGATCACCACCCAACGCCCACAGTCGCCGGACAACCCCGGCAATCCGTTGGGGCAGCCAACGCCGTCACTTTCGGCCAACGTCACCATGGAAAGTTACATCCAGCCCAACAGCAGCTGCATGAACTGCCACTCCATGGCGGCACCGCTCAACAGCCAGTACAAGAGCGACTTCTCCTTCCTGTTCAGATTCGCCCAAGCCCCGGTCAGCAGCGTCACCAAGGATAAGGAATAGAACATGAGCATATTGAATGGACCCCGACTGAACTTCTGGGGCGGTATCTCCACCGACGTCAGCGTGCCGAACAACTCACCGACCTTGCCCAACGGCATCACCACGTCCCTTGAGCTGTTCGACCTGACCACCTCGACCGTGGCGGACCAGGCCAAAACCTACAGCGATGAGCACCTGTACCAACTGATCAACGCCCCGGACCCGAGAATCGGCCCCAACAGCCGGTACACGGCCGGCGGCTGGAACCACTATGGCGAACACGTGGTGACGCTGCACAACGCGTTGATCAGTTCCCAAGGCACCCCGGGCAACATTGCGCTGGAAGGGGATATGGTCGGCCAGCCGGTCTACCTGCTCGGCTCCGTTACACCCGGCACCGGACAAGGGCCCTACTCCGGCCCGATGATGGTCGACCTGGACCCCACAGCCAGCACCACGACCCAGATCTTTGTCGGAGGCCTGCAGATCGGCAACGGCAACACGCCTGAGCTACTGATTCGCTGGGATACCGTGTGCAGCAGTTTCGACCTCAACACCCGGGTGCTGGAGCCGGCAACCATGGACTCACCGGGCTCCTTCCATGCCAGCGGCACCTTTCAACTGACCTTTCCGCTGAGCAGCATCGTCAGCTACAACAAGGAGAGTGCCGGGCTCAGGGCCCTGATCGAAGCGCCCAACGCGACTGGGATCGTGCTGCGTTTCGTGATGTTCGAAATGTGTCCGACCCTGACCACCGAGCAACTGAATGCCGACTACGCCGCCAACCAGTTCAGCCCGAACCCGAGCATCGGCCGAGTCATCGGCACCCTGGCCACGGCGTTTACCGATGAGCCGCAAATCTGTCCGCCGGGCCGGCAAATCATCAATGCCGACAAAGACCTGAACATCAACAGCGTTGCCTATGCCGAGGTTGCCAACGGGCAACTGAGCATCGACATGGTCAACCTGATCCCCAAGCAGACGTTCAGGGCTGTACGCGACGACATCACCAGCCCCATCGGCCCCAACGCCGACTACGGGACCGTCACCATCGCGGCCGGAACGACGCCCCTGGCGAGCTTTGAGCCCAGCGACCCGCTGCTGCAGGACTACTACCGGTACGGCGGCATCATCGACGTGCCGCTCAACTCGACCCAGACACAGTTGGTGCAGAGCACGCCCTTGTGCATCAGTGCCCCCGGGACCACCCGCAACCCGGCGCTGTCGGCCCCCGAATGCCCGTATCGGGTCTACAGCGATCAGCGCAACACCTACCTGGACCCCAACAGCAGCGGCGTGCAGATCACCTTGCAAGTCCGTTACCTGGGAGCACCGGTACAGGAAGATACGCCAATCAGCATCGACGCCTCGGCGACCGCCGCCTATCAAGCCAATCGCTACTGGAACTTCCTGGAGCTACCGAACTCGGTAACGGTGCCGGCCGGTCAACCTTCGGTGAGCTTCAACGTCGTCCCCGTCGCCGGTTCCAATACCCAGGCCGGTTTCACCACACTGACCTACACCATCGACAACAACCTTCTGACCCAGAGCTTCAGCAACTTCCGCAAGTACGCCTGGAGCGACTTCGGCATTCCAACCGGCAGCATCGTCACCTGGGAGCAGGCGTTTCAAAACGTGCTGCGCTTTCATTACCTGGCCTTCCCTGCCATGTCGCGCTACATCCAGCTCAATCAACCCGACGCGGTGATGGGCTACAAACAGGCGATCCTGGCCCGGATATCCCCCGAGTACCAGAACACCACCTTGTACATGTCCGTGGTGCGTTCGATGTCGCCGAGCCAACGCTCCCTGCTGACCGCCTATCTCAACGGCACGCCCTGGCAGCCCTGAACAAGGAGAAGACCATGCCCGTTGCTTTACACATTCCCGCCCAGCCAGAACAGTTGCTGCGCTCAAGCAGCATCATCGCCCAGGGGCTGCTCAACCCTCGCGGTATCTGCGTGGAAAACGATGGCAGCCTGCTGCTGGTGGAAGCTGGCTCAGGCCTCCCGGACCAAGCGTTCAGCGGTCTCATCAGTCGCCTGCGACCAGATCCTCACGCCCCCGGCACCTACCTGCCACCCGAGGTTCTGGCCAAGGGTTTTCGCTCGATGAACATGCAGTCGCGGATGCTGCGCGATGAAATCATGGGGCTGTCGGACATTGCCTTCGGTGCCGGGCGCTACCTGGCCAGCCAGACCGATTACGTCGCCGGTTCCAAGCTTCTGGACCTGCAATACAGCCCGCCCGAGCCGCTGTTCCACAGCCACGGCAACCTCAACTCATTGTGCTATCACCCCACGCGCCAGAGCTGGATGGCGGTCAAGCCCGATACCAACCAGTTGGTGGAGTTCACTCAGGGTGAGGAGCAGATCCTGGCCCAACTGCCCGACCTGGATCAGGGCCAGGAAGCCGTACCCGTGACCCTGGTGCATGAGCCACAGACCGACGCGGTGCTGATCAGCCTGTTCTCTGGCGAGCTGCACAGTGACCCGGCGCGAAAGGGCATCGACTTCGCCGACAAGGCGGGCCAGGTAATCCGGGTCTGGCCCGAGAGTGGCAGGATCGAGGTACTGATTCGCGGGCTGCAACTGCCCACCGGGCTGGCGCTGGACCCGCAGGAGCGGATTCTGGTGCTGGAACTGTGCGACCGGCTGTTGCAGCCCCTGCAGCCCGACTGGTCCGGCGAGACCTTGCACGGCGGCTTTGCCCGCTTCAGTGGACGGCTGCTGCGCTGCGACCTGCAGCAACGCAGTGTGCAAGTGCTCGCCAACGAACTGGATACACCGTCCAATCTGTGCTGCGTCGAGGGAGCGGTGCTGGTGAGCGAAGGCATGGGCCTCAGTGGACGGCCGATTCCCACGCCGGATCATCAGGTGGTTGCCCTGAGCGGTCGATTGCGCCGAGTGCAACTTTGAGCCCAATCCCAGCGCCTGAAAGGAAACAGTCCGGCATAAAAAAGGGGCCCTGTACGGGGCCCCTTTCTTATCGATACTGAATGCTCGAGGGAGCGATCAGAACGGAATATCGTCATCGAAGCTGTCGAAATCCGGTGCCGGCTGCGGAGCGGCCTGCTGTGGCGCTGGACGCGACTCACGCTGTGGCTGCGGAGCAGGACGGGACTGCTGAGGACGCGGTGCCGAGTTGGACATGCCGCCCTGGCCTTGCTGGTCGCCCTGTGGACGGCCACCCAGCAGCTGCATGGTGCCTTGCATGTCGACAATGATCTCGGTGGTGTAGCGCTTGATGCCGTCTTTTTCCCACTCGCGAGTCTGCAGTTTGCCCTCGATGTAGACCTGGGAACCCTTGCGCAGGTACTCACCGGCAATCTCCGCGACCTTGCCGAACATCGAAACACGGTGCCACTCGGTGCGCTCGACCTTCTGACCGGTCTGCTTGTCGGTCCACTGTTCGCTGGTGGCCAGACTCAGGTTGGTCACGGCGTTACCGTTAGGCAGATAGCGAACTTCGGGATCCTGGCCGCAAGTACCGACCAATATGACTTTGTTAACCCCACGGGCCATAACGTTCTCCTAGGCTTCGCGCGGCGACGGCGCTGAGTTGACCAACTGCTCGAGCGTCGCGCGATCCAATAATTCGGTGTCCAATTTGATGTAAATGGCAGCCTCTTCGGCCACCACCACGGCATCTGTTACTCCAGCGACGGCTTTCAGGCGCTCAACCAGACCAGCTTCGCGGATCGCTTCAGGCGATAACGGCAAGCGCAGGCTCGTCACATATGGAGGCTCGCGCATGGTAACAGCAAAGCCCAACCAGAGTGCAGCCAGACCTGCGCATCCAAGGAACACAACCGACAAACCGCCATGCTGGAACAACCAGCCGCCGAGGATGCCGCCCAGTGCCGAACCGAGGAACTGGCTGGTGGAATACACCCCCATCGCCGTGCCCTTGCCGCCTGCCGGCGAGACTTTGCTGATCAGCGACGGCAACGACGCCTCCAGCAGGTTGAATGCGGTGAAGAACACCACGGTGCCGATCACCAGCGCCCGCAAACTGTCGCCGAACTCCCAGAAGAATAGCTCGGTGAGCAGCAGCGTAATGACCGCGCCGAGCAGAACTCGTTTCATCTTGCGTTTTTTCTCGCCGTAGATGATGAACGGGATCATGGCGAAGAAGGAAATCAGCAGCGCGGTGAGGTAGACCCACCAGTGCTGCTCCTTGGGCAAACCAGCCTTTTCCACCAGTGCCAGGGGCAAGGCGACGAAGCTCGACATCAGCATGGCGTGCAACACGAAGATACCAAGATCCAGGCGCAGCAGATCGGGATGCTTGAGGGTCGGGATCAGCGCTTGGCGCGCCACGCCGGACTCGCGGTGCTGCAACGGGCCGGTGGAGCGCGGGACCATGAAAGCCACGATCAGGATGCCCACCAAGGCCATGGCACCCGTGGCCAGGAACAGCCCCGACAGACCAAAGCTGCGGGTCAGCAGCGGACCGACCACCATGGCCACGGCAAAGGACAGGCCGATGGTCATGCCGATCATGGCCATGGCCTTGGTCCGGTGCTGCTCGCGGGTCAGGTCCGAAAGCAGCGCCATCACTGCCGCGGAAATCGCCCCGGCACCTTGCAGGATTCGTCCGGCGATCACGCCCCAGATCGAATCGGCATTGGCCGCCAGCACGCTGCCCAGGGCGAACACGATCAACCCCAGGTAAATCACTGGGCGACGACCGATACGGTCGGAAATGATGCCGAAGGGAATCTGGAAAACCGCCTGGGTCAGACCATAGGCGCCAATCGCCAAGCCGATCAGAGTCGGGGTCGCTCCTGCGAGATCCATTCCATAGGTCGCCAGGACCGGCAGTACCATAAACATGCCAAGCATACGGAAGGCGAACACCAGGGCCAGACCGCTCGCTGCGCGGGTCTCGCTGCCACTCATGCGTTCGCTGTGGGGATCGTGCATGGATAAACCTCATGTGAACCGGCGGCGATTCTACCAGTCCGATCGATTGAGGGGGTATATGGCGACGCTTTGCCGCGCAGCCCCATCAGCGAGCAAAAAAGCACCGCATGATAGTGTGCATCCATCCAGTGTTTGGTTTTATACTCCTGCCTTTACGCCCGCCGATCGAGGCCACTTTTGGACAAGATTCTGATTCGTGGGGCCCGCACCCACAACCTGAAGAACATCGACCTGACCCTGCCGCGGGACAAGTTGATCGTCATCACCGGGCTGTCTGGGTCCGGCAAGTCGTCCCTGGCTTTCGACACGCTTTATGCCGAAGGCCAGCGCCGCTATGTCGAATCGCTGTCGGCTTACGCCCGACAGTTCCTGTCGATGATGGAAAAGCCCGATGTCGACACCATCGAAGGGCTGTCGCCGGCGATATCCATCGAACAGAAATCCACCTCTCACAACCCGCGCTCCACCGTCGGCACCATTACCGAAATCTACGATTACCTGCGCCTGCTCTATGCTCGCGTGGGCACCCCGCGCTGCCCGGACCACGACATTCCGCTGGAAGCCCAGACCGTCAGCCAGATGGTCGACCTGGTGCTGGCGCAGCCCGAAGGCAGCAAGCTGATGCTGCTGGCCCCGGTCATTCGTGAGCGCAAGGGTGAACACCTCTCGGTCTTTGAAGAGCTGCGGGCCCAGGGCTTCGTGCGGGCCCGGGTCAACGGCAAGCTGTTTGAACTGGACGAGCTGCCGAAGCTGGATAAACAGAAGAAGCATTCCATCGATGTGGTGGTCGACCGCTTCAAGGTGCGTGGCGATCTGCAACAACGCCTAGCAGAGTCCTTTGAAACCGCGCTGAAACTGGCGGACGGGATTGCCCTGGTAGCGCCGATGGACGACGAGCCGGGGGAAGAGATGATCTTCTCCGCGCGTTTCGCCTGCCCGATTTGCGGTCATGCCATCAGCGAACTGGAACCCAAGCTGTTCTCCTTCAACAACCCCGCCGGCGCTTGTCCTACCTGCGACGGTCTGGGGGTCAAGCAGTTCTTCGACATCAAGCGCCTGGTCAATGGCGAACTGACCTTGGCCGAAGGGGCGATTCGCGGCTGGGACCGACGCAACGTCTATTACTTCCAGATGCTCGGTTCACTGGCCTCTCATTACGGCTTCAGCCTGGAAGTACCGTTCAACCAACTGCCGGCGGATCAGCAGAAGGTCATCCTGCACGGCAGTGGAACCCAGAACGTCGACTTCAAGTACCTCAACGACCGGGGCGACATCGTCAAGCGCTCCCACCCCTTCGAAGGCATAGTGCCGAACCTGGAGCGGCGCTACCGGGAGACCGAATCGGCCACCGTCCGTGAAGAGCTGGCCAAGTTCCTCAGCACCCAGCCCTGTCCGGATTGCCGTGGCACACGCCTGCGTCGCGAGGCTCGCCACGTCTGGGTCGGCGAGAAGACCCTGCCGGCGGTCACCAGCCTGCCCATCGGCGATGCCACGAACTACTTCGGTACGCTGAAACTCACCGGACGCCGTGGTGAGATTGCCGACAAGATCCTCAAGGAGATCCGCGAGCGCCTGCAGTTCTTGGTGAACGTCGGGCTCGACTACCTCACCCTGGATCGCAGCGCCGATACCCTGTCCGGCGGCGAAGCTCAGCGTATTCGCCTGGCCAGCCAGATCGGTGCCGGCCTGGTGGGGGTCATGTACATCCTCGACGAACCATCCATTGGCCTGCACCAGCGGGACAATGATCGGCTGCTGGGGACCCTGAAACACCTGCGGGATATCGGCAACACCGTAATCGTGGTTGAACACGACGAAGACGCTATCCGCCTGGCCGACTATGTGGTGGATATCGGCCCGGGCGCCGGTGTGCACGGTGGACGCATCGTCGCCGAAGGCACGGCTGCTGAAGTCATGGCGCACCCGGACTCGTTGACCGGCAAGTACTTGTCGGGTCGGGTGAAGATCGTGGTTCCAGCCAAACGTACGCCGCGCAACAAGAAGCTGTCCCTGACACTCAAGGGCGCTCGCGGCAACAACCTGCGCAATGTCGACCTTGAAATCCCCATCGGCCTGCTGACCTGCGTGACCGGAGTTTCCGGTTCGGGCAAGTCGACGCTGATCAACAACACCCTGTTCCCCTTGAGCGCCACGGCGTTGAACGGCGCCACGACCCTGGAGGCGGCGCCTCACGACAGCATCAATGGTCTGCAGCACCTGGATAAGGTCGTGGATATCGATCAGAGCCCGATCGGTCGTACTCCCCGTTCCAACCCGGCCACTTACACCGGGCTGTTCACGCCGATCCGCGAGTTGTTCGCCGGGGTTCCAGAGTCCCGTTCCCGGGGCTATGGGCCTGGACGCTTCTCCTTCAACGTCAAGGGTGGACGCTGTGAAGCCTGCCAGGGTGATGGCTTGATCAAGGTCGAGATGCACTTCCTGCCGGACATCTACGTGCCCTGCGATGTGTGCAAGAGCAAGCGCTACAACCGCGAAACTCTGGAGATCAAGTACAAGGGCAAGAGCATCCACGAGGTGCTGGAAATGACCATCGAGGAGGCCCGCGAGTTCTTCGCTCCCGTCCCGGCCCTGGCGCGTAAGCTGCAGACCCTGATGGATGTGGGCCTATCCTACATCAAGCTCGGCCAGTCGGCTACCACGCTGTCTGGCGGCGAGGCACAACGGGTCAAGCTGTCACGCGAGCTGTCCAAGCGTGACACTGGCAAGACCCTGTATATCCTCGATGAACCGACCACTGGGTTGCACTTCGCGGATATCCAGCAATTGCTGGACGTCCTGCACCGCCTGCGTGATCACGGCAACACCGTGGTAGTGATCGAGCACAACCTGGATGTGATCAAAACTGCCGACTGGCTGGTGGACCTGGGGCCGGAAGGCGGCTCCAAAGGCGGCCAGATCATCGCCGTCGGCACCCCGGAACAGGTAGCGGAAATGCCGCAGTCCCACACCGGGCACTACCTCAAGCCGCTGCTAACTCGCGATCGAGCCTGAGCCCCATGAAAAAGCCCCTGTCATCTCACGGTGACAGGGGCTTTTTTACATCTCAGGATTGACGCATCTACCGTAGGAGCGAGCTTGCTCGCAAACCGGTATCCACGCCTTATGCAGTCAGAACTGCGACTGCAGGTAGTTCTCCAGCCCGATGGATTTGATCAGGCCCAACTGCTTCTCCAGCCAGTAGGTGTGATCTTCCTCGGTATCTGCCAACTGGATACGCAGAATGTCGCGGCTGACGTAGTCCTTGTGCAGTTCACACAGCTCGATGCCTTTGCACAGCGCAGCGCGAACCTTGTATTCAAGGCGCAAGTCGCTGGCCAGCATGTCCGGCACCGTGGTCCCGGTGTCGAGATCGTCAGGCCGCATGCGCGGCGTGCCTTCCAGCATCAGAATGCGGCGCATCAGGGCATCGGCGTGTTGCGCCTCTTCTTCCATTTCGTGGTTGATACGCTCGTAGAGCTTGGTAAAGCCCCAGTCTTCGTACATCCGCGAGTGGATGAAATATTGGTCGCGTGCTGCCAGTTCGCCCGTCAGCAACGTGTTGAGGTAATCGATTACGTCCGGGTGACCTTGCATCGCCCTACATCTCCCTGCTTGAAAGTCGATAGTGTGAACCAAGCTGACTTGCAGGTCACTTAGAAATAACCAAAAAAGTGAAGATTATCTGAGAAAAGCAGTATAAATAACGCAAAAACCGCCCAAATGAGGGCGGTTCTGCTTCTTATTTAGACTTACTTGAGCGATACACCCAAAGCCTTGGCAATACCCTCGCCGTAAGCCGGGTCAGCCTTATAGAAATGTTGCAGCTGACGATCAACCACATCAGCAGTCACTCCAGTCATGGCACCGGCAATGTTGTTGATCAACAGAGCCTTCTGCTCATCACTCATCAAGCGGAACAGAGCTCCTGCATGACTGTAATAGTCGGTGTCTTCGCGATGATCGTAGCGGTCTGCACCGCCGCTAAGGGCCAGGGGCGGTTCTGCGTAGCGTGGAGCCTGCTTAGGCGCATCGCTGTAGCTGTTGGGCTCGTAGTTCGGCGCAGCACCGCCATTGCTTCCAAAAGCCATGGAGCCGTCGCGCTGATAGCTGTTCACCGGGCTCAGCGGCGCATTCACTGGCAGTTGCTGGTGATTGGTACCAACGCGATAACGGTGAGCATCGGCGTAAGCAAACACCCGGCCCTGCAGCATGCGATCTGGAGAAAGCCCGACCCCTGGCACCATGTTGCTTGGTCCGAAAGCGGCCTGTTCGACCTCAGCGAAGTAGTTCAGCGGATTGCGGTTCAACTCCAACTCGCCAACTTCAATCAGCGGAAATTCTCTCTGCGACCAGGTCTTGGTCACATCGAACGGGTTCTCATAGTGCGCCGCGGCTTGCGCCTCAGTCATGATCTGGATGCACACGCTCCACTTCGGAAAGTCGCCGCGCTCGATCGCGTTGAACAGATCGCGCTGAGCGTAATCCGGATCGGTACCCGCCAGACGTGCAGCCTCTGCCGGCGCCAGGTTCTTGATGCCTTGCTTGGTCTTGTAGTGCCACTTGACCCAGTGCCGCTCGCCCTTGGCGTTTATCAGGCTGTAGGTGTGACTGCCAAAGCCGTGCATATGACGGTAGCCGTCTGGAATGCCCCGATCGGAAAACAGAATGGTTACCTGGTGCAGCGCCTCAGGCGAATGCGACCAGAAATCCCACATCATCTGAGCACTTTTCAGGTTGCTCTGAGGAAGGCGCTTCTGGGTGTGGATGAAATCGGGAAACTTCAGCGGGTCACGAATGAAGAAGACCGGGGTGTTGTTACCCACGATGTCCCAGTTGCCTTCTTCGGTGTAGAACTTGAGGGCAAAGCCGCGGGGATCGCGCTCGGTGTCAGCCGAACCACGTTCGCCACCTACTGTGGAGAAACGCAGGAAGGTCGGAGTTTTCTTGCCAACCGCTTCAAACAACTTGGCACTGGTGTATTGGGTGATGTCGCGAGAGACCGTGAAAGTGCCGTAGGCACCCGAGCCCTTGGCGTGCACGCGACGCTCAGGGATATTCTCGCGATTGAAATGGGCGAGCTTTTCGATCAGGTGAAAATCGTCGAGAAGCAGCGGGCCACGAGGGCCGGCGGAACGGGAATTCTGGTTATCAGCGACAGGAGCGCCACTAGCGGTAGTAAGAGTTTTGGTCTGGCTCATGCACAATCTTCCTCTGTCAGTCTGTGAAACTGCCGGCTAATCGGCTGATGAAGAGTATTGACCACCAGTGTTACAACATCCAATGCATTACACATTAGCTAACGATAGAAATATCTAATACATAAAGACACAAAAAACCGGGCACTAGGCCCGGTTCCTTGTTTCAGACTGACGTCTTACTCAGCGGATACAGCTTCACCGCCGACAGCACGATCAACCAGTTCAACGTACGCCATAGGAGCGTTGTCGCCAGCGCGGAAACCGCACTTGAGGATGCGCAGGTAGCCACCCTCACGGGTAGCGTAACGCTTGCCCAGGTCGTTGAAGAGCTTACCAACGATAGCTTTCGAACGAGTACGGTCGAAAGCCAGACGGCGGTTAGCCAGGCTGTCTGTCTTGGCCAAAGTGATCAGCGGCTCGGCAACGCGGCGCAGTTCTTTAGCTTTCGGCAGTGTAGTTTTGATCAGCTCGTGCTCGAACAGCGACACCGCCATGTTCTGGAACATGGCCTTGCGGTGCGAGCTGGTGCGGCTCAGGTGACGCCCACTTTTACGATGACGCATGGTTCATTCCTTACCAAACACAACGTTCGGTGATTACGACGATCAGGCAGTCGCCTTGTCGTCCTTCTTAAGACTTGCAGGCGGCCAGTTGTCGAGGCGCATGCCGAGGGACAGACCGCGGGAGGCCAGAACGTCCTTGATTTCGGTCAAGGATTTCTTACCCAGGTTCGGAGTCTTCAACAGTTCTACTTCGGTACGCTGAATCAGGTCGCCGATGTAGTAAATGTTTTCCGCCTTAAGGCAGTTAGCCGAACGTACAGTCAGTTCCAGATCGTCAACCGGGCGAAGCAGGATCGGATCGATCTCGTCTTCCTGCTCGACTACCACTGGCTCACTGTCACCTTTGAGGTCGACGAACGCAGCCAACTGCTGTTGCAGGATGGTTGCAGCACGACGGATAGCCTCTTCAGGATCCAGAGTACCGTTGGTTTCCAGATCAATAACCAGCTTGTCCAGGTTAGTACGCTGCTCGACACGGGCGTTTTCCACCACGTATGCGATGCGGCGAACCGGGCTGAACGAAGAGTCGAGCTGCAAGCGACCAATGCTGCGGCTTTCGTCTTCATCGCTCTGACGCGAGTCGGCCGGTTCATAACCACGACCACGAGCTACTACGAGCTTCATGTTCAGGGCGCCGTTAGACGCCAGGTTAGCGATTACGTGATCGGGGTTAACGATCTCGACATCATGATCCAGCTGAATATCGGCAGCGGTAACCACCCCCGAACCCTTCTTCGACAAGGTCAGCGTAACTTCGTCACGGCCGTGCAGCTTGATAGCCAGACCTTTAAGGTTCAACAGGATTTCAATTACGTCTTCCTGTACACCTTCGATGGCGCTGTACTCGTGGAGCACACCGTCAATCTCGGCCTCGACTACTGCACAGCCGGGCATTGAGGACAACAGGATGCGGCGCAGCGCGTTGCCCAGGGTGTGGCCAAAGCCACGCTCGAGAGGCTCGAGAGTGATCTTGGCGCGGGTTGGACTGACAACCTGCACATCAATGTGGCGGGGTGTCAGGAACTCATTTACCGAAATCTGCATGGATGCACCTATTTTCTAGCCCTTACTTGGAGTAGAGCTCGACAATCAGGCTTTCGTTGATGTCGGCGGACAGATCACTGCGAGCTGGAACGTTCTTGAAAACGCCCGACTTCTTCTCAGTGTCTACTTCTACCCATTCTACGCGGCCACGTTGAGCACACAGATCGAGAGCTTGGACAATGCGAAGTTGATTTTTTGCTTTCTCGCGAACAGCGACCACGTCACCAGCACGAACCTGGTAGGACGGAACGTTAACGGTCTGACCGTTTACGCTGATCGACTTGTGCGATACCAGCTGACGGGACTCGGCACGAGTAGAACCGAAGCCCATGCGGTATACAACGTTGTCCAGACGGCATTCGAGCAGTTGCAACAGGTTTTCGCCGGTTGCGCCCTTCTTGCCAGCTGCTTGTTTGTAGTAGCCGCTGAATTGACGCTCGAGTACGCCGTAGATACGACGAACTTTTTGCTTTTCACGCAGCTGAGTACCGTAGTCGGACTGACGACCACGACGCTGGCCGTGGATGCCAGGAGCTGCTTCGATGTTGCACTTGGATTCGATAGCGCGCACGCCGCTCTTCAGGAAGAGATCGGTGCCTTCGCGACGAGCCAGTTTGCATTTTGGACCAATGTAACGAGCCATTCTTTACAATCTCCTGGATTACACGCGGCGCTTCTTCGGCGGACGGCACCCGTTGTGCGGGATTGGCGTCACGTCGGTGATGCTGGCGATCTTGTAGCCACAGCCGTTCAAAGCGCGGACTGCGGATTCACGACCTGGACCTGGGCCCTTGACGTTAACGTCGAGGTTCTTCAGGCCATATTCCAGCGCAGCTTGACCAGCACGCTCGGCAGCTACTTGAGCAGCGAACGGGGTGGACTTGCGAGAACCGCGGAAACCCGAACCACCGGAGGTTGCCCAGGAAAGAGCGTTACCTTGACGGTCGGTAATGGTCACGATGGTGTTGTTGAAAGACGCGTGGATGTGGGCGATGCCATCAACCACTGTCTTTTTAATCTTTTTACGAGGACGAGCAGCAGGTTTTGCCATGACTAAATTCCTGTCGATTCGCTGGTGCGATTACTTGCGGATCGGCTTACGCGGACCTTTGCGAGTACGCGCGTTGGTCTTGGTACGCTGACCGCGCACTGGAAGACCACGACGATGGCGCAGACCGCGGTAGCAGCCCAGATCCATCAAGCGTTTGATTTTCATGTTGATTTCGCGACGCAGGTCACCTTCAGTGGTGAACTTCGCCACTTCGCCACGCAGCTGTTCAATTTGCTCGTCGCTCAGATCCTTGATCTTCGCAGCTGGGTTGACCCCAGTCACTGCACAGATTTTCTGCGCAGTAGTGCGACCAACACCATAGATGTAGGTCAGCGAGATAACAGTATGCTTGTTATCTGGAATGTTAACGCCTGCAATACGGGCCATTCAGTGGGACTCCAATTGACAGCTACCTACGCCCCGGAAGCCAAGAAATAGGGCGCGAGATAATATCGCTGTAATAACAAATAATCAACCCGGCAGCGCACTAGCTGCCGGGCTTGAAGCACAATCACACTCAGCCTTGGCGCTGTTTGTGACGCGGTTCCGCGCTGCAAATTACTCGAACAACACCTTCGCGGCGAATAATCTTGCAGTTACGGCACAGCTTTTTCACCGATGCACGAACTTTCATCACCAACTCCTCGAACCTTATGGATTAGCGCAGCATGCCGCTGCCGTAACCCTTCAGGTTGGCTTTCTTCATCAGGGATTCGTACTGGTGGGAAACGAGGTGCGATTGTACTTGCGACATAAAGTCCATAACAACCACGACCACGATCAGCAACGAGGTCCCGCCAAGGTAGAACGGAACGTTTGCAGCAACCACCAGGAACTGGGGCAACAGACACACGGCCGTCATATATAGAGCACCGAACATGGTCAAGCGGGTCAGAACGCCGTCAATGTAGCGCGCCGACTGCTCACCTGGACGGATGCCCGGAATAAAGGCACCGGACTTCTTCAGGTTTTCCGCTACGTCTTTCGGATTGAACATCAACGCCGTATAGAAGAAGCAGAAGAAAATAATCCCTGCACTAAACAGCAGAATATTCAACGGCTGACCAGGAGCGATCGACTGCGAGATGTCCTGCAACCAGCCCATACCTTCAGACTGACCGAACCAGGCACCCAACGAAGCCGGAAACAGCAAAATGCTGCTCGCGAAGATAGCAGGAATTACACCGGCCATATTCACTTTCAGCGGCAAGTGGCTGGTCTGCGCAGCAAAAACCTTGCGGCCCTGCTGACGCTTGGCGTAGTGAACAGCAATACGACGCTGGCCACGCTCAATGAACACCACAAAACCGATAATCGCTACTGCCAGCAAACCGATCGCAACCAAGGCGAAAATGTTGATATCACCCTGACGCGCAGACTCGAAAGACTGCCCGATCGCTCTCGGAAGACCGGCGACGATACCTGCGAAAATCAACATCGAGATACCGTTGCCAACACCACGCTCAGTAATCTGCTCACCCAGCCACATCATGAACATCGCACCAGCCACAAACGTGGATACCGCGACGAAATGGAAGCCAAAGTCACCAGTGAACGCAACGCCCTGCCCTGCCAGACCAACGGACATGCCGATGGCCTGAACCAGAGCTAGGACGACAGTGCCGTAGCGGGTGTACTGGCTGATCTTGCGACGGCCAGCTTCACCTTCCTTCTTCAACTGCTCCAACTGCGGACTGACGGCTGTCATAAGTTGCATGATGATCGAAGCCGAGATGTACGGCATGATCCCCAGTGCAAAAATGCTCATCCGCTCCAGCGCGCCGCCGGAAAACATGTTGAACAAGCTAAGAATGGTCCCCTCATTCTGTCGAAACAGGTCTGCGAGTCGGTCCGGGTTGATACCTGGAACCGGGATGTGTGCGCCTATTCGGTAGACGATAATCGCCAGGAACAGAAAACGCAGACGAGCCCAGAGTTCAGACATACCGCCTTTGCCGAGCGCAGAGAGAGCACCTTGCTTAGCCATTTATTCCTCGAACTTGCCGCCAGCTGCTTCGATAGCCGCACGCGCACCTTTGGTGGCTGCGATACCCTTGATGGTCACAGCGCGAGTAACTTCGCCGGACAGCATGATTTTCACACGCTGAACGTTCTGGTTAATCACGTTGGCATCTTTCAGGGACTGCACGGTGACGATGTCGCCTTCCACTTTGGCCAGTTCGGACAGACGCACTTCTGCGCGGTCCATGGCTTTCAGGGAAACGAAACCGAACTTCGGCAGGCGACGATGCAGCGGCTGTTGACCGCCTTCAAAGCCTGGAGCGATGGTGCCACCGGAGCGGGAAGTCTGACCTTTGTGACCACGGCCACCAGTCTTACCCAAACCACTACCGATACCACGGCCCGGACGATGCTTTTCGCGACGGGAACCCGGCGCTGGACTCAGATCATTGAGTTTCATCGATTAACCCTCGACACGCAGCATGTAGTAAGCCTTATTGATCATCCCGCGATTCTCGGGAGTATCTTGGACTTCTACAGTGTGACCGATGCGACGCAGGCCCAGACCCTTAACGCACAGTTTGTGGTTAGGGATACGGCCGGTCATGCTTTTGATCAGCGTTACTTTAACGGTAGCCATGATCAGATGATCTCCTGGACGCTTTTGCCACGCTTGGCGGCAATGGATTCAGGGGACTGCATAGCCTTCAAACCTTTGAAAGTGGCATGAACCACGTTTACTGGGTTAGTCGAGCCGTAGCACTTGGCCAGAACGTTCTGAACACCAGCAACCTCGAGGACAGCACGCATAGCGCCGCCAGCGATGATACCGGTACCTTCAGAAGCAGGCTGCATGTACACCTTGGAAGCGCCATGAGCGGACTTCATAGCGTACTGCAGAGTGGTGCCGTTCAGATCAACTTGGATCATGTTGCGGCGAGCAGCTTCCATTGCCTTCTGGATCGCAGCAGGCACTTCACGCGACTTGCCACGGCCGAAGCCAACACGGCCCTTACCATCACCAACCACGGTCAACGCGGTGAAAGTGAAGATACGGCCGCCTTTAACGGTTTTGGCTACGCGGTTAACTTGAACCAGCTTCTCGATGTAGCCTTCGTCGCGCTTTTGGTCGTTATTTGACATAACTTAGAACTCCAGCCCAGCTTCACGAGCAGCATCAGCCAGCGCCTTGACGCGGCCGTGATACTTGAAGCCAGAGCGGTCGAAAGCCACCTGCGAGACGCCAGCGGCTTTTGCACGCGTAGCGACCAGCTGGCCAACCTTAGTGGCCGCGTCGATGTTGCCAGTGGCGCCATCACGCAGTTCTTTATCCAAAGTCGAGGCACTCGCCAGGACTTTGTTGCCGTCGGCCGAAATGACCTGGGCGTAGATGTGCTGCGAAGAGCGGAACACGCAGAGACGCACGACTTCGAGTTCGTGCATTTTCAGGCGTGCTTTGCGAGCGCGACGCAGTCGAGTAACTTTTTTGTCGGTCATTTGCTATGCCCTACTTCTTCTTGGCTTCTTTACGACGGACGACTTCGTCCGCGTAGCGCACACCTTTACCTTTGTAAGGCTCTGGTGGACGGAAGTCGCGGATCTCAGCGGCCACTTGACCTACCAGCTGCTTATCGATGCCCTTGATCAGGATATCGGTCTGGCTAGGAGTCTCAGCGGTGATGCCTTCCGGCAGTTCGTAATCCACTGGATGCGAGAAGCCGAGGGCCAGGTTCAGCACTGTGCCTTTTGCTTGTGCCTTGTAACCAACACCGACCAGCTGGAGCTTACGCTCGAAGCCTTGGCTAACGCCTTGGACCATGTTGTTTACCAGAGCACGAGTGGTACCGGCCATTGCACGAGTTTGTTGGTCGCCATTGCGAGCAGCGAAACGCAGCTCACCAGCTTCCTCAACAATTTCAACGGACGAGTGAACGTTCAGTTCGAGAGTGCCCTTGGCACCCTTCACCGAAAGCTGTTGGCCGGCGAATTTAACTTCGACACCAGCTGGCAGCTTAACGGGGTTCTTAGCGACGCGAGACATGCTTATCCCCCCTTAGAACACAGTGCAAAGAACTTCGCCGCCGACACCGGCAGCGCGCGCAGCACGATCAGTCATCACACCTTTGTTGGTGGAGACGATAGACACGCCAAGACCGCCACGTACTTTCGGCAGCTCTTCAACGGACTTGTACTGACGCAGGCCTGGACGGCTAACGCGCTTCACTTCCTCGATGACCGGACGGCCTTCGAAGTATTTCAGCTCGATGGACAGCAGAGGTTTGATTTCGCTGCTGATCTGATAACCCGCGATGTAACCTTCGTCCTTCAGGACTTTTGCTACAGCCACCTTCAGCGTGGAAGACGGCATGCTTACGACGGACTTTTCAGCCATCTGGGCATTACGGATTCGAGTTAGCATGTCCGCTAACGGGTCCTGCATACTCATGGGCTAGATGCTCCTGATACAAAAAGAATTAGCCTTGCGGCTACAACTGTCGCCGAGAAATTCCGGGCAAAAAACACGGGCTCAGGCGAGCCGGTCATTCTAGACACACCCCAGAAATGAATCAAGCCCCAAAAGGGGCTTGATTCAGATTCAAGGCCACCGGTGATCGGGATCTTACGAGCCCGACCACCGCGACTTTGATAGCTATTACCAGCTGGCTTTAACCAGACCTGGTACGTCACCACGCATTGCAGCTTCACGCAACTTGTTACGGCCAAGGCCGAACTTGCGGTAAACGCCGTGCGGACGACCAGTCAAGCGGCAGCGGTTACGCATGCGCGAGGCACTTGCGTCACGTGGCTGCTTCTGCAGCGCTACGGTAGCCTCCCAACGGGCTTCTGGACTTGCGTTCAGATCCACGATGATAGCTTTCAGCGCTGCACGCTTGGTGGCGTACTTGGCAACGGTGAGCTGACGCTTCAGCTCACGGTTTTTCATGCTCTTCTTGGCCATTTTCCTACTCCAATCAGTTGCGGAACGGGAATTTGAAAGCACGCAGCAGAGCGCGGCCTTCATCATCGTTCTTGGCAGTGGTGGTCAGGGTAATGTCCAGACCGCGGAGAGCATCGATCTTGTCGTAATCGATTTCCGGGAAAATGATCTGCTCTTTCACGCCCATGCTGTAGTTACCACGACCATCGAAGGACTTGGCATTCAGGCCGCGGAAGTCGCGAACCCGAGGCAGGGAGATCGACAGCAGACGATCCAGGAACTCGTACATACGCTCACGGCGCAGAGTCACTTTGACGCCGATCGGCCATCCTTCGCGGACTTTAAAGCCAGCGATGGATTTACGAGCGTAGGTCACAACGACTTTCTGGCCGGTGATCTTTTCCAGGTCAGCAACAGCATGCTCGATGACTTTTTTGTCGCCGATAGCTTCGCCCAGACCCATGTTCAGGGTGATTTTGGTAACGCGCGGAACTTCCATCACGTTCGAAAGCTTAAGTTCTTCCTTAAGTTTCGGAGCGATTTCCTTCCGGTAAATCTCTTTTAGTCGTGCCATGGTCTTCTACCTAGCAGTGTTCAAGCATCAACCGCTTTTTGGGTCGACTTGAAGACACGAATTTTTTTGCCGTCTTCTACTTTGAAACCAACGCGGTCAGCCTTGTTGGTTTCGCCGTTGAAAATGGCGACGTTGGAAGCGTGCAGTGGCGCTTCTTTCTCGACGATACCGCCCTGTACGCCCGACATCGGGTTAGGCTTGGTATGACGCTTGACCAGGTTCAGGCCACCGACAACCAGACGGTCATCAGCCAGAACTTTAAGCACCTTACCGCGCTTACCTTTGTCTTTGCCGGCGATCACGATGATCTCGTCGTCACGACGAATCTTTTGCATGTCGGATCTCCTTACAGCACTTCTGGGGCGAGCGAGACGATCTTCATGAACTTCTCAGTACGAAGTTCACGGGTCACTGGCCCAAAGATACGGGTGCCGATCGGCTCTTGCTTGTTGTTCAACAGAACAGCAGCGTTGCCATCAAAGCGGATGATGGAGCCGTCTGCACGACGAACACCATGGCGAGTGCGGACTACTACTGCAGTCATCACTTGGCCTTTTTTCACCTTACCGCGAGGAATTGCTTCCTTGACAGTAACTTTGATGATGTCACCGATACCAGCGTAACGACGATGGGAGCCACCCAGCACCTTGATGCACATAACGCGGCGAGCGCCGCTGTTATCGGCCACATCGAGCATGGATTGAGTCTGAATCATATAATTTCTCCGACCCCTAGCCCTTAGACTTCCACAGCGCGTTCGAGAACATCAACCAGAGCCCAAGACTTGGTCTTGGCCATCGGACGAGTTTCACGAATAGTGACTTTGTCGCCGATGTGGCACTGATTGGTTTCGTCGTGCGCGTGCAGCTTAGTCGAACGCTTAACGTATTTACCGTAGATAGGGTGCTTAACGCGACGCTCGATCAGAACGGTGATGGTCTTGTCCATCTTGTCGCTGACAACACGGCCAGTCAGCGTACGGACAGTTTTTTCGGCTTCAGCCATGATTACTTACCTGCCTGCTGGTTGAGCACAGTCTTCACGCGAGCGATGTCACGCTTAACTTGCGAGAGCAGATGAGACTGCCCCAACTGGCCAGTTGCTTTCTGCATACGCAGATTGAACTGGTCGCGCAGCAGGCCGAGCAGTTGCTCGTTCAGCTGCTGTGCGGATTTTTCACGAAGTTCATTCGCTTTCATCACATCACCGTCCGCTTAACAAAGGAGGTGGCGAGCGGCAGCTTTGCAGCAGCCAGGGCGAAAGCCTCACGCGCCAGCTCTTCAGAAACACCCTCGATTTCATACAGGACTTTGCCTGGCTGAATCTGGGCAACCCAGTATTCGACGTTACCCTTACCTTTACCCATCCGAACTTCGAGTGGCTTCTTGGAAATAGGCTTGTCCGGGAATACACGGATCCAGATCTTGCCACCACGTTTTACGTGACGGGTCAGAGCACGACGCGCTGACTCGATCTGACGAGCGGTGAGACGACCACGAGCAACAGACTTCAGCGCGAACTCGCCGAAGCTGACTTTGCTACCGCGCAATGCCAGACCACGGTTGTGGCCGGTCATTTGCTTGCGGAACTTCGTACGCTTTGGTTGCAACATTTGGCGTACCCCTTACTTAGCAGCTTTTTTACGAGGCGCAGGTGCTTGCGGCTTCAGCTCTTCTTGGCGACCACCAATTACTTCGCCTTTGAAGATCCAAACCTTCACACCGATCACACCATAAGTGGTGTGAGCTTCGTAGGTGGCATAGTCGATATCGGCACGCAGGGTGTGCAGTGGCACACGACCTTCGCGATACCATTCAGTACGTGCGATTTCAGCACCGCCGAGACGACCGCTCACTTGGATTTTGATGCCTTTGGCACCAATGCGCATGGCGTTCTGTACGGCGCGCTTCATAGCACGACGGAACATTACGCGACGCTCCAGCTGCTGAGCTACGCTCTGCGCAACCAGCATACCGTCGAGCTCCGGCTTGCGGATCTCTTCGATATTGATGTGCACAGGCACACCCATTTGCTTGGTCAGGTCCTGACGCAGCTTCTCAACATCTTCACCTTTCTTGCCGATCACGATGCCGGGACGAGCGGTGTGGATGGTGATGCGTGCAGTTTGAGCCGGACGATGGATATCGATACGGCTTACGGACGCGCTTTTTAGTTTGTCTTGGAGATACTCACGCACATTCAGATCTGCGAGCAAATAGTCCGCATAAGTCCGACCGTCTGCGTACCAGACGGAGGTGTGCTCCTTGACGATTCCCAGGCGAATGCCAATGGGATGTACTTTCTGACCCATCTCTTCGACTCCGTTACTTGTCAGCAACCTTGACAGTGATATGGCAAGACCGCTTGACGATGCGATCAGCACGGCCTTTGGCACGTGGCATGATACGCTTCAGCGAACGCCCTTCGTTGACGAAAACGGTGGAGACCTTCAGGTCATCAACGTCTGCGCCTTCGTTATGCTCGGCGTTGGCTACGGCCGACTCCAGCACTTTCTTCATGATCTCGGCGGCTTTCTTACTGCTGAAAGCCAACAGGTTGAGCGCTTCGCCCACCTTCTTCCCGCGGATCTGGTCGGCGACCAAGCGGGCTTTCTGGGCGGAGATTCGAGCGCCCGACAACTTAGCGGCTACTTCCATCATTCCTTACCCCTTAACGCTTGGCTTTCTTGTCAGCCACGTGCCCGCGATATGTACGGGTACCGGCGAACTCGCCCAGTTTGTGGCCGACCATGTCTTCGTTCACGAGAACTGGAACATGTTGACGACCGTTATGCACAGCGATGGTCAGACCGACCATTTGTGGCAGGATCATGGAACGGCGCGACCAGGTCTTAACTGGTTTGCGATCGTTCTTTTCCGCCGCCACTTCGATCTTCTTCAGTAGGTGAAGATCAATAAAAGGACCTTTTTTCAGAGAACGTGGCACTGTCGTATCCCTCTATTTACTTGCGACGACGGACGATCATTTTGTCGGTACGCTTATTACCACGAGTCTTCGCGCCCTTAGTCGGGAAGCCCCATGGCGATACCGGATGACGACCACCAGAGGTACGACCTTCACCACCACCATGTGGGTGGTCAACCGGGTTCATGGCAACACCACGAACGGTTGGGCGAACGCCACGCCAGCGTTTGGCACCAGCTTTACCCAGCGAACGCAGGCTGTGCTCGGAGTTCGAGACTTCGCCCAGGGTCGCACGGCATTCAGCCAGCACTTTACGCATCTCACCAGAACGCAGACGCAGGGTCACGTAGACGCCTTCACGAGCGACCAGCTGAGCCGAAGCACCAGCCGAACGAGCGATTTGCGCGCCTTTACCTGGCTTCAGTTCGATGCCGTGTACGGTGCTACCAACTGGAATGTTGCGCAGTTGCAGAGCGTTGCCCGGCTTGATCGGTGCCAGAGCACCTGCGATCAGCTGGTCGCCAGCGCTCACACCCTTAGGGGCGATGATGTAGCGACGCTCGCCATCTGCGTACAGCAGCAGAGCGATGTGAGCAGTACGGTTTGGATCGTATTCGATACGCTCGACAGTGGCAGCGATGCCATCTTTGTCGTTGCGACGGAAGTCGACCAGACGGTAATGCTGCTTATGACCACCACCAACGTGACGAGTGGTAATGCGGCCATTGTTGTTACGACCACCAGACTTCGATTTCTTCTCGAGCAGCGGTGCGTGAGGAGCGCCTTTATGCAGCTCCTGGTTGACCACCTTGACCACAAAACGGCGGCCAGGGGAAGTCGGTTTGCATTTAACGATTGCCATGATGCACCCCTTCCTTACTCAGCACTGCTGCTGAAATCGAGATCTTGGCCTGGCTGAAGGGAGATAACTGCCTTCTTCCAGTCATTACGCTTGCCCAGACCGCGAGCGGTACGCTTACTCTTACCCAGAACGTTCAGGGTAGTAACGCGCTCCACTTTCACGCTGAACAGGCTTTCGACGGCCTTCTTGATTTCCAGCTTGGTTGCGTCAGTAGCAACCTTGAAAACGAACTGGCCTTTCTTGTCTGCCAGAACCGTAGCCTTCTCGGAAACGTGCGGGCCAAGCAGAACTTTAAATACGCGTTCCTGGTTCATCCCAGCAGCTCCTCGAATTTCTTCACGGCCGACACAGTGATCAACACTTTGTCGTATGCGATCAGACTAACTGGATCGGAACCTTGCACGTCACGAACATCAACGTGTGGCAGGTTACGAGCAGCCAGGTACAGGTTCTGATCAACAGCGTCCGACACGATCAGAACGTCGGTCAGGCTCATGTTGTTCAGTTTGCCCAGCAGATCTTTGGTTTTCGGAGTTTCAACAGCGAAATCCTGAACCACGACCAGACGATCAGTACGCACCAGCTCAGCAAGGATGGAACGCATTGCTGCGCGATACATCTTCTTGTTCAGCTTCTGGGAGTGATCCTGAGGACGAGCTGCGAAAGTGGTACCGCCGCCACGCCAGATTGGGCTACGGATAGTACCGGCACGAGCACGGCCAGTACCTTTCTGACGCCATGGGCGCTTGCCGCCACCGGAAACGTCGGAACGGGTCTTTTGCTGCTTGCTACCTTGACGGCCGCCAGCCATGTAGGCCACGACTGCTTGGTGAACCAGCGTCTCGTTGAATTCGCCGCCAAATGTCAGTTCGGAAACTTCGATCGCTTGAGCGTCATTTACATTTAATTGCATGTCAGCTTCCCCTTAACCGCGAGCCTTGGCCGCCGGACGTACAACCAGGTTGCCGCCAGTAGCGCCAGGAACAGCACCCTTGACCAACAACAGATTGCGTTCAGCGTCGACGCGCACTACTTCCAGGGACTGCACGGTCACGCGCTCAGCGCCCATATGACCGGACATTTTTTTGCCCTTGAATACACGACCAGGAGTCTGGCACTGGCCAATAGAGCCCGGGACGCGGTGGGAAACGGAGTTACCGTGGGTGTTATCTTGACCGCGGAAATTCCAACGCTTGATGGTACCGGCGAAGCCTTTACCTTTCGACTGACCGGTAACATCTACCAGTTGGCCAGCTGCGAAGATTTCTGCATTGATCAGATCGCCAGCTTGGTACTCGCCTTCTTCAAGACGGAATTCCCAAACGCCACGACCGGCAGCAACGTTCGCTTTAGCGAAGTGACCTGCTTGAGCAGCAGTCACGCGCGAAGCACGACGCTCACCTACAGTGACTTGCACTGCACGATAGCCATCGGTTTCTTCAGTTTTGAACTGGGTGACGCGATTCGGCTCGATCTCAATGACCGTGACCGGAATGGAGACACCTTCTTCGGTGAAAATACGGGTCATACCGCATTTACGACCGACTACACCAATAGTCATGTTGTAAACCTCATGAGTGTACGGGGCTTTCACCCGCTATGGCCGCCCATTTCAGAGCGTTACACGACTAAGACCGAGTCTTAGCCGAGGCTGATCTGCACTTCCACACCTGCCGCAAGATCAAGCTTCATAAGAGCATCAACGGTTTTATCCGTTGGCTGGACGATGTCCAGTACGCGCTTATGAGTACGGATCTCGTACTGGTCACGCGCGTCTTTGTTGACGTGCGGGGAGACCAGAACGGTGAACCGCTCTTTACGGGTAGGCAGTGGAATTGGACCACGCACTTGAGCACCAGTACGTTTCGCGGTTTCCACGATTTCCTGGGTGGATTGGTCGATCAGGCGATGGTCGAAAGCCTTCAACCTGATACGGATTTGCTGATTTTGCATTGGATTTCAGACTCCAGGCTGCTATTCCCACCGGGCGCAATACGCCCGTTAAAAGGAGGCGCAATTCTATAGACGGCCCCACAGAGTGTCAACCCAATAAAAAAGCCCCCGCAAGCGGGGGCTTCTTCATGAGTCGTCGATTACTCGATAACTTTGGCTACGACGCCGGCGCCGACGGTACGACCGCCTTCACGGATAGCGAAACGCAGACCATCTTCCATCGCGATGGTTTTGATCAGAGTGACAGTCATCTGGATGTTGTCACCTGGCATTACCATTTCAACGCCTTCTGGCAGCTCGCAGTTACCGGTCACGTCAGTAGTACGGAAGTAGAACTGTGGACGGTAGCCTTTGAAGAACGGAGTATGACGGCCGCCTTCTTCTTTGCTCAGAACATAAACTTCAGCGGTGAACTTGGTGTGCGGCTTAACGGTGCCTGGCTTAACCAGAACCTGACCACGCTCAACGTCGTCACGCTTGGTACCACGCAGCAGAACGCCGCAGTTCTCGCCAGCACGACCTTCGTCGAGCAGCTTGCGGAACATTTCAACGCCGGTGCAGGTAGTCTTCTGAGTATCGCGCAGACCAACGATCTCAACTTCTTCCTGGATGCGAACGATGCCACGCTCAACACGGCCAGTTACCACGGTGCCACGACCGGAGATCGAGAATACGTCTTCGATTGGCATCAGGAACGGCTTGTCGATTGCACGCTCTGGCTCTGGGATGTAAGTATCCAGAGTTTCTACCAGACGCTTAACAGCGGTGGTACCCATTTCGTTGTCGTCTTGGCCGTTCAGGGCCATCAGAGCCGAACCGATGATGATCGGAGTGTCGTCACCTGGGAAGTCGTAAGTGCTCAGCAGGTCGCGCACTTCCATCTCAACCAGTTCCAGCAGCTCAGCGTCGTCAACCATGTCAGCCTTGTTCAGGAAGACAACGATGTACGGAACGCCTACCTGACGGGACAGCAGGATGTGCTCACGAGTTTGTGGCATCGGACCATCGGCAGCCGAGCAAACCAGGATCGCGCCGTCCATCTGGGCAGCACCGGTGATCATGTTTTTGACGTAGTCGGCGTGACCTGGGCAGTCAACGTGCGCGTAGTGACGAATGTGCGAATCGTACTCTACGTGTGCAGTGTTGATGGTGATACCACGAGCTTTTTCTTCTGGAGCGCTGTCGATCTTGTCGAAGTCAACACGAGCCGAACCGAAAACTTCGGAGCAAACGCGAGTCAGAGCAGCAGTCAGAGTGGTTTTACCGTGGTCAACGTGACCGATAGTGCCAACGTTGACGTGCGGTTTGTTACGTTCAAATTTTTCTTTAGCCACGACAATTAACTCCTAGCCTAAAGGGGAGACTGAATCAGCCTTGTTTTTTAACGAGAGCTTCGACGATGTTCGACGGAGCTTCGGCGTATTTGGAGAATTCCATGGAGTAGCTCGCGCGACCCTGAGACATGGAACGAACGTCAGTTGCATAACCGAACATTTCACCCAGTGGAACTTCAGCACGGATAACCTTGCCGGACACCGAGTCATCCATACCCTGAATCAGACCACGACGACGGTTCAGGTCACCCATCACGTCACCCATGTAGTCCTCTGGGGTTACTACTTCAACCTTCATGATCGGCTCGAGCACAACGCCGCCACCCTTCTGGGCCAGCTGCTTGGTCGCCATGGAGGCCGCCACCTTGAACGCCATCTCGTTGGAGTCGACGTCGTGGTAGGAACCATCGAACACGGTAGCCTTCAGGCCGATCAGCGGATAACCGGCAACGACGCCGTTCTTCATCTGCTCTTCGATACCCTTCTGGATAGCCGGGATGTATTCCTTAGGAACCACACCACCAACAACTTCGTTGGTGAAGACCAGACCTTCGGTGATGTTGCCGTTCGCATCGACGTCCGGCTCCGAGAAACGGATCCAGCAGTGACCGAACTGACCGCGACCGCCGGATTGACGAACGAACTTGCCTTCGATCTCGACGTTGCTCTTGCTGATCTTCTCGCGGTACGAAACCTGCGGCTTGCCGATGTTGGCTTCGACGTTGAACTCGCGCTTCATGCGATCAACGAGGATGTCCAGGTGCAGCTCACCCATACCGGAAATGATGGTCTGACCGGTCTCTTCGTCGGTCTTGACGCGGAACGACGGGTCTTCCTGAGCCAGCTTACCCAGTGCAATACCCATCTTTTCCTGGTCCTGCTTGGTTTTCGGCTCTACCGCTACCGAAATCACAGGCTCAGGGAAGTCCATACGCTCAAGAATGATCTGCTTGTCGAGATCGCACAGAGTGTCACCAGTGGTGACGTCCTTCATGCCGATCAGGGCAGCGATATCGCCTGCACGTACTTCCTTGATCTCCTCACGCTGGTTGGCGTGCATCTGCACCATACGACCAACGCGCTCTTTCTTGCCCTTGACCGAGTTGATCACGGAGTCGCCCGAGCTCAGGAAGCCCGAGTAAACGCGCACGAAAGTCAGAGTACCAACGAACGGGTCGGTAGCGATCTTGAATGCCAGAGCCGAGAACGGTTCAGAATCGTCAGCGTGACGCTCGTCGTAATCAGCCTCTACCAGCTCATCCTTCGGCTTCTCGATGAGATCCGGATGGATACCTTTGATCGCCGGGATCTCGGTAGGAGCAGGCAGGAAGTCGATGACGGCGTCGAGAACCAGGGGAACACCCTTGTTCTTGAACGAAGAGCCGCAGACTGCCGGAACGATTTCGCTAGCCAGGGTGCGCGCACGCAGACCAGCCTTGATCTCTTCGACAGTCAAGTCACCTTCTTCAAGGTACTTGTTCATCAACTCTTCGTTGGCTTCAGCAGCAGCTTCAACCATGTTGGAGCGCCACTCGTTAGCCAGGTCCAGCATATCGGCAGGAATTTCTTCCTCGCGATAGGTAGTACCCTTGTCGTCGTCGTTCCAGTAGATAGCCTTCATCTTGATCAGATCAACCTGACCTTCGAAGTTATCTTCAGCGCCGATAGCCAGCTGAACCGGAACCGGGGTGTGACCCAGGCGGTTTTTGATCTGACCAACAACGCGCAGGAAGTTAGCGCCGGCACGGTCCATCTTGTTCACGTAAACAACACGTGGAACGCCGTACTTGTTGGCTTGACGCCATACGGTTTCAGACTGTGGCTCAACACCGGAAGTACCGCAGAACACAACGACCGCGCCGTCGAGTACGCGCAGCGAACGCTCTACTTCGATGGTGAAGTCTACGTGGCCAGGGGTATCGATAACGTTTACACGATAGTTATCGTATTGGCCGCGCGAACCTTTCCAGAAGGTAGTTACAGCAGCGGAGGTAATGGTAATACCCCGCTCCTGCTCCTGCACCATCCAGTCGGTGGTAGCAGCGCCGTCATGCACCTCACCCATCTTATGGCTGAGACCTGTGTAAAACAGGATCCGCTCGGTAGTGGTAGTCTTGCCCGCGTCAACGTGGGCACAGATACCGATGTTACGGTAGCGGTTGATTGCTGTAGTACGAGCCATAAAGCCCTCGCAAAATGAATGATGCTGAGATTAGAAGCGGTAGTGCGAGAAAGCCTTGTTGGCTTCAGCCATACGGTGAACGTCTTCACGCTTCTTAACTGCAGCACCTTTGCCTTCGGCAGCGTCCAGCAGTTCGCCAGCCAAACGCAGAGCCATAGACTTCTCGCCGCGCTTGCGGGCGAAGTCTACCAACCAGCGCATTGCCAGAGCGTTACGACGGGACGGACGAACTTCGACCGGAACCTGGTAAGTAGCACCGCCTACACGGCGCGACTTCACTTCGACCAGCGGAGCGATGGCGTCGAGAGCTTTCTCGAAGATTTCCAGGGGATCGCTGTTCTTGCGCTCTTTAACTTTTTCCAGCGCGCCATAAACGATACGCTCGGCAACGGCTTTCTTACCGCTTTCCATTACGTGGTTCATGAACTTGGCGAGGATCTGGCTTCCGTATTTCGGATCGTCCAGAATCTCACGTTTGGCTGCTACGCGACGTCTTGGCATTGATAAGCCCTCAAACGGTCTTCAGGTTAGCTCGGGACAGTTGATCCAATGGACGCGTGCCCGACCTTACTCTTATCGACTCAATATAATTAAAAACTGCAAAACGGCCGATTACTTCGGACGCTTGGTACCGTACTTCGAACGACCTTGGTTACGACCTTTAACGCCGGAGGTATCCAGGGAGCCGCGAACGGTGTGGTAACGAACACCTGGCAAGTCTTTTACACGGCCGCCACGAATCAGTACGACGCTGTGTTCTTGCAGGTTGTGGCCTTCACCACCGATGTACGAGGAAACCTCGAAACCGTTGGTCAGACGCACACGGCATACTTTACGCAGTGCCGAGTTAGGTTTTTTCGGCGTAGTGGTATACACGCGAGTGCACACGCCACGACGTTGCGGGCAGTTCTGCAGCGCAGGTACGTCGGATTTCTCGACGATACGCTTACGCGGCTGACGTACCAGCTGGTTGATAGTTGCCATCTACTAGCTCCACTGTTGTCTTTCGACATAAACAAAATGGCAGAGCACAAGCTCCACCAAATTTAGGGGTACAAGAGTCTAAAGAGGATCTTGCCCCCAGTCAAGGCAAGGCCCCGGGCTCCCCGATCAGCGAACCTCGACAAAAAGTGTCTCGATTCTCAGTCGGAAAAACCGGGGCCCCATCTCAATCTATTGCAGACCTCAGTTACCGCTGGAGTTCAGCGCTTCAGTCAGTGCTGCTTCGACTTCACTCGCGCTTACGCGCAGAGGCTTGTCTGCATCACGACGACGCTTGCGCTCGCTGTGGTAAGCCAGGCCGGTACCGGCCGGGATCAGACGACCCACAACCACGTTTTCCTTCAGGCCGCGCAGGTAGTCACGCTTGCCGGTCACTGCCGCTTCGGTCAGTACACGAGTGGTCTCTTGGAAAGAGGCCGCCGAGATGAACGACTCAGTGGACAAGGACGCCTTAGTAATACCCAGCAATACGCGGGTGAACTTGGAGATGAACTTGTCTTCAGCGCTCAGACGCTCGTTTTCTACCAGTACGTGAGTCAGTTCCATCTGGTCGCCCTTGATGAAGCTGGAGTCGCCAGACTCGGCAATCTCAACCTTACGCAACATCTGACGCAGGATGGTCTCGATGTGCTTGTCGTTGATCTTCACGCCTTGCAGACGGTAAACGTCCTGGATCTCGTTGACGATGTACTTGGCCAGCGCGCTCACACCCAGCAGACGCAGGATGTCGTGCGGATCGCTCGGACCGTCGGAGATAACTTCGCCGCGGTTCACTTGTTCGCCTTCGAAGACGTTCAGGTGACGCCACTTCGGAATCAGCTCCTCATACGGATCGCTACCGTCGTTCGGGGTAATGACCAGGCGGCGCTTGCCTTTGGTCTCTTTACCGAACGCGATGGTGCCGCTGACTTCAGCCAGAATCGAGGCCTCTTTCGGACGACGAGCTTCGAACAAGTCGGCAACACGCGGCAGACCACCGGTGATGTCACGGGTCTTCGAAGTCTCTTGCGGAATACGAGCGATAACATCACCGATCGCAATCTGCGCACCGTCAGCAACACCTACAAGTGCGTTAGCCGGCAAGAAGTACTGGGCCGGTACGTCAGTACCTGGCAGCAGCAGATCCTTGCCATCCATACCCACCATCTTCACGGCTGGACGAATGTCCTTACCGGCAGCTGGACGGTCTTTGACGTCAAGTACTTCAATGTTGGTCATACCGGTCAATTCGTCAGTCTGACGCTTGATCGTGATGCCTTCTTCCATGCCCACGTAGGTCACGGTACCTTTCATTTCGGTAACGATTGGGTGAGTGTGCGGATCCCACTTGGCCACGATGGCACCAGCGTCGACCTTATCGCCTTCCTTCACCGAAATCACAGCACCGTAAGGCAGCTTGTAGCGCTCGCGCTCACGACCGAAGTCGTCGGCAATTGCCAGCTCGCCAGAACGGGATACAGCTACCAGGTGACCGTCAACACGCTCAACATGCTTCAGGTTATGCAGACGGACGGTACCGCCATTCTTCACCTGTACGCTGTCCGCTGCCGAGGTCCGGCTTGCCGCACCACCGATGTGGAACGTACGCATGGTCAGCTGGGTACCCGGCTCACCGATGGACTGGGCAGCAATTACGCCTACCGCTTCACCAATGTTCACCAGGTGGCCGCGAGCCAAGTCACGACCGTAGCACTTGGCACAGATGCCGTAGCGGGTTTCGCAACTGATCGGCGAACGCACGATCACTTCGTCGATGCTGTTCAGCTCGATGAACTCAACCCACTTCTCGTCTACCAGAGTGCCAGCAGGAACGATGACGTCCTCGGTACCTGGCTTGAATACGTCACGGGCGATAACACGACCCAATACGCGCTCACCCAGCGGCTCTACAACGTCACCGCCTTCAATGTGCGGAGTCATCAGCAGGCCGTGTTCGGTGCCGCAATCGATCTCGGTTACAACCAGATCCTGCGCCACGTCTACCAGACGACGAGTCAGGTAACCGGAGTTCGCAGTTTTCAACGCGGTATCCGCCAGACCTTTACGAGCACCGTGAGTCGAGATGAAGTACTGGAGTACGCTCAGACCTTCACGGAAGTTCGCAGTAATCGGCGTTTCGATGATGGAGCCGTCCGGCTTGGCCATCAGACCACGCATACCGGCCAGCTGGCGGATCTGTGCAGCGGAACCCCGCGCACCCGAGTCAGCCATCATGTACATCGAGTTGAACGATTCTTGCTCGACTTCGTCGCCATTGCGGTCGATGACTTTCTCTTTCGAGAGGTTGGCCATCATCGCCTTGGATACTTCGTCGTTGGCTTTCGACCAAAGGTCGATCACCTTGTTGTACTTCTCGCCCTGGGTTACCAGGCCGGAGGCGTACTGGCTCTCGATTTCTTTCACTTCGTCGGTGGCAGCACCGATGATGCGGGCTTTTTCATCCGGGATAACGAAGTCGTTAACACCGATGGAAACGCCGGAAATGGTCGAGTAAGCGAAACCGGTGTACATCAACTGGTCAGCGAAGATCACGGTCTCTTTCAGACCTACCACGCGGTAGCACTGGTTGATCAGCTTGGAGATCGCCTTCTTCTTCATCGGCAGGTTGACGACGTCGAACGACAGACCTTTCGGCACAACCTGGAACAGCAGCGCACGGCCGACAGTGGTGTCGACAATACGGGTAGCGCTGACGCTGCCGCCATCACGATCGTTAACGGTTTCGTTGATACGAACCTTGATCTTGGCGTGCAGAGCTGCTTCGCCGGCGCGGAATACGCGGTCGACTTCCTGCAGGTCGGCGAACACACGACCTTCGCCCTTGGCGTTGATCGCTTCACGGGTCATGTAATACAGACCCAATACAACGTCCTGCGACGGAACGATGATTGGCTCACCGTTGGCTGGCGACAGAATGTTGTTGGTCGACATCATCAACGCACGCGCTTCCAGCTGGGCTTCCAGCGTCAGCGGCACGTGCACGGCCATTTGGTCGCCGTCGAAGTCGGCGTTGTACGCAGCACAGACCAGAGGGTGCAGCTGGATAGCCTTACCTTCGATCAGTACCGGTTCAAACGCCTGGATACCCAGACGGTGAAGGGTCGGTGCACGGTTGAGCAGCACGGGGTGTTCGCGAATCACTTCTGCGAGAACGTCCCAAACTTCCGGCAGCTCGCGCTCGACCATCTTCTTGGCGGCTTTGATGGTGGTAGCGAGACCACGCATTTCCAGCTTGCCGAAAATGAACGGCTTGAACAGCTCGAGAGCCATCTTCTTCGGCAGACCGCACTGGTGCAGACGCAGGGTCGGGCCTACGGTAATTACCGAACGACCGGAGTAGTCAACACGCTTACCGAGCAAGTTCTGACGGAAACGACCTTGTTTACCCTTGATCATGTCAGCCAGGGATTTCAGAGGACGCTTGTTGGAGCCGGTAATAGCGCGGCCACGACGACCGTTGTCGAGCAAAGCGTCGACAGCTTCCTGCAACATACGCTTTTCGTTGCGCACGATGATGTCCGGAGCGGACAGATCAAGCAGGCGCTTCAAGCGGTTGTTACGGTTGATCACTCGACGATACAGGTCGTTGAGGTCGGAAGTCGCAAAGCGACCGCCATCCAGCGGAACCAGTGGACGCAGATCTGGCGGCAGAACCGGCAGAACGGTCAACACCATCCACTCTGGCAGGTTGCCGGAGCCCTGGAAGGCTTCCATCAACTTCAGACGCTTGGACAGCTTCTTGATCTTGGTTTCCGAGTTGGTTTGCGGAATCTCTTCACGCAGACGGCCAATCTCGTGCTCCAGGTCGATAGCGTGCAGCAGCTCGCGGACAGCCTCGGCACCCATCCGGGCGTCGAAGTCATCACCGAACTCTTCCAGCGCTTCGAAGTACTGCTCGTCGTTCAGCAGCTGACCCTTTTCCAGGGTGGTCATACCTGGATCGATAACAACGTAGCTCTCGAAGTAGAGAACGCGCTCGATATCACGCAGGGTCATGTCCATCAGCAGGCCGATACGGGACGGCAGCGACTTCAGGAACCAGATGTGGGCAACCGGCGAAGCCAGTTCGATGTGCGCCATGCGCTCACGACGAACCTTGGCCAGTGCAACTTCAACGCCGCACTTCTCGCAGATCACGCCGCGATGCTTCAAGCGCTTGTACTTACCGCACAGGCACTCGTAATCCTTTACCGGGCCAAAGATCTTGGCGCAGAACAGGCCGTCACGCTCAGGCTTGAACGTACGGTAGTTGATGGTTTCCGGCTTTTTAACTTCGCCGAACGACCAAGAACGGATCATCTCAGGCGAGGCCAATCCAATACGGATGGCGTCGAACTCTTCGACTTGACCCTGGTTTTTCAGCAAATTCAGTAGGTCTTTCAAGGCCTTTCCTCCTGGCGGAGCAGAGAGCGGGCAATCCTGCCCCGCTCTCGATTCGCGTCACGTGTTATTCGGTTTCCAGATCGATATCGATGCCGAGGGAACGAATTTCTTTGATCAACACGTTGAAGGACTCGGGCATGCCCGGCTCCATACGGTGATCGCCGTCCACGATGTTTTTGTACATCTTGGTACGACCGTTCACATCGTCCGACTTCACTGTGAGCATTTCTTGCAGAGTGTATGCAGCACCGTATGCTTCCAGTGCCCAGACCTCCATCTCCCCGAAACGCTGACCACCGAACTGCGCCTTACCACCCAGCGGCTGCTGGGTAACCAGGCTGTACGAACCGGTAGAACGAGCGTGCATCTTGTCGTCTACCAAGTGGTTCAGTTTCAGCATGTACATGTAGCCAACGGTAACTGGACGCTCGAACTTGTTGCCGGTACGGCCGTCGGTCAGCTGCATCTGGCCGCTCTCTGGCAGGTCCGCCAGTTTCAGCATGGCCTTGATTTCGCTTTCCTTGGCACCGTCGAACACCGGAGTGGCCATAGGCACACCGCCGCGCAGGTTGTTCGCCAGATCCAGAATCTCCTGATCGGAGAAGCTGTCCAGGTCTTCGTTACGACCACCGATCTGGTTGTAGATCTCATCCAGGAAGGTGCGCAGTTCTGCCACCTTACGCTGCTCTTCAACCATGCGGTTGATCTTCTCGCCCAGACCCTTGGCCGCGAGACCCAGGTGAGTTTCGAGAATCTGACCAACGTTCATACGCGAAGGTACGCCCAGCGGGTTGAGGACCACGTCGACCGGGGTGCCATTAGCATCGTGCGGCATGTCTTCAACCGGCATGATCACAGAGACCACACCCTTGTTACCGTGACGACCGGCCATCTTGTCGCCCGGCTGAATGCGACGACGGATTGCCAGGTAGACCTTGACGATTTTCAGCACGCCTGGAGCCAGGTCATCGCCCTGCTGCAGTTTGCGCTTCTTGTCTTCGAACTTGTCGTCCAGCAGACGGCGGCGATCAACGATGTAGGCCTGAGCCTTCTCGAGCTGCTCGTTCAGAGCATCTTCAGCCATGCGCAGTTTGAACCACTGGCCATGCTCAAGACCGTCGAGAACTTCGTCGGTGATTTCCTGACCTTTCTTCAGACCGGCGCCGCCTTCGGCTTTATGGCCGACCAGAGCGGAGCGCAGACGCTCGAAGGTTGCGCCTTCAACGATGCGGAACTCTTCGTTCAGATCCTTGCGGATCTCGTCGAGCTGGCTCTTCTCGATGGACAGTGCACGAGCATCACGCTCAACGCCGTCACGAGTGAAGACCTGTACGTCAATGACAGTACCTTTGGTACCAGTAGGCACACGCAGGGATGTGTCTTTAACGTCGCTGGCTTTTTCACCGAAGATCGCGCGCAGCAGCTTCTCTTCCGGAGTCAGCTGAGTCTCGCCTTTCGGAGTGACCTTACCGACCAGGATGTCGCCTGCGCCAACTTCAGCACCTACATAAACGATACCGGCTTCGTCCAGCTTGTTCAGTGCAGCCTCACCCACGTTCGGGATGTCCGCAGTGATTTCCTCTGGGCCAAGCTTGGTGTCACGGGCCACACAGGTCAGTTCCTGGATGTGGATCGTGGTGAAGCGGTCTTCCTGAACCACACGCTCGGACAGGCAGATGGAGTCTTCGAAGTTGAAGCCGTTCCACGCCATGAACGCGATACGCATGTTCTGACCCAGTGCCAGCTCACCCATGTCGGTGGACGGGCCGTCGGCCATGATGTCGCTGCGCTGAACCCGATCACCTTTTCTCACCAGCGGACGCTGGTTGATGCAGGTGTTCTGGTTGGAGCGGGTGTACTTGGTCAGGTTGTAGATATCGACACCGGCTTCGCCAGTTTCGACTTCGTCATCCGCAACACGAACCACGATACGACTGGCATCGACCGAGTCGATCACGCCGCCACGGCGAGCCACGACACAAACGCCGGAGTCACGGGCAACGTTGCGCTCCATGCCGGTACCTACCAGCGGCTTATCAGCACGCAGGGTCGGTACAGCCTGACGCTGCATGTTGGAACCCATCAACGCACGGTTGGCGTCGTCGTGCTCGAGGAACGGAATCAGCGACGCTGCAACCGAAACTACCTGCTTCGGCGAAACGTCCATCAAGGTGACGTCTTCCGGCGCCTTGACGGTGAATTCGTTCAAGTGACGAACAGCCACCAGCTCATCGATCAGCTGACCTTTGTCGTTCATGGTCGCCGAAGCCTGGGCGATCACGTGATCGGCCTCTTCGATGGCGGACAAGAACACGATCTCGTCAGTGACCAGAGCGTCTTTCACCACACGGTACGGGCTCTCAAGGAAGCCGTACTGGTTGGTGCGCGCATAGGCCGCCAGGGAGTTGATCAGACCGATGTTCGGACCTTCCGGCGTTTCGATCGGGCATACACGACCGTAGTGAGTCGGGTGCACGTCACGAACTTCGAAGCCTGCACGCTCACGAGTCAGACCACCTGGGCCGAGTGCGGAGACACGACGCTTGTGGGTGATCTCGGAGAGCGGGTTGTTCTGGTCCATGAACTGCGACAGCTGGCTGGAACCGAAGAACTCTTTCACTGCCGCAGCCACTGGCTTGGCATTGATCAGGTCTTGCGGCATCAGGCCTTCGCTTTCGGCCATCGACAGACGCTCTTTGACCGCACGCTCTACACGCACCAGGCCAACGCGGAACTGGTTCTCGGCCATTTCGCCTACGCAACGAACACGACGGTTACCCAGGTGGTCGATGTCGTCGACGATGCCTTTACCGTTACGGATGTCGACCAGAGTCTTCAGTACGGCAACGATGTCTTCTTTGCACAGGACGCCCGAACCTTCGATCTCGGTACGACCGATACGACGGTTGAACTTCATCCGGCCAACGGCGGAGAGGTCATAGCGCTCAGGGCTGAAGAACAGGTTGTTGAACAGAGTCTCGGCAGCATCTTTGGTTGGCGGCTCGCCAGGACGCATCATGCGATAGATCTCGACCAGCGCTTCCAATTGGTTGCTGGTGGAGTCGATCTTCAGAGTGTCAGAAACGAACGGACCGCAGTCGATGTCGTTGGTGTACAGCGTTTCGATGCGAACAACCTGGGCCTTGGCGATTTTTGCCAGGATCTCGGTGTTCAGCTCGGTGTTGCACTCTGCCAGGATTTCACCGGTAGCCGGGTGCACGATAGCCTTGGCGGTGGTACGCCCCAGGACGTAGTCCAGAGGTACATCCAGCTCTTTGATACCGGCTTTTTCCAGCTGGTTGATGTGGCGAGCGGTGATACGACGACCCTGCTCGACAATAACCTTGCCCTTGTCATCCTGGATGTCCAGAACGGCAATTTCACCACGCAGGCGCTGAGGCACCAGCTCCAGGCTCAGGCTCTCGCCTTTCACGTGGAATACGTTGGTGGTGTAGAAAGCATCCAGCACTTCTTCAGTGGTGTAACCCAGCGCGCGCAGCAGAACCGACGCAGGCAGCTTGCGGCGACGGTCGATACGGACGAACACGCAGTCTTTCGGGTCGAACTCGAAGTCCAGCCACGAACCGCGGTAAGGAATGATCCGCGCGGAGTACAGCAGCTTACCGGAGCTGTGCGTCTTGCCACGGTCGTGGTCGAAGAATACGCCAGGGGAACGGTGCAGCTGGGAAACGATTACACGCTCGGTACCGTTGATTACGAAGGTACCGTTCTCAGTCATCAGGGGGATTTCACCCATGTAGACTTCTTGCTCTTTGATGTCCTTGATCGCTTTGTTCGACGATTCTTTGTCGAAAATGATCAGACGAACTTTTACCCGCAAAGGTACGGCGTAAGTCACACCACGCAACACGCATTCTTTAACATCAAACGCCGGTTCGCCCAGGCGATAACCGACATACTCCAACGCAGCATTGCCGGAGTAGCTGATGATCGGGAAAACGGATTTGAAGGCCGCATGCAGGCCCACGTCGCGGAACTGATCTTTAGTCGCTCCCGCTTGCAAGAATTCACGATACGAATCCAGCTGGATGGCCAGGAGGTACGGCACATCCATGACGTCCGGCAACTTGCTAAAGTCCTTGCGGATACGTTTTTTCTCAGTATATGAGTAAGCCATCAGCGTTCCCCAGCTTGGTCACCTGCTTATTCGGCTTCTCCCGACGGGAGCAGCCAGAAAATCGTGCAAACCCTTTGGTTTGCGCCACCGCACAGGGTGGGTTACAGCACGTTAAAGGCACCGACCCAGTCGGCCGCCAATAACGGAAAAAGGCCGGTGGCAAAAGCCACCAGCCATCAGCCGTTCGCTTAACGCTTGGGCTGGAGACACAAAGTCGATGCTTACTTGAGCTCGACTTTAGCGCCTGCTTCTTCCAGAGCTGCTTTGGCTTTGTCAGCTGCTTCTTTAGCAACAGCTTCCAGAACCATGGCAGGAGCGCCGTCAACTACAGCCTTGGCTTCTTTCAGGCCCAGACCGGTCAGTTCACGTACAGCCTTGATCACGTTAACTTTCTTCTCGCCAGCTTCGGTCAGCATGACGTTGAATTCAGTTTGCTCTTCAACAACAGCGGCAGCAGCAGCTGGGCCAGCAGCGGCAACAGCAGCGGTAACGCCGAAGGTTTCTTCCATTGCTTTGATCAGCTCAACAACTTCCAGAACGGTTTTCTGGCCGATTGCTTCGATGATTTGCTCGTTAGTCAGAGACATGACTATAAATTCCTGTATTGGGGTGACAGCCTACGCAGCCATCAAATTAAACATATGATTTTGAAAGGGCTTGCGGTGCCTTAGGCAGCAGCAGCTTCTTTCTGGTCGCGAATAGCCGCCAGAGTACGAGCCAGCTTGCTGGTAGCGCCTTGAATCACGCTCATCAGCTTCGCAATAGCTTCGTCGCGAGTTGGCAGCGAAGCCAACACGTCGATCTCGTTTGCTGCGAGGTACTTGCCCTCGAACGCAGCTGCCTTGATCTCGAACTTGTCCTGACCCTTTGCGAACTCTTTGAAAATACGAGCAGCAGCGCCCGGATGTTCCTTGGAGAATGCAATCAGGGTAGGGCCGACGAACGCGTCGTTGAGCACGTCATATTGAGTGCCTTCAACAGCGCGCTTGAGCAGGGTGTTACGTACAACACGTACGTAAACACCAGCTTCGCGGGCCTCTTTACGGAGTCCGGTCATTGCGCCTACTGTCACACCGCGGGCATCAGCCACAACAGCAGACAGAGCGACTTTGGCAGCCTCGTTGACTTCAGCGACGATGGCCTTCTTGTCTTCGAGTTTAATTGCCACGGGTTTAACTCCTGCTTGTTACCGTTTCATCCAACCTAGGCTGGATGTCGTTTTGGTGTCTGATTCGGTAAGGAACCGGGAGCACCATCTGCGTAGGCTTGAGGTTTAAGACTTGCGTCGCCTACGGTCTTGGATAGCCCCCGCCAGGCAGGGACCCCAATTTTTTCAACTGGCACAATCGCTTGTGCCAGCCTGTGTCTTATACGTCCAGCGAGCCTTGGTCGATGACCAAACCTGGACCCATGGTGGTGCTCAGGGTAACGCGCTTGACGTAGATACCTTTCGAAGAAGCTGGCTTGATACGCTTCAGGTCAGCGATCAGGGCTTCAACGTTTTCCTTCAGCTTGACGGCGTCGAAGCCGACCTTGCCAACGGAGGTGTGGATAATGCCGTTTTTGTCGGTGCGGTAGCGAACCTGACCAGCCTTGGCGTTCTTAACTGCCGAGGCCACGTCTGGGGTTACAGTGCCGACTTTCGGGTTAGGCATCAGGCCACGAGGACCCAGAACCTGACCCAGCTGGCCTACAACGCGCATTGCATCCGGAGAAGCAATAACTACGTCATAGTTCAGGTCGCCGCCTTTCATTTCGGCAGCCAGATCATCCATACCTACGCGGTCTGCACCGGCAGCCAGAGCAGCTTCAGCAGCTGGACCCTGAGTAAACACAGCAACACGTACAGTCTTGCCAGTGCCGTGTGGCAGCACGGTAGCGCTACGAACAACCTGGTCAGATTTACGTGGGTCTACGCCCAGGTTCACAGCTACGTCTACGGACTCGCTGAACTTAACGGTCGACAGCTCGGTCAGGAGAGCGGCGGCTTCTACGAAGTTGTAGGCCTTGCCTGCTTCAATCTTGCCGGCGATAGCCTTTTGGCGCTTGGTCAGCTTAGCCATTACACACCCTCCACGTTAAGGCCCATGCTACGAGCAGAACCGGCGATAGTACGCACGGCTGCATCCATATCAGCTGCAGTCAGATCCGCGTTTTTGGTTTTCGCGATTTCTTCCAGCTGAGCACGGGTAACAGTGCCAACCTTAACGGTGTTCGGACGAGCGGAACCGCTGGTCAGGCCAGCAGCTTTCTTCAGCAGAACCGAAGCAGGGGTGCTCTTAGTTTCGAAAGTGAAGCTGCGGTCACTGTAAACAGTGATGATCACAGGAGTCGGCAGACCTGGTTCAAGACCCTGAGTACGGGCGTTGAAAGCCTTGCAGAATTCCATGATGTTCACGCCGTGCTGACCCAGAGCTGGACCAACGGGCGGGCTTGGGTTGGCCTGAGCGGCCTTAACTTGCAGCTTGATGTAAGCAGTAATCTTCTTAGCCATGAGGCACTCCAATTACGGGTTCAGACGCCTAGAAAGGCTCCCCGGTTACTTGCGCGTTTATCCCAGTGACGAAAAAACCCCACAGCCTAAGGCTGCGGGGTATGGGATTCTCATCCAGTTAGGCCTTCTCGACCTGACTGAACTCTAGCTCTACCGGAGTAGAGCGACCGAAAATGAGCACCGCCACTTGGATCCGGCTCTTTTCGTAGTTAACTTCTTCGACCGTACCGTTAAAGTCTGCGAATGGGCCGTCAGTAACACGGACCACCTCACCTGGCTCGAACAGTGTCTTAGGCTTGGGCTTATCGCTGCCATCAGCAACGCGACGCAGAATTGCTTCCGCCTCTTTATCAGTGATAGGCGCTGGCTTATCAGCAGTACCACCAATGAAACCCATGACACGAGGAGTGTCCTTGACCAAGTGCCAAGTACCCTCATTCATGTCCATTTGAACCAGCACATAGCCTGGAAAGAACTTGCGTTCGCTTTTGCGCTTCTGGCCATTGCGCATCTCAACCACTTCTTCAGTGGGGACCAGAATCTCGCCGAAGCCATCTTCCATGCCAGCCAGCTTTACACGCTCGATCAACGAGCGCATTACATGCTTCTCGTAACCCGAGTAAGCATGCACAACGTACCAACGCTTAGCCACGGGACACCCTTAGCCAACAATCAAGGAAACAAGCCAGCCAAGCAGGGAATCTAGCCCCCACAACAGCAACGCCATGACCAGAACCACAGCCACTACAATAAGCGTGGTCTGCGTGGTCTCTTGGCGAGTTGGCCATACGACTTTACGAATCTCAGTGCGCGCTTCCTTAACCAACACGAAGAACGACTTGCCCTTGGCAGTTTGCAGACCAATGAAGGCAGCAACTGCGGCAATGGCAAGCAGCGCCAATACGCGGTACAGGATCGGCGAAGCAGAATAGTACTGATTGCCAACAACACCAACAATCACCAAAGCAACCACAACGAGCCACTTGAGCAGATCGAAGCGAGAGCCTTGAGCTTCAGCCTTAGGAGTCATCTATGAAGATCCTGTGAAAAGAAAGCCAGACACATTGAGTGAATCTGGCAGGTCAGGAGGGAATCGAACCCCCAACCTACGGTTTTGGAGACCGTCGCTCTGCCAATTGAGCTACTGACCTAAAAACAAAATCAGGCCGACCATTATGTCGGCCCGATGGAGATATTTCAAGAACTTATTCGATGACTTTGGCAACGACGCCGGCGCCGACGGTACGACCGCCTTCACGGATAGCGAAACGCAGACCATCTTCCATCGCGATGGTTTTGATCAGAGTGACAGTCATCTGGATGTTGTCACCTGGCATTACCATTTCAACGCCTTCTGGCAGCTCGCAGTTACCGGTCACGTCAGTAGTACGGAAGTAGAACTGTGGACGGTAGCCTTTGAAGAACGGAGTATGACGGCCGCCTTCTTCTTTGCTCAGAACATAAACTTCAGCGGTGAACTTGGTGTGCGGCTTAACGGTGCCTGGCTTAACCAGAACCTGACCACGCTCAACGTCGTCACGCTTGGTACCACGCAGCAGAACGCCGCAGTTCTCGCCAGCACGACCTTCGTCGAGCAGCTTGCGGAACATTTCAACACCGGTGCAGGTAGTCTTCTGAGTATCGCGCAGACCAACGATCTCAACTTCTTCCTGAATGCGAACGATACCACGCTCAACACGGCCAGTTACCACGGTGCCACGACCGGAGATCGAGAATACGTCTTCGATTGGCATCAGGAACGGCTTGTCGATTGCACGCTCTGGCTCTGGAATGTAAGTGTCCAGAGTTTCTACCAGACGCTTAACAGCGGTGGTACCCATTTCGTTGTCGTCTTGGCCGTTCAGGGCCATCAGAGCCGAACCGATGATGATCGGAGTGTCGTCACCTGGGAAGTCGTAAGTGCTCAGCAGGTCGCGCACCTCCATCTCAACCAGCTCCAACAGCTCAGCGTCGTCGACCATGTCCGCCTTATTCAGGAAGACAACGATGTACGGAACGCCTACCTGACGGGACAGCAGGATGTGCTCACGAGTTTGCGGCATCGGACCATCGGCAGCCGAGCAAACCAGGATCGCGCCGTCCATCTGGGCAGCACCAGTGATCATGTTTTTGACGTAGTCGGCGTGACCTGGGCAGTCAACGTGCGCGTAGTGACGAATGTGCGAATCGTACTCTACGTGTGCAGTGTTGATGGTGATACCACGAGCTTTTTCTTCTGGGGCACTGTCGATCTTGTCGAAGTCAACACGAGCCGAACCGAAAACCTCGGAACAAACGCGAGTCAGAGCAGCAGTCAGAGTGGTCTTACCGTGGTCAACGTGACCGATAGTACCTACGTTAACGTGCGGCTTATTACGTTCGAACTTTTCCTTAGCCATCGAAATCACCCCTAGGAGAAGAATTGAGCAAGTCACACAAGCCATTAAAACAAAGGCAGATATTTTCATATCTGCCTTGTTATATGGAGCTCTTGAGCGGATTTGAACCGCTGACCTCACCCTTACCAAGGGTGTGCTCTACCAACTGAGCTACAAGAGCGTAACACTTTGCAAAACCTGCAAACTTGGAGCGGGTAGCGGGAATCGAACCCGCATCATCAGCTTGGAAGGCTGAGGTTCTACCACTAAACTATACCCGCGGAGCCTGCAGCTCTCGCTAAATCTGGTGGAGGGGGAAGGATTCGAACCTTCGAAGTCGTAGACGTCAGATTTACAGTCTGATCCCTTTGGCCGCTCGGGAACCCCTCCTAAGCGAGGCAGCATTTTACACTACGCTACCTTTCTGTCAAGCATTTTCTCAATAAAATCTTGAGGTTAGCTGCGTTGACTTAGCTCTGCTGCTTTAACCTCAAAGGTCTTCACTGCGGAGCGGGCGCCATTCTATGCAACCTATTCGACAGTTGCAAGCCCCTCACAAGGCATTATTTTATGTTTTAACTCATTGAATTCCTTAGCAAGGTTCTGCAGCTGTAGATCATCCAGCAAATGCTTGCTCTCAGGAGCCACACGCAACCAGAAACCAGAAGATCCAGGAACACTCAAGGACAGTAGCCTGACATCCGCCCCCAGCCCTATAAGCCGCTGCTCAAGCATCTGAGCCATATCTCGACGAGCAAAGCCCCCTAGATAGAGACAGCTTGCATCAACCTCTCCAACCCTCCCCTTATCCCTCCGCTCGACCGAATCTGCAGACTCACTCAACAAGCGAATATCTTGCTGAGAGCCTCGATAGAGCGAGAGAGGCATAACCTCTTTCGCACGAAGAGGTGCTTCCTGCTGATGCCAGATGTAATAGAAACCATTGAGGACCAGTAACAACAGAAACAGCCAGCGCATAAATACCTCGAGACGAAAGACAAGCCTTAGTCAACTCGAAAAACACAAATCACGAACAAACTGATCCTGCGAAACCAACACAACGCCCAGAGCAGCTATACAAGCCTCCCCACCTACTAGCCTAAGGTAGCGCGGGCACACTTCATGGTGTTTCGCAGCAAAACTCAAGGATCGTCACGCAACCTTAGACTGAGCTCCCCACCACTATAAGTTTTCTCTTCACCTTCAACGCTCAACCGCAACGCCCCTTGGCGATCAATACCCAGCACGACACCATCGATCTTATTGACCCCCGCAATCAGAGACACTTCGCGCCCCTGCCAGAGATGACCTTGCTCCCACTCGTCCTGGATAGCGGAGAAACCATCCAATCGATGACGCTCAAGATAAGCTACAAGGGTCTCACTCAATCGAGCAACCAGCTGATTGCGATCAGTAACCTGGCCAGACTCCAACCTTATCGAGGTCCACTCCTGATCAACCCCCTCGGCGCTCTGCATATTCACATTAATCCCAACCCCCAGGACCACATGACACACGTCCGCAGGATCGCCCACCAGTTCCAAAAGTATTCCCGCGACCTTCTTCTGACCAACCAAAACGTCGTTTGGCCACTTCAAACCCGCCCTTGGGATTCCATACTCACGAAGGGTATGCATAACCGCCAACCCTACGACCAAACTGAGACCCTCCAGTTGCCGGAGACCTCCATCTATGCGCAAGACCAGGCTGTAATAGATATTCTCGGCAAAAGGACTTATCCACTTGCGTCCACGCCGGCCACGCCCCGCGGTCTGACGCTCAGCTAGCACAAGAAAAGGAGCCACAGCCCCCCCCTCGATGGATCGCAGCGCCTCAGCATTTGTGGAGTCGATAGAATCAAAAATTCGAACGTCCCAAGCACTGCTGGGAGAAGAGCACCGACTTATCTCCGCGCTGCTCAACAAAGTGATTGGTGTGGCCAACTGATATCCACGACCTCGCACCTTATGGATGACAAGCCCTAATTCCGCCTCAAGAAGCTGTAACTGCTTCCATATAGCACTACGACTAACACCCAGCACCTCTCCGAGCGCCTGGCCCGAGTGAAATCGCCCATCCTTTAGAAGCTCTAACAACGTCGACATGCAGTATCCGCCTCACAATGAGCCCGGCATGATAGCCATGCCCAAAACCATTGCATAGAAAACACCACCCGGCGAGCAAGTCGATCGGGCAGATAAAAATCAAATCGACTTTTCTCCGCGCAAAAACAAAACCCCAATTGCTTTCGCAATTGGGGTTTCGGAATTTAATCTTGACGATGACCTACTCTCACAT